>CAYYSY010000144.1:0-9550 GCA_964474355.1 uncultured Spirochaetaceae bacterium | reverse complement strand
CTGCGCCCGATGGGGTGGATCCCGCGTACTGGTCGCCCCCGCCCGAGATCGTGGCCGAGTTCCAATCCGCCGACCTGATCGTCGAGAACGGCGCCGGGTTCGCTGCGTGGACGGCCCATGCGACGTTGCCGGGCGACCGGCGCGTGGACACGTCCGCAGGGCTCGGCGAGCACATCCTCGTGGCCTCCGATGCAGTGACCCACGGGCACGGACCGGAGGGCGAGCACACGCACGCGGCCACCGACTTCAACACGTGGCTCGACCCCCGCCTCGCGCGCGTGCAGGCGCGGGCGATCGGCGAGGCGTTGGCTGCGCGCCGTCCCGATGCGGCGGCCGACTTCGCCACGGGGCTCGAGGCGCTCGACACCGAGCTCGGTGCGCTCGACCAGCGACTGGCTGCGGCGCTCGCGCCGTTTGCCGGACGTCCCGTCCTCTTCTCGCATCCCGTCTACGCCTACCTCGCTCGACGCTATCAGCTGAGCGGCCGCTCTCTTCACTGGGAGCCGGAGGTGATGCCCGACGAAGCCGATTGGCACCGGCTCGAAGGCCTGCTCGCCGAGGAGCCCGCCGGGTGGATGTTCTTCGAGGGAGAGCCGCATCCCGATGCAGAGGCGCGGCTCGCAGCACTCGGCGTGCGCGTCATCGTGTTCGCGCCGGGAGGCGCGCGCTCCGGCGGAGACGACTGGCTCGACCTGATGGCCGCCAACGCGAGCCGCATCGAGGCGACTGCTCCCGTCGCTCGGTGAAGGGGACGTGCCCCTCGAGGTCGGGGCCCGAGGCCTCTCGAGGGTCCCGCTCTCAGCCCGCGCCTTCGATGAAGCGCGCGCGATAGCGGGCGAACTGTGCTTTCAAGCCCGCTTCGGTGAATCCGAACTCGTCGAGCGTGTAGTCGTGGGGCGGGCGCGTCTCGCGCTTGTTGAAGTCGATCCACTCTTCCATCTCGGTGCGCGCCTCGTCGTTGAGGTCCATGCCGATGAAGTCGTAGATCTTCTCGATCTCTCGCAGTGGCTGGCTCACCGTGTCCCGGAACCAGAGGTCGAGGAAGCGCTCGTCGCCCATCTGCTCGCGCACGTCCATGGTGTGATTCATGCCGCGGGCGAACTTGGCGGCCCAGGTGCGGCCGATCTCCGCCGGGTCGACGTGGTCGCTGTAGACCACCTGGAGCTCTCTCGTCATGCTCGCGAGCGAAGGGATCGTCTCCACCGGATCACGGTGCGTCTGCACCACCTTCGCGTCGGGGAAGGTCTCGAAGACGAGATCCATGAAGTGCAGGTGATGGGGCGCCTTGAGCACCCAGCGATCGGCCTCGATGCCGACCTGCCTCTTCTGCCATTGCAGGAAGCGCAGCAGCTTCTTCAGATAGGCGTAGCCAGTGCCGTGATCCTGCGCCTCGAGCCACGCATCGAACGTCGGCACGTGGGCGAACGCCTGAGGCGTGTAGCTGTAGAAGCTCTGCTCGAGCAGCATGATGTCCTCGTCGGGGCCCATCGCGTCCATCGGGTGCACCGAGAGGATGTCGGGGTTGGCCTCGATCATCGCCGCCACCTCGGCCTTCGCGTCGACGACGCGCGGGTCGACACCGGCCGGGCTCCAGTCGAGGGCGGGGCAGGGGAAGCGCGTCTCGAACCAGAGCGGCGCGTACATGCGCGGGTCGGCGGCGATGGTGCGATGGAGCATCGTGGTGCCGGTACGCGGGAGGCCGACGACTACGAGCGGTGTCGAGATCTCCTCCTCGAGAATCTCGGGGTGACTCTTCATCCACTCTTCGACCCGCAGCTGGTTCGCGAGGATGTCGACGACGCGCTGGCGCAGCACCGCCTCGCCGACGGCGTTCAGCCGCGCCTCGTGCTCGAGCGACCAGGCCAGCTTCTCGAGCGGCTCCAGGTACGTGTCGTTGCCGAAGTCGGTCAGGCCGTCGACGGCGCGCGCCTCGGCCACGAGCGTGTCGGGACTCCAATCGGTCACGAAGTCAGCTCCCGATGCTTCACGACGCGCGTGCGGATCGGTGGCGTCGCCTTCGCCTCGACGTAGCGGAAGAGCATCGCGCCCTGCCGGTGCCCCGCGGTCTGGATCCAGTTGGGATGGGCCTCGCCGGGATCTTCGTGCGCGACCACGATCCGCACGCCGCCGCCGGGCTCGAGCTTCGCCGTGTGCGCGTTCACCGAGATGCGATGCGTGCGGTAGTCGAGGCTCTCCATCCAGAAGTTCGAGAGCTGGAAGTTCCAGGTGCGGCACTCGGGGAGGGCGTCGACCTCGATCACGAGGGCCTCGTCGTCGGCGAGGCGCCAGACGCTGTTGTGATAGGTGATCGCGGGGTCGCCCCCCGCGCGCAGGCACATGGCCTGGTCGTTCATCGGCAGGGCGTTCACGTGCGCGCCGAACCGGTCCATCCAGTCGATGAAGAGGCCGGCCGTGCCGGCGACGAACGCGGGCACGCGCTCGAGCGCGGCGGCGAACGAGGCGGGGTCGAGCACGTTCTCGCCGTCGGCGTCGAGGCACTCGATGGTGAGCTGTGCCGGCGTCTCGCGCGCACGGTCTTCGAAGGTCTGGCGCACGAGCAGGTTGTCGGTCTCGGGCTTCATGGGCAGCCAGTTTCGGCTCGCCTGCTCGGTGCTGACCGTGATCTCGAACGTCCCATCCGGCGCGATCTCGAGGTCGTCGAGCTCGATGTGGCCCGTGGGCTCCATCGTCCCGGTCGTGCCGTACGAGCCGGCCTTGGTCTCGATGCTGAGGTAGGGCGCAGTGCCGCGTCGCCCCCGGATCCGGTAGGTGTAGCGGCCGCTCACGGCGCAGTTCAGGTAGTGGTTGTCGGGGTTGTCGTTGCCGATCTTCGCCGTCTCGTGCGAGAGCGAGTAGAAGGCGGGAAAGCGCGGGTCAGCAAACTCGACGTTCTTCTCGAGTGCGAGCCGCAGCAGGCGCGTCAGGTAGCGGTAGCCCTCGGCGCGGTCGAAGACGTCGGCGGGGGTCTCCGTCCGAAGCACCTGGTCGCCCGCTCGCTCGAGCGCTTTGCAGAAGTCGGACCACATCGATCCGTCGAGGATGCGTCGTTCGGTCGTGCGCTGGGTCATCGGGCTGGCCTGTGCTGGGTCAGTGGATCTTCTGATCCTCGCTGATCCACTCGGCGAAGAGACTACGGATCGCGCTGAGGATCTGCGGATGGAGCGCGACGAGGTCTTCGCGGCGCCTCTCCGTGTTGTAGCGGATCGACAGGCCCTCGATGCCGGCGATGACGAGCGTCACGCTCATCGGGTCCGGAAGGCTCGTCACGAGCCCCTGACCCAGCCCTCGTGTGATCTCGTGAACGACGACCTCGGAGATCTTCTGGCGGTACTCGTCGACGACTTCGTGGATGCGTGCGCCCGCCGACGGCGGGACCCGTTGGAGATCGGCCACGACCATCGGCAGGTCGCGCAAGTACGTCATCAGCATGCGGTTGACGACCTCGAGGGAGTTGTCGGACTCGTCGACGATGCGCTGCATGTCGCCGACGAACTTCTCGGCGCGCTCCCGCGCGAGCGCCACCGCCACCTCGGTCTTGTTCTCGAAGAATCGATAGAACGAGCGCGACGACATCTTCGCCTCGCGCACGATGTCCATGATGCCGACGTCCTCGAAGGGGGTCTGCTCGAAGCAGCGCTCGGCGGCGTCGATGAGGCGCGCGCGCAGCTCGTCGGGGGGCGTCGCCGGGCGGCCGCGCCGTCGCCTCGGTGCGTCGCCTTCCGTCGGGGCGGTCTCGCCCGCATCGTTTGACTCGTCGGAGCCGCTCATCGCTCTCTTCCTGAACCCGGCAGCCACTCGCCCGGGCTCGGAGTCTAGGCCAGCGCCCCGGGCCGGGGCCCTGCCGGGACCCTCAGTCCCGTCAAATCGCAATCAGATCAGATGGTTACGAATCGGGGCAAGCCGTTTTTCGGAATTTTCGCGATCGGTGTCGGTTTTTGGATGATTCATTTTTTCCGAAATGCGATAACAGCGGGGAGTGAGTCTGGCGGCGCGGATTGCGTTCGTCTCGGCTCGCCCGTTCGCCGCCCGAGGCGCGGCCCGTTATCAGCTGAACGAAGCGGAAGGCTGTCATGACCCTCACGAACACGAACGGCTCCCGGAGTGACCTCCATCCCCTTCGCCGACGATGGCGCCCAGCATCGCGTGTGCGCGTGCTGGCGCTCGTGCTCTCGGCGCTGCTCCTGCCCGCGGTCGCGCCGGCGGCGGAGATCACCTGGTTCGGTGGGAGCGGAAGCTGGGCCAGCGCCGGCAACTGGTGGCCAAACACGGTGCCGGGCGTCGGCGACCTCGTCTGGGTCAGGGCCCCCGCTGGCAACACGCTCTGGGTCACCTACACGAGCCTCACGAACCCCCAGCACGGCACGGTCCACTTCGACTCCGTGGGGTCGGGACTCGCCATCGTGCTCCTGGGACAGGATCTGCTTCACGCCGGCCAGCACAACGTCGGCCTCTGGGGCCGCGGCGCCATGGCGGTGAGCGGCGCCGGAACGCACCAGGTGGCCGACCTCAACCTGGGCTTCTGGGGCGGCTCGCAGGGCGCCTACGACCTGAACGTCGGGGGCTCACTCTTCGCGAACAAGGTGTTCGTCGGCGTCGGTGGCACCGGAACGCTGCGCCACCTCGGCGGCACGAGCACCGTGGGCGGTGACGTGGTCGTCGGCCACTTGAACGGCGCAGTGGGCACGTACGAGACGTCGACCTCGGCGCAGCTCTCGGCCAACGATCTCTTCGTCGGCAACGGCGGGATCGGCACGTTCCGCCACGTCGATGGCAACGTCGCACTGACGGGCAACCTGAACGTCGGGAACCTGGGCAGCGGCAACGGCACGTTCGAGCTCTCGCCCGCGGCGCAGCTGTCCGCAGTGCACGTGTACGTGGGCGCCTGGGGCACCGGCGTCTTCCGCCACTCGGGCGCCGCGCTCTCCGTGCCCGGCGACGTGAGCCTGGGCATCTGGGGATCGGGCAACGGCCGCTACGAGCTGAGCGACGGCGGCAGCATCGTGTCGAACAAGCTCTTCGTCGGCGGCGCCGGCACGGGCATGCTCGTGCAGGACGGCAGCGACATCGACGTGGCGGGCGACATCGTCGTGAGCTTCCTGCGAGGGAGCAACGGCACCTGGGAGCTCTCTGGCACGAGCACGGTGGAGTGCCAGAACCTCTTCGTGGGCGGCGACGACATCGGGCTCCTCACGCAGTCGAGCGGTGTCAACACGGTGCGCGGCGACGTCGTGGTGGGCAGCCTCGGTGGTGGCAACGGCACGATCGAGCTGGTGGGCGGTGATCTCTCGTCGACGCGCGCGTACGTGGGCTCGTTCGGCGACGCCTACATCGATCACAGCGGTGGCACGAACGACGTCGCCGGCTTGATGCAGATCGGCGTGTGGGGCGGCAGCGTGGGGACCTACGCGCTCTCGGGCACCGGTACGCTCGACGTGGGCACGCTGGTGCTCGGCGGCTTCGGCGTCGGCGACTTCGTGCAGAGCGGCGGCACCGCCACGGTGTACGGGCAGACGCGGATCGGCGAGCTGCTGAACTCGCACTCGGCGCTCGTCCTGGCCGGCGGCTCGTTCACGGCGGGGAGCATCTGGAACAAGGTCCATGGCGATCTGGAGTACACCGGTGGCAGCCTGGTCGCGGTGAGCATCACCAACGACGGAGAGCTGCTGCTCGGCGGCGAGGGCGCCCGCGTGGTCGACAGCGCCGTGACCAACAACGGGCTGGTCGATGCCGCCGAGACGAGCGTCGCGTATACCGGCGGCTTCGCCCATCGCGGCCAGTACGTGAGCACCGACGCGGACAACGCCTTCCTCTACATGGTGGTGAGCCAGAAGGGGACCGTCGTCGCGGACGCGGACAGCCGACTGGCGTTCACCGGCGATCTGCTCCTCGACGATCCGGGTGCAGCCTGGGACACGACCCTCGCGCGGCTCGAGTTCCTCACCTCGGGCGACGGGGTGCACGTGCTCCGCCACGCGGGACAGGACCTGGGCGCGACCCCGGACGGCTTCGTCGACAACTTCGCCTGGGGCGAGCTCGGGCTGGCATCCGGCGAGTCGCTGGTGCTGCAGGGTGGCGCGCTCTACGTGCGCGTGATCGACCTCGAGGACGGCGTGGGGCAGGTCGGCTCGATCAGCAGCAACGGCCAGAACATCTACTACGACGCCGCTGAGCCCGGCAACGCCTACCTCGGCGGTCAGACCCACGCGCTCTCGAGCGGCGGTGACCTGATTCCGGTGCCGGAGCCGAGCTTGCTGCTCGGGCTCGGCGCCGGAGTGCTGCTGCTGTCGCGCCTGCGGCGGCGTGGCGAGCGCGCCTAGCGCGCAGCGACTTCGTCGGGGGGCTGTGACGAGCACGCGGCGTCTTCGCCGACGTCGGTGCTGCTATCGCGCGGTGCTGCTATCGCGCGGTGCTGCGATCGCCGGCGCTGCGGCGGGTGCCCGACGCAACGATCAGCAGCGCGATCAGGCCGGCGCCCAACGCCCCCGTGACCGGCACCACCGGAGGCGGCGGATCCCCCGCGACCAGCTGGATCTGCGCCGGGCCCGGGATCTGTCCGCCCGAGTACTGGACGTCGTTGCCCGCCGGATCGGCCACGCTGATGCTGAGCACCCAGGCTCCGGTCGGGGCATCGACGTCGAACACCACCGTCGCCTGGTAGATGCCATCGAACGCCGTGCCGCTGACGCGGTTGCTCTCGTCGAAGCTCACGGCCTCGATGACACCCTCGACCGGGCTCTCGAGCAGGATGCCGTTCACGCCCAGCCCGGTCACATCGTCGCGGATCCGGGCGCGCAGCGTGACGCTCGGGGGCGACGCACCGAGGTATACGATCTCGGGCGTCGCCGATAGCCACACGAGCTCGGGCGGCGTCGAGTCGGGGGTGCTGGTGACGTCGATGGTCGGCGGGTTCGGGATGCCGAGAGACGCGCCGTCGAGCTGGGTCACGTACCCGTACGCGTCCACGATGCGCGCCGACGCCACGTTCCACGTGCCGTTCTCGGCGAGCTGCGGGATCTCGAACCCGACCGTGTAGGTGCCCGAGAGCGCATCGCCGGCAACGAGATGGCCACTCTCGACGTCGACCACCACGTTCTCGGCCCCACTCGGGCTCTCGAACGTGATGGCGGCGTGATCGACGCCCGAGCGGTCGTCCTCGAGCACGGTCGTCAGCGTGATCGCGGCCGGGCCGAGCGTGACGTCGACGGCGCCGGTCGATGCCGACAGGGCGGCGAGCGTCGGGGGGGCGGTGTCGGGCAGCGATGCGACGTCGAAGCCGCACGACGCGGGGAGACTCGCGGGGGGCACCGACGTCGTGTTGCCGGCGACGTCGGTCAGGGAGAACAGGAACACGCCCCAGCTGCCAGACGGCGAGAACTCCGGGACCTCGAAGGTCGTCGACCAGGTCCCGTCGAGCGCGTCACCCGCAATGAGATGGGTGGCGTCGACGTCCGCCGACAGCAGGGTGGCGAAGACCGGATGGACGAACAGGATGGCCGCGGTCTCGACGCCGGACAGATCGTCGGTTGCCTGCAACGTCCATGTCCCGGTTGCAGGTCCGCCGGTCGCGTCGAGCGTCGCGGGTGAGACCGTGCAGTCGACCAACGCCGGGCCGATCACGTCCTGGGCCGAGGTCGGCGGCGCCCAGGAAAGCAACGCCGTTACCAAGGCGCCGAGTCCTGCGCGTCGAAGGGGATCCATGGTCGAGGTAACTACGGCGAGACGACGTCGATCTGGACTCCGAAGCCGAGACCCGTGTTGTCGCCGTAGAGCCGGAGGCCGTCGATCGGAGCGACGACGAGGTAGTTGGCGCCCGGCGGGACCGTGATCGTGACCTGCGGATCGACGCGGAAGTCCTGGAGGATGTCGTCCCCGCCGCGGTCCTCGCAGATGCCGAAGAAGCAGACGATGCTGGGCCAGGTCGCGATGTCGGTGCCAGCCTCGATGGCGCCCGGAATGCGGAAGAGCTCGGTCGAGGGCAGCACCTCGTCCGTCGCGCTGAAGACGGCACCGAGCTTCGTCTCGACACCGTCGCGCAGCGAAATGGTGGGCGCGTACGTGCCGACGGGCGCGATCTGCAGCACGTCGCCCGGGCCGGCGCCGAGCTCGGCGAGGGGGATCACTGCGGGATCGAACGGCTCGTCCCTGCCCGCGCGGCGCAGGTAGCTCGACTTGACGTTGAGGATCTCGAGGTGAGTGTCGCCGACGCCCTGCCCGGCAAAGTAGGGGCCGCAGTAGGCCAGCATGTCGGCGTCGAAGACCGGCGGCTGTGCACCATTGGTCACGACGGTGTTCATCGCGAAGTCGGCCTCGATGCCCAGAATGCTCATGACGCTCGCGATGGTCGACTCGGTGTTGAAGAGGCCATCGGCCGAGCCCGTCAGGAACGCGTTGAAGAACGCCACCATGTCGAAGGCCGCCCCGATGTCGAAGTCGATCTCCTGCTCGAAGTCGACGGTGCCGAGCCCGAGGAGGTCGCTGATCTCCGTGGCGGCGAAGGCGTCGAGGAACATCGAGGACTCGGCGGTGCCGCCGAGCACGTCAACGACGAGTGGGCCGCCGGAGAACCCCGTCGGATCGCCGAAGGTGCAGAGCTTGCCGATCGGGCCGGCGACCTTTCCGGCGATCCGGACGTCCTTCAGCTCGATCTGGCCGTTCATCGGGCCGGGGAGGTCGGCGGTGTTGAGCGTGACCTCGACGAGGAAGCCCCCCTGGAGTCGCTTCATCGCGTACTCCGTGGCCGGCTGGTCGGGGAACAGCCCGAACTCGACGTAGCCGCCGCTGGCCTCCTGGTCGATCGTGATCCACGTCCGCGTCGTCATCTCGCCGCACCCCAGCGCGAGGCTGGCGACGAGGCCGATCGCGGCGACGGCCGCCCGGCGACCGCTGTCTCTGCTTCGCATGCCCATCCCGATTCCGCTCCCATTCCTGTTCAGGCGCTCGCCCGCGGCCTCGCGCAGGGCGCTCCAGGACAGTTCAACCACAGACGGGACCGGAATGGAAGGAAAAAGGAAGATCGAATTTTTTGTAAATGTTTCCCTATATCAATCAGGTATTTGCAGGGCATCAGGAGGGCGTCAGGGTGCTGCCCGCGCGGTTGGGGGGTGGGCTTCTCTCGCGCCCCGATCGGCGCCTGTGTCGCCCCTCAGGCGCCCCTGCGTGCGTCGATGGAGAGGGCGCCAGCCCCTCGCACGGCGAAGTGGATGAGGCCACCGAGCAGCGCCACGTTCTTGAAGAGGGGCCCGATGTGGCCGGGGTCGCCGACGTGGGTGGTGATCGTGATCGGCACCAGGACCAGGAACAGCCCGGCGGCCGCCCACTGCGTCAGGACACCGGCGGCGAGCGCCACACCGCCAGCGACCAGCGCAGCCCCGCTGAACGTCATCAGCAGCTCGGGCGGGCCGAAGAGCGTTGCGAGGTGGCCGAGCGGCGCCGCCTCGAGCCGGGCGAGCATCACGTCCCTCTGGATGAAGTGACCGACGCCGGCGACGAGGAAGATCAGGCTGAACATCACGCGAAAGGCCAGGTCGGAGGCGGGTGCGAAACGGTCGAT
>CAYYSY010000143.1:0-9077 GCA_964474355.1 uncultured Spirochaetaceae bacterium | reverse complement strand
TCACAGCCGAACGAGGATCGGACGCCCCGCGATCTCGGTGCCGGCCGCCCGTGGACCGTGGCCCTCGTGCTGACCGCCGCTGCCATCGGCTGGCTCGCCTTCCGTCGCCGGAGCCGCAGCGGCCGCGCTCGGGCCGCCGTGCCTGCGGACTACGAGCGGGCGCTTCGCTGGCTCGCACGGCGCGGCTACCCGCGGCCGCCCGAGTGCACGGCCCGAGACTTCGTGCAGGACCTCCGAGAAGCGCTGCACCCTGCTGTGGCTGAAGCATTTTTTCCGATCAGCGAACGCTACCTCGCTCGTCGCTTCGGCGGTCGTGGAGAGGCACCCGGCGCGACCGTGCGCGCCGATCTCACGCGGCTGCGCGCCGCGCTCCGCAGCGCCCGTCCGACGTTCCTAGAGCGCGCCGTAGGCCTTGTGGGTCTGGGGAATCAGGCGCACGTCGCCGACGATCGAGGCGCACGCGGCTAGGTGATCCATCAGGGTGTCGAGGCTCGGCGCCTCGCGGACGCCGCCGGTCGGCGTCACCGGCTGGAGCACGACGGGCGTGCGGGGGCGGACCTCGGCGACCCGGCGGCAGGCCGTCTCGAGTTCGCCGCGGGTCGTGCCGGGCGTCACCACGATCTTCACGCACGCATCCGCGCGGTCGCCCACCGCGGCCAGGAACGCCGCGTGCGCGTCGTGGAAGTCGGCCACCGCGACGCCGCGATCGCTCACGCGCCGCACGTCGCTCGCGAGCTTCCAGTCCATCGACACGTAGTCGACGTGCTCGAGCACGTGGCCGAGCGCGGCGCTCTCCAGCCCATGCGTCTCGAGGTGCACCCGCAGCCGACGCCCATGCAACGCCTCGGACCATGCGGCCACCGCGTCGGACTGCAGCAGCGGCTCGCCCCCTGTGAGGCTCACCCAGCGGCCGTCCGGAACGCCTCGCGCGTCGAGCCACGCCAGCAGCCGCTCGAGCCCGACGGGATTCTCGACCGTCAAGAAGCCGCCCCGCCCGAGCTCGCCGTAGACGCGGCACGTCGGCACGCGCCTCCACGACTCGGGCGTGTCGCACCAGCTGCAGCGCAGATCGCACTCGGCAAATCGGACGAAGACCGTGGGCACACCGACGTGCGGCCCCTCGCCCTGTACCGACTCGAAGATCTCGACGAGATGGGCATCCACCGAACGGCCCCTCCTCGGATCTAGCCTTCGAGGATCGAGCGACCCATCGCGATCGTGCCGACGACCTCGTCCATGCGCTCGGGCGTCTCGTTCAGCCCACGCACCCGGAAGCGCGCCACGTGGTCCGTATCGGGCAGCGCCTCGACCCAGCGGAACTTGTTCGCGAGGTGCTCGGACAGCGCGCCGAAGTCGAGCGTGCGGCGCCCCCCGGTCTCCTCACCGCCGAACAGCACGAGCTCGCTGCCGCGTACGAACGCAAGCGACAGGTTCGCGCGGTAGCGCTCGCGTGCGATGCGGGCCGCGAGCAGCGGGTCGCAGTCGCCGTCGACGTCGACCACCACCATCGCATGGCCCGCGAAGCGCACGAGCCGGAAGTCACGGCTGGACACGTACTCGAGCTCGGCAGGCAGCGGCGGCGCATCGACCTTGAGCGCCTCCTTGGCCAGGTCGCTCGGCCGGCCGGAGAGCAGCGGATCGATGTCCGCACGCACCTCGCCCCCCTTGGCGGAGATCTCGCCCAGGCGATGCCACCAGAGCCGGCCCCAGCGCTCGTAGTCGTGCTGGCTGAAGCGGCCCGTGGCGAGATCGACGAGCTTGTCCGAGAAGCGCGAGCGCCGCGTGCTCGTCTCGAGCACCGCCGGCAGCGACGAGCCGGTGCCGGGCGCCAGGTGCAGCGCGTCCTCGCGGAAGGTCTCGCGCACCGCCGACAGATCCTCCGGCGGCCAGTCGTGGTGATCGAACCAGGTGATGCGATTCGCGTAGAGCGACGCGGCCTGGATGACGTCGCGTGCCGGCGACGGCGTGAAGCCGACGACGTAGATCGGCACGTCCTCCTTCACGTCGGTGGCGACGCTGCGGAAGAACGTCATCAGCTCGGACTGGGGATAGACCCAGATGCCCTCGAGCAGGCGGATGTCGCGGGCGAGCAGCACTGCGGCGAGCAGTGAGTCGCGATCGGCGCACGCCACCACCACCGCCCGGCGGCGCGGCGCGGCCGGCTCGGAGATCTCCGCGTTCTGCGCCTTGCGCGCGCGCCTGCGCTCCTCGCGCTCGCGCGTGCGACGCGACTTGTCGTCCCCGCCGGCGTCCTCGTCTTCGTCCTCGTCCTCGGCGTACTGCAGGGGGTCGCCGACACCGGCCAGGCTCTCGGGCAGATCCGCGAGCGAGTCGTCGAGGTCGTCCGCATCCGTGTCGTCCTCGTCGCCCGACTCAGACTCTGCCTCGGCCTCCGAGCCGGCGTCCGCTCGGGCGCGTGGTCGCTCGTCGTCGCCCGACACCGATGCCTCGTCGCCCCCCTCGCCGCCCTCGCCCCGGCTTCCCGTCCCGCGGCGGCCGCGGCGACGGCCACCTCGGCCACGCCGGCGCGCACCTCCGTCTTCAGCGTCGTCGCCCGACTCGTCGTCGAGGTCGAGCAGCGAGAGGCTCTCGTACTTCGGCCCCCGGTCTTCGTCCTCCGCCGATGCGGCGACCTGGCCTTCGCCAGCATCCGCGTCCTCGGCACCCTCAGCCGGGCCGGCCTCGTCACGATCCCGAGCCCGGCCGCGACCCCGACCGCCCCGTCGGCGGCGGCTCCGGCCCCGGCCCGCTTCGTCGCCGCGGCCCTCCTCGCGCGCCTCGTCGTCGCCAGCCTTCGCCTCTTCGGCATCGGCGGAGACGGCCTGCTCGGCGGCCTCCCGCCCGGCCGCGGGAGCCTCTTCGCCTGCGGGCCTCGATTCGTCTCGCGCGCCCCGCTCACCGCGCGCGCCCTCGCCTGCCGCCTCCTCGCGATCGCCTCGCCCACGGCGGCGCCGGCGCCCGGCCGCACCGCGCGCAGCACGGCCGGCGGCGCCGGATGCACCCGGCAGGAGCTGCAGGCCGCGCTCGCGATCGAGGGTGAATACATCGTGAGCGACCGCCAGCCCGGCCAGCGCCGGCGCCACGGCCGCATCGAGCTCCTCGGCCACCAGCACGAGGCGCGGCGTCTCGACGCGCACCGGCGGCGGCAGGTACGCCAGCAGGGTCGAGAGATGGGGACGCAGATCCTGCAGCGAATCGAGAATCCGACCGAGCTCGGCGAGGCCGAGCTTGAGCCGGACCGCCACGATCACGGGGCGGCCCGTCGCGTCGACGCCGATCTGATCGAGGGTCTCGACGTCCGAGCCACCGAGCGGGAAGGCGATCGCACCGCGCAAGCCCACGGCCTCGGCGGCCACGGGCAGCAGCTGGGTGCGCACACCCTCCTCGCCATCGCGCGTGCGCCGGTCGTTGATGCGCTTGCGGAGCTGACCTTCGAGGGCGTCGAACGCCGCCGCGAGGCCAGCCGAGTCGAGCCGGGTCGAGCTGCGCTGGGGCGCGAGGGTCACGAGGCTGAGTCCGCCGCCCTCTTCGAGGCGCAGCTGTGCGACGCGGCGGGAGAGCACGACGAGCTCGACGCCCCGCCCGTAGGCGCGCACGCCACCGCCGTGCTTCGAGCCGAGGCCTTCGAGCGCAGCGAGCGCCCGCAGGTAGAGATCGCGCTCGGCGCCCTCCGCCATGTGGGCCGCGAGGCGTGCGGGCGTGGTGACGCCGTGCTCCTCCACCGGCTCCGGCGGCACCTCCGTCGGCCCTTCCTCGAGGCTCGACGCGGTCACGGCCGTGACCGTGAATGGCAGCTCGTCGCGAAGCAGCGCCAGCCGCCTGCGCGCAGCCCCCGTCCACTGGGGCGCCACCGCGATGACCTCACCGGTGAAGCCGCCGTCCTCGCCCGCCCGGGCGCCTGCCGCAGCGAGCCCGCCGAGCAGCGCGTCGCCCGCGTAGCGCGGCGCGAACGAGACGATCACCTCGGCGCCGTCTGCCCGGCGGCCCTTGCCGATCGCGGCCACGTGGCCGGGCACCGGCGTCTCGGCGTCGACCTCGAGCTCCTCGAGCCCGAGCAGTCCGTCTTCCTTGATCCGCGTGAGCCAGCGCTCCGCGTCGATGGTGGCCACACGTCCCTCGCCACCCGATCCACCCGGGGCGCCTCCGCGGCGCCGTCTTCCGAACCTTCGCATCTGAATCTCTCTTCACTGTCTCGCGCGCGGCCCGTCGGCTCGCGCGCGCCCTCTCGTCTCGGCAGCTCCGGCTAGCCGGCTTGTCCGGCGCGCATCGTGCGTGCACCGCACTCCACGAGCGCCACGGTCGCGTCGAGCAAGACGCGTTGCAGCTCACCATGGAGCCGGTCGTTGCCGAGGATGAGGGTCAGTTGATCTTCGTCGCTCGCGAGCCCGAGCACGGCGCCACCGATCGGCCTTCGATCCTTGCCGATCCCGGCGACGCGCATCATGCCCCGGCCCCGCTTCGCCAGCGGGATGCCGAGTCCGAGCTCTCCGAGCGCCTTCCTTCGTCGCCGAGACCGTCCTTCAGCACGGCGACCTTCATTGTGTTCGTCCTGCATCGTGCGTCGCGCGCCATGCCCTGCCCTGGGCGAGCGGCACGCGTTCATTCCCTGGGTGCTGCCTGCGCCGACCCGCCGCCGCGCAGCTCTTCGAGCAGCGAGCCGAGCAGGCGCTCGGTCGCGCGTCGCGCAAAGGCGTGGCTCTCGCCGGGTGCGCTGCGTAGCTCGTCCGCCACGCGGATCGCGGCCGCGGCGAGATCCGGCTCACCTTCGATCGTGTAGACGTGCGCCATCTCGTCGAGCCGGTCCGCGCAGCGCCCGAGATCGTCCGCGCCATAGAGCGAACGTGCAGCGGCATCGATCGCCTCGTCGAGCTTCGACTCGAGGGCCTCGCCCTCGGCGCCCTCGCCCGCCTCGCGGACGCTCGCGGCTGCGGCCTCGAGCTCCGTCCGCTCCTGGGTGGGCCAGGGACCGAGCTCACCCGCGTCGATCTTCTGGAGCAGTGCGTCGACGTCCACCGAGGCATCCGAGACCGGCGCCAGCGTCTTGCGCGCTGCCTCGCCCGGAGTCGCCGCGCCTTCGGCCCCCGACAGGATCTTGCCCCGCCACTCGTCGAAGTTGCGCGGGAAGGGCCGATCGACGGGATGCACCGCGACGTGCCGCGCGATCAGCGCACGGACCTGAGCGGGCTCGGCCGCTCGCGCGCCGTAGCGGGCGCGGCTCGTGACGTCGCGGACGAACGAGCGCACCGCGCTGCGGCCCGCCTTGTAGACCTGGAAGTCGACGATGCCGCGGGCGAGGTCGAGCAGCGCCTCGAAGACGCGTGCGCCGCCGGTCGGCGTCGACTCGACGAGATACACGAGGCGCGCGCCGCGCGGATCGAAGGGCGCGACGTAGGCCTCATCGATGGGCGTCTCGACCTTCGGCAGGCGCGCGACCTTCGGCTCGGCCGTCTTCGCGGCCGGGTCGGCGATCTCGAGTCCGCTCGAGCGTGCGCGGTGGAGCAGCCGGCGCAGCACCTTGCGCCCGGGCTTTGCGAGGCCGGCGATGTCGAGCCCCTCCACCGCGGCCACACCCGCCGGCTCCTGCAGCCAGACCTCGGCGAGCTCCTCGGCTTCGGCGGGTCCATGCTCGAGCAGCCAGCCCAGCACCTTCGGCGCGGCCTCGGGCGAGAGGCTCTGCAGCAGCGCCATCGGGTCGCCGTTCGCCGGCCGGATGGCGTCCGCCTCGCCGGGCAGCGCGCTGGCCGCCTCCTCGAGACGCTCTGCGAGACTCATGCTTCGACACACTCCGTCGGCCACGGGTGACCCCGTGACCGGCTCTGCGATCGGCCGGCAGCGCGGCCGGCCCGATGACCGAAGGCGCCCGCGAAACCGGGCGCCGTGCCCCCCCAGACACGACGGGCGCCGGCCTGTCTCGGCCGCGCCCCCCGCCTCGAACCGGGGCGCCTCGAAGCCCGCGTCGGAGCTGCCGAATCGCCTCACCGGTCGAGGCCGGGAGCATAGTCGACGGGGCCCGGCTCGTCCCGGGGGTCGTGGCAGGTCGTGGCAGAGAGCTGGAGCCGGTGGGCGCTCCGTGGGGGCGCGGGAGGTGGCCGCGGACGAGCGGGGAGCCGGCTCCGTGCCGCCGCTCAGCGCACCAGATCGCCGAAGGGGCCGACGGCCTCGGGGCCGAAGAGCATCCGGTGCTGCTCGACCGCGAAGCGGTCGGTCATGCCCGCCACGTGGTCGGCGACGGCCCGGGCCATCCCCTCGGCGCCAAAGCGGGCCCGCACGGCCTCGGGCAGCGTGCCCGGCTCGCGCATGTACAGCCCGAAGAGATCCTCGACCACCTTCTCGGCGAGGTCGGTCATCTGCGAGACACGGGGGTGGTGGTAGACGTGCTCCAGGAGCAGGCGCTTGAGCGTCCGCTTCTGCTCGAAGACGGGCGGCGAGAAGGCGATCCATGATCGGGGAGCGGCGCGCACGGCGGCCGGGCCGTCGGGTGCCTCGGCCTCGAGCGTCGCTGCGGAGTGGACGGTCGCGTCGATCACGAGCCGGTCGATGGTGTGGCTGACGGCCCTTGCCCGGTGGAGGTCGCGGGCGAGTGCGCCGCTCGTCTCCGTCACGCGCTGCAGCGACTCGCCGATGAGCGGCCACTCGGCAGCCTGCTCGAAGTCGATGAGCCCCCCACGCAGCGCGTCGTCGAGGTCGTGGTTCATGTACGCGATCTCGTCGGCGAGGTCGGCCACCTGCGACTCGAGCGGCCGCTGCCGGCCGAGCTCCGGGACCGCCACCGGATGACTCCAGTGGCAGCCGTGCTTCAGCATGCCTTCGCGCGTCTCACTCGTGAGGTTCAGACCGAGATGATCGGGTGTCCGGCGCTCGAGCAGATCGACCACGCGCAGCGACTGCCGGTTGTGGTCGAAGCCGCCCTCGGCCTTCATCGCGTGCGCGAGCACGCGCTCGCCGGCATGACCGAAGGGCGTGTGACCGAGGTCGTGCGCGAGCGCCACGGCCTCGGCGAGGTCCTCGTTCAGACGCAGCGCCCGCGCCAGGGTACGCGCAATCTGGGCGCCTTCGAGGGTATGGGTCAGGCGATTGCGAAAGTGATCGCCCTCGTGGTGGACGAACACCTGCGTCTTGTACTCGAGCCGCCGGAAGCCCTTCGAGTGCACGATGCGGTCCCGATCGCGCTGGAAGACGGTGCGGTGCGCCGGCTCGTCTTCGGGGTACAGGCGGCCGGCGCTCTCTCGGCTTCGCAGCGCCCAGGGGCCGAGTCGCTCGTCCTCCTCCGCCTCGATCTCCGCGCGGAGCCGCGGGACCGACGACGCCCGCGCGCTCACTCGCCGCCCTCTTCGCGCAGGATCTCGCGCAGCCTGTCCCGGGACGAGTCGTCGATGTGGTCCACCGGGGGCGCGTCGTTCGAGGGGACCTCCGGCCCCGGCTCGCCGGCGTCGACCAGCAGCAGGCCGTACAGGGCGGCGGCGAAGAGCGAGACGGCGAGGACCAGCAGGAGCGCCTGCTTCAGGACCGAGGGGCCGGCCTTGCCGGACTTCTTGCGTCGCCGGGCTTTCGCCATGACCGCACTCTCGTCGGTGCGCGCCGACCGGGGCGCGCGTCGGGCGTCGCGGGGGGTGTCGGCACGCTACGAAGACGCCCCGACGCTGTCAACCAAGCTCGAGCCCGAGGTCTCGCCGAGTGCGCCGGGCGCCGTTGCGCTGCGCGGGGCGCTACGCTGCGCGCATGTCCAAGCCCGTCCGCGACTCCCTCGAATTGCCCGAGCGATTGCTGCTCGGGCCCGGTCCCTCCAACGTGCATGCCCGCGTGCGCTCGGCCATGAGCCGGCCGCTGCTCGGCCATCTCGACCCGGCCTTCCTCGCACTCCTCGATGAGTGTCAGGATCACCTCCGCACACTCTTCGGCACGTCGAACGCCTTCACCCTGCCGCTCTCCGCGACGGGCAGCGCCGGCATGGAGGCGTGCCTGGTGAACCTGCTCGAGCGCGGCGACCGCTTCGTCGTCGGCGTGAACGGCGTCTTCGGCGGGCGCATGGCCGACGTGGCAGAGCGGGCGGGGGCCGAGGTGACGAAGGTCGAGGCCGAGTGGGGAACGCCGCTCGATCCAGGCGCCATGGCCGAGGCCATCGAGCGCGTGCAGCCGAAGGTCGTCGCCTTCGTGCACGCGGAGACCTCGACCGGCGTACGACAGGATCCGGCGCCCATCGCCGAGGCCGCGCGCGCAGCGGGCGCGCTGGTGGTGCTCGACTGCGTGACCTCCCTCGCCGGCCTGCCGGTCGAGCTCGACGCGTGGGGCATCGACGCCGCGTACAGCGGCACGCAGAAGTGCCTGTCTGTACCGCCCGGCCTCTCGCCCGTGAGCTTCTCCGAGCGCGCCCTCGATGCGGTGCGCGCGCGCAAGACGCCCGTGCAGAGCTGGTATCTCGACGTCGGTCTGCTCGGCGGCTACTTCGGCGGCGAGCGCGTCTACCACCACACCGCGCCCATCTCGTCGATCTATGGCCTGACGGAGGGGCTGCGGGTGATCGCCGAAGAGGGCCTCGAGGCCCGCGTCGCACGCCACGCCGAGGCGGCGACGGCGCTGGTCGACGCGCTCTCGCCGCTCGGCTTCAAGCCGCTCGTGGATGCCGTGCACCGGCTGCCGATGCTGACGTCGATGCAGCTGCCCGACGCGGTGCAAGAGCGTGGCGAGGCCGACGTGCGGCGCGTACTGCTGCAGGAGCACGGCATCGAGGTCGGCGGCGGCCTCGGCGCGCTCGCCGGACGCATCTGGCGCATCGGGCTCATGGGCGAGAACGCCCGGCTCGACCGCGTCGAGCAGCTCGCCTCGGCGCTCACGAGCGTGCTCGACTGAGACCTGCCGGGCCCCGGCGCCCTCCTCGCAGTCGGACTCCTAGCCGTTCAGCTCCGCAGCGAACAGCGCCTGCACGCGGTTCCACGAATCCTCGGCGGCATCGGCGTTGTAGGTCGCGCGCTTGTCGCAGAAGAAGCCGTGGTCGGCCTTCGGGTAGATCACGATCTCGTGCTTCGTGTTCGCGGCCTCGAGCGCCTCGCGGATCGTCTCGACCTGGTGATCGGGGATCA
>CAYYSY010000142.1:0-7737 GCA_964474355.1 uncultured Spirochaetaceae bacterium | reverse complement strand
AAGAAAAGCGCCGGGTTTACATGGACAACCATGCGACGACGCCGTGCGACCCGCGGGTCGTCGACGCGATGGTTCCGTACTTCTTCGACAAGTTCGGGAACGCGGCCAGCCGCAGCCACGAGTTCGGCTGGGAGGCCGAGGAGGCCGTCGAGCGCGCCCGCGAGCAGGTCGCCAAGGCGATCGGCGCGTCGTCCCGCGAGATCGTCTTCACGAGCGGCGCCACCGAGAGCGACAACCTCGCGGTCTTCGGCGCGTCGGCGCGCGCGCCCTCGAAGCAGGTGGTCAGCGTGGTGACCGAGCACCCGGCCGTGCTCGACCCGCTCGCATTCCTCGAGCGTCACGGTACGCCCGTCGTGCGGCTCGGCGTCGACGCCCGGGGGCACGTCGACCTCGCCGACCTCGAACGGGTGCTGGCCGCCGAAACCGCGCTCGTCTCGATCATGTGGGCGAACAGCGAGATCGGCACGGTGCCGGACATGGACGCCGTCGCCGCGCTCTGCGCCGAGCGCGGCGTGCCGCTGCACTCCGACGCGGCCCAGGCGTTCGGCAAGGTGCCGGTCGACGTGACGCGCACCCCCGTTGCGCTCCTCTCGATCTCGGCGCACAAGATCTACGGCCCCAAGGGCTCGGGCGCGCTCTACGTGCGGCGCCGCACCCCCCGCGCGCGCATCGAGCCACGCCAGCTCGGGGGCGGCCACGAGGGCGGGCTGCGCTCGGGGACGATCGCCGTGCACCAGGTCGTCGGGCTCGCGAAGGCGGCCGAGCTCGCGGCCGCCGCACAGGCCGAAGAGGCCGCGCGGATCGCCGGGCTGCGCGATGCGCTGTGGGAGCACCTGTCGTCGGGCCTTGCCCGGCTGCGCCGCAACGGCGACCCCGAGCGTGGCCTGCCCGGCAATCTCAGCGTGTCGGTCGAGGACATCGACGGTGACAAGCTGCTGCTCGCGCTGCCCGACCTCGCGCTCTCGACGGGCTCGGCCTGCAGCTCCGCCGACCCCGCACCGAGCCACGTGCTGCTGGCGATCGGCCACGACGCCGCGCTCGCCAAGGCGACCCTCCGGTTCGGCCTCGGTCGCTTCACCACGGCCGAGGAGGTCGACCGTGCGGCCGCGCGCGTGGTCGAAGAGGTGCGGAAGGCGCGCGGCGCGTAGGGCGGTGTTCGGGGCCCCGCGGGCCTCGTGCAGCGGCTGCGGTGCCGTGCTGCCGCCCAGGGTTGCGCAGACGAACGGCAGGCGGCGCCTCGACCCCAGGGCGGCTAGTCTCCCGCCGCCGATCTCCACCGGAGCGGCCGCCCGGATCCGGCGGCGCGCGGCGTAGCGGCCCCGGGCGGGCCGCACCGCGGCTCCGGCGGCGAGACCCCAGCGCAACCGCGCACATCCAAGGCACCCGCGAGCGAGCCGCTGGGCGGCGCGCATGCGGCGGGTTGGCCAACAGCAGAGAGACGAGGGAATCGAGTCGTGGCAGAAGATCCGAAGTCCAAGAACATCACGTGGCACGAGGGCCAGGTCGGCCGCAGCGATCGCGAGGACCAGTGGGGCCAGCGCGGAGTCACCATCTGGCTGACCGGCCTGTCGGGCTCGGGCAAGTCGACGGTGGCGGTGGCGGCCGAGAAGCTGCTCCACGATCGTGGCAAGGCCACGTACATCCTCGATGGCGACAACATCCGCCACGGCCTCAACAGCAACCTCGGCTTCTCGCCGGAGGATCGTACCGAGAACATCCGCCGCATCGGCGAGGTCGCGAAGCTCTTCAACGACGCCGGCATCGTCGTCTTCACGTCGTTCATCTCGCCCTACCGCGGCGACCGCGACCAGGTGCGCGACATCATGGGCGAGGGCGACTTCGTCGAGGTCTACGTCTCGGCCGACCTCGACACCTGCGAGAGCCGCGACGTGAAGGGCCTGTACAAGAAGGCCCGCGCCGGCGAGATCCCCGAGTTCACCGGTATCTCGGCCCCCTACGAGGAGCCGCTGAAGCCCGAGCTCGTGCTCGACACGAACGACCAGAGCGTCGACCAGAGCGCGGCGGAGCTCGTCGCCTACCTCGAGAAACAGGGCTATCTCTCTGCCTGACTCGCCGTGATCGGCCGACAGTCGGAGCGTCGACGAGCCGATGGGAGCGTGATGCAGGCGACACGACCCGGGGCCCGAGCAGCCACTTCCAGCCCGGAGACGCGGCCTCAACCGCTGCGGCGGGCTCTGCTCGCCCCGGTGCTCTGCGCCCTCCTGATCCTCGCGTGGGGCACGGGCTGCGCGTCGCGTGGCGGGCCGGGCGGCTCCACCCGGGTCGACCGCCCCGACGCCGACGCCCGTTACGACGTGCTCGTGGCGGAGGTCACGGCCCGGGAGGGGGACGTCGAGGAGGCACTCGAGGCCCTCGATCGCGCCATCGCCAAGGACCCGGAGTCGGCGTACCTCTCGTACCGCGCCAGCCGCTTCGCGGCTCAGCTCGAGGACGTCGACCGCGCCATCGCGTACGGCGAGGCGGGCATGGCCCTCGATCCCGACGACGTCGAAGGGCGTCGCTTTCTCGGGCGGCTCTATCTCCACGAGCGCCGGTACAACGACGTCGAGCGCACCCTGCGCGACAGCGACGAGCGGCCGCTCGACAGCGAGTCCGCGCTGCTGCTCTTCCAGATGTACATGGAGCGGGGGCAGCTCTCGACCGCGCTCACGACTGCGCGGCTGCTGCTCCAGGACGATCCCGAGAATCTCGGCGCGTACATGGCGGTCGCGACGGTCTTCGAGCGGTTGCGCGAGTACGACCAGGCCGAAGAGGCGCTGCGCGCCGGTCTCGAATACCACCCGCATCGCTTCGTCCTCTACTCGCGGCTCGCGCGCGTACGTCGGGCGGCGGGGGATCGACCCGGCGAGATCGCGGTCTACCACGAGGTCCTCGAGAACGAGCCGGAGCATCACGGGACGCTCGTCAGCCTCGGCGAGGCACAGATCGCAACCGGCGACATCGAGGGGGCGATCGAGACGTATCGCGTGCTGGTCGAGGCGCACCCGAGCGACGTACAGGCGATCAAGCGTCTCGCTTCGCTCGAGTTCTCCGTCGGCGAGCCCGAGATGGCTGCAGAACGCTTCGAGGCCGCGCTGGCGGCGAATCCCGATCGGCCCGATCTCGCCTACGCCCTTGGGCAGGTCCGCCGCGCCCTGGGCCGCACGGACGCCGCGCTCGACGCGTTCGGGCGCGTGCCGGCTGGGCATCCGCTCTACACGGACGCGCGGATGCAGATCGCGACGGTGTACGAGGAGCAGGGGGATCTCGAGGCGTCGCTCGCCGAGGTCGAGGCGCTGCGCGCGGTTCGGAGCGACCGCACGATCGACTTCCATGCTGCATCGCTGCGCGCGCGCACCGGCGATCTGGCGGGGGGCGTCGCGATCCTCGAGGCGATGCTCGCCGAGGACCCGGGCGACGAAGAGGTGCTCTACCAGATCGGCGTGCTCTACGGCATCTCGAAGCGGACCGACGACGCGATCCGCATGATGGAGCGCGTCCTCGAGCAGAACCCCGACAATGCCCACGCGCTGAACTACATCGGCTACTCGCTCGCCGAGCGTGGCGAGGACCTCGACCGCGCCGAGCGCCTGATCACTCGTGCCACCGAGATCGCCCCCGACGACGGCTACATCGCCGACAGCCTCGGCTGGGTCTACTACATGCGCGCCCGCCCGCTGATGGAGCGGGGCAGCCGCGACGACGCCCTCGCGCTGCTCGAGCGCGCCCGCGAACAGCTCCGCCTCGCCGACGAGATGACCGGCGGCGACCCCGTCGTGAGCGAGCACCTCGGCGACGTCCACCTGCTGATGGACGAGCGCGTGCGCGCGCTCGAGTACTACGAGCGGGCCGTCGACCAGAAGTACCGCGAGGAGGAGCAGCCCGATCTGCTCGACAAGCTCGACCGCCTCCGCATCGATCTCGAGAGCGCTGGCTCGGGCGCGCAGCACGAGCTGCGCTAGGAGCCTGACCGTGAGCCCCGCTTCGGCGCGCCGCGCCCCCGGTCTGCTGCTGCTCGCGACGATCGCGCTGCTCGCCGCGTGCAAGACGCCCACCCCGCCTGTGCCGCGGCCCGATCTCGACGCCGGCGCACTGATCGCCGGGCTGGAGGCCTCCGCCGGCGCCCGCAACGGCCTGCGCGCCCGCTCCCGGCTCGCCATCGACGCGCCCGATCTGCGCGTCTCCCGACCCCAGCGCATCGCCGCCGTCCGGCCGGGCACGTTGCGCGTCGAGATCCTGGGTCTCTTCCGGCAGGTGGCCGCGGTGCTCGTGGTGCGCGACGGCGTCTATCAGCTCTGGGAGTCGGGCTCGCCCGAGATCCAGCAGGGGCCGGTGACGCCGAACTTGCTCTGGCGGATCGCCCGCGTCGCGCTGGCGCCCGAAGAAGCGGTCGATCTGTTGCTGGGCACGCCGCGCCCCGCGCCCGGGCTGGCGGTCGGCGCCGCCCGTTGGTGGAAGTCGCGCTTCGACGTGGAGCGCGTCGACGCGGAGGGTGCGCTCTTCGAGCGCGCGAGCTTCGACGCCGAGGGCCGGCTCCGCGGCTTCGAACGCTTCGGCGCGACGGGGGAGCTTGTCTGGAGCGCCACCTTCGACGAACATCGCCCGCTCATGGGGGGGGATGGGGCGATGCAGTCGTTCGCCCATTCGGTGAAGCTGCGCTTCCCGGCTGAGGGCGCCGAGGTCGATGTCGAGTTCGATGACGTGCAGCTCGATCCCGAGCTGGCACCGTCGCTCTTCGAGCTCGCACCGGCGTCGCGCCGCCGAGCGGGAGCGGCCGCGCGTTGAGCGCATCGGGATCGATGCTCACAGGCACGACTCGGTCGCGGCGCGCGCGCGTGCGGCTGCGCGCGATTGGCATGGCCGTCGCGCTCGCGGCTGTGGCGCTCGCGGTCGCGTGCACCAACAACCCGTATCCCAACGAAGACGACGCGAAGAAGGTGCTCTACTCGCCCTTCGGCGAGGCGCCGCGCACCCTCGACCCCGCGGTCGCGTACACGACGACCTCGCACAAGATCACGGGCGCCGTCTTCGACACGCTGCTCGAGTACCACTATCTGAAGCGGCCCTACGAGCTGATCCCCGGCCTCGCCACCACCGTCCCCGTGGCCGAGCCGGTCGAGGACGGAGGCGTCGCCTACCGCTTCGAGCTGCGCCCCGACCTGCACTTCCACGAGGACGTCGCGTTCGACCCGGCGCACGCCGCGCCCGCCACCCGGGGTGTGACCGCGGCCGACGTCGCCTTTCAGCTGATGCGGATCGCCGACCCGTCGGTGAACAGCCCGGTGATCGAGCAGTTCTCGCAGCTCCGCGGCTTTCGCGAGTTCGGCAAGACCCTGCTCGAGCGGCGCGCGAACGACGCCGCATTCGCCGCTCTGCCCGCGCACGAGCAGTACGCGGGGCTCGGCGGCATCGAGGGCATCGAGGTCGACGGCGAGCTCGGGCTGCGGATCGTGCTCGAGAAGCCTTTTCCGCAGATCCTCTACTGGTTCGCGATGCCCTTCACGACGCCGATGGCCCACGAGGTCGTGGCGTACTACGACGGGCAGGAGGGGAGGGCGCGGCTCGCCGATCGCCCGGTGGGCACCGGGCCCTACCGGCTCGTCGAGTACGACAAGCAGGCGCGCATGATCCTCGAGCGCAACGAGGGTTGGTACGGCATCACGCATCCCGAGTGGAAGGCGCCGGGTGCGACGTATCCGACCGAGGGCTCGCCGGATGACGCCGAGGCCGGGCGGCTCGACGACGCGTACGTGGGGCGCGCGCTGCCCTTCATCGAGCGCGTCGAGTTCCGCCGCGAGAAGGAGTCGATCCCCTCCTTCAACAAGTTCCTGCAGGGCTACTACGACGCCTCGGGCGTCATCAAGGAGAGCTTCGACCGGGTCGTCCACGAGGGCGGTCTCTCGCCCGAGATGGCCGAGCTCGGCATCTCGCTCGAGAAGAGCGTCAGCCCGGGCGTCTACTACATCGGCTTCAACATGGACGACCCGCTGCTCGGTCGCGAAGCCGGCGACTCGGGGCGCAAGCTGCGCCAGGCGATGAGCCTCGCGATCGATACCGAGGAGTTCACCCGTCTCTTCCTGAACGGGCGCGGCGTGCCGGCACAGACGCCGATTCCGCCCGGCATCTTCGGCTACCGCGACGACTACGAGAACCCGTATCGCAAGCTCGACGTCGAGCGCGCGCGGGTGCTGCTCGCCGAGGCCGGCTTCGAAGGCGGCATCGACCCCGAGACGAGCAAGCCGCTGAAGCTGACGTTCGACACGCCCGATACCTCGGCCCAGGGCCGGCTCCGCTACCAGTTCTTCACCGACGCCTGGCGCCAGCTCGGCCTCGACGTCGAGATCGCGGCGACGAACTACAACCAGTTCCAGGAGAAGGTGCGAAACGGCGCGTACCAGCTCTTCATGTGGGGCTGGATCGCCGACTACCCCGATCCGGAGAACTTCCTCTTCCTGCTCTGGAGCGAGATGGCCCGCTCGAGGACCGAGGGGCCGAATACCGCGAACTTCATGGACGACGCCTACGATGCGCTCTACCTCGAGACGAAGGCGATGCCCAACGGCGAGGAGCGGATGGCGAAGATCGAGCAGATGCTCGCGATGCTCGAGCACGAGCGGCCCTGGATCGAGCTCTTCCATCCCGAGGATTACGTGCTCTACCACGGCTGGCTCGCCAACGTGAAGCCGGTCGGCATGTCGACGCCGACGACGAAGTACCGCGACATCGATCCCACCGTGCGCACCGAATGGCGTCGGACGCACAACGAGCCGGTGGTCTGGCCGCTCTACGTGATCGTCGTGCTCGGCGTCGTGCTGCTGATTCCGGGCATCGTCACCTACATGAGGGAGCGGCAGTAATGCTGGCCTACGTGATCCGGCGCCTGGGCTACGGGGTGGTGGTCGTCTTCGGCGTGCTGCTCTTCCTCTTCGTGCTCTTCTTCTGGGTGACCAACCCCGACGACGTGGCCCGCAAGGCGCTCGGAGAGCGCGTGCCCCAGGAGGTCGTCGATCAGTGGAAGTCGAACCACGGGTATGACCGGCCGCTCTTTCCCGAGCCCGGCGCGTGGAGCGACAACCTGCTCGTCGACCATTTCCGTCGGATGTTGACGTTCGACTTCGGGCGCAGCGACGCCGACGACACGCCGATCATCGAGCGCATCAAGGCGGGCATGTGGGTCTCGCTCTCGCTCACGATCCCGATGTTCATCCTGAGCCTGTGGGTGGCGATCCCACTCTCGCTGGTCGTCGCGTTCTTCCGCGAGACGTACATCGACCGGATGGGGGTCTTCCTCTGCGTGCTCGCGATGAGCGTGTCGATCCTCCTCTACATCAT
This sequence comes from uncultured Spirochaetaceae bacterium, assembly GCA_964474355.1. Classification (GTDB taxonomy): domain Bacteria; phylum Myxococcota_A; class UBA9160; order UBA9160; family UBA4427; genus CAYYSY01. The sequence continues at coordinate 405 of CAYYSY010000142.1, read as the reverse complement.
CGGCGCGCAGTATCTCATCGCGAAGCAGCTGCGCTGGTTCCCGATCTCGGGCTTCGATCCGGACCCGTCGGTCCTGCTGCGATTCCTCGCGCTGCCGCTCCTGGTGGGCATCGTGAGCGGTGTCGGCGGTGACGTGCGCTTCTACCGCACCGTCTTCCTCGAGGAGAGCAGCCGCGACTTCGTGCGCACGGCCCGGGCGAAGGGCTGCAGCGAAGCGCGCATCATGGCGCGCCACGTCTTTCGCAACTCGCTGATCCCCGTGCTGACGAGGGTCGTGCTCGCGATTCCCTTCCTCTTCATGGGGTCGCTGCTGCTCGAGTCGTTCTTCGGCATCCCGGGGCTCGGCTCGATCATGGTCGACGCGATCCAGGGCAACGACTTCTCGACGCTGCGCACGATGGTCTA
>CAYYSY010000141.1:0-8986 GCA_964474355.1 uncultured Spirochaetaceae bacterium | reverse complement strand
CGCGCTCCAGCGCGGCATCCCGTACTGCACGACGCTCGCTGCCGCGCGGGCGTCGGCCGGCGCGATCCTCGCGCTGCAGCAGGAGTCGATCGGGGTGCGCGCGTTGCAGGAGATCCACGTCCCGGGCACGTGAGGTCCTCGCACCGGAAGAGAGCAGGGGAGGCTCACCGTGACCGGGCAGGGAGACCGTCGTGCGAGTCGGCCCGACGATGCGGGCACGAAGAAGGCGGTCTCGACATCGAGCCTGCCCGACGCGATGGCCGCGCTGCTGCGCCCGCTCGAGTTCGCCGCGCGCGACGACTTCGCCACGATCGAGCGGGTGAGCGGTCTCGAGGCCAGCATCGCCGCCGCCTGTGATGCGGTCCTGGCTCATCGGCTGCCTGCCGATTTCCGTCGGTCGATCGAGGGGTTGCGAGGCGCCTTCGAGACCCCGCTCGAAGTCTCGGTGAGGGTCGAGCGGGTCGGCGTCGCCCTCGACTGGCTGGCCCCTTTTCGCGAGCCGGGCTGGCCCGCCTCGTTCCTGGCGCGCCCCCTCACCGTGCTGCCCGGCGTCGGCCCGAAGCGGGCGGAGGCGCTCGGCCGCCGCGGCCTCGCGCGCATCGAGGACCTGCTCTTCCACCTGCCTCATCGCTACGACGATCGCCGCTCGCTCACGAGCGTCGGCGAGCTCGAGGTGGGCCACCGCGCGACGTTCATGGCCGAGGTGCTCGTCGCCGACTACACGTCGAAGCGATCTGGCGGGCGATCGCGGCGCGTCTTCGAGGCCGTCGTCGGCGACGGCACCGGGACGGTGAACCTCAAGTGGTTCCGGGCGAGCGACCTGCTCACGAAGCAGGTGCGCAAGGGGCAGTGGCTCCTCGTGACGGGCGACGTGAAGCGATACCGCTTCTCGAAGGAGCTCGTGCATCCCGAGACGGAGCCGATCGATCCGCCCGGCGGCGAGGCCGACGCCGACTCGGAAGGTGAGTCGAAGCCGAGCGCAGCGGATACGAAGCCGAGCGCAGCGGATGCGAAGCCGAGCGCAGCGGGTAGGAAGCCCAGCGCAGCGGAAAGGAAGCCGAGCGCAGCGGATAGGAAGCCCAGCGCAGCGGAACGGAAGCCGAGCGCAGCGGATGGGAAGCCGAGCGCAGCGGATAGGAAGCCGAGCACCGAAGGCCCCGACGAGGCGGACGCGCTGCGCGCGATCGTCCCCGACTATCCCGTGCCCGAAGGTGTGAACGCGCGCACCCTGCGCCGGCTCGTCGCGCACGCGGTGGACGAGTACGCCGACCTCGTCGAGGGCTTCCTGCCCGACGCGGTCGCCCTGTCGCTGGGTCTGCCGGGCGCCGCCGAGGCGATGGTGCAGGTGCACCGGCCCGATCCCGAAGCGCGGGTCGACGCCTTTCGCGATCGGGTGTCGCCGGCGCACACCCGGCTGGTGCTCGAGGAGCTCTACCTGCTCGAGCTCGGCCTCGCGCTCCGGCGCGGCGACCAGGCGACACTCACCGGCATCGCGATTCCCCGCTCGCCCGAGGCTGAGCGCGAGGCCGCCGCGGCGCTGCCCTTCACACTCACCGGCGCGCAGGCGCGGGTGGTCGAGGAGATCCGCGCCGACCTCGCGCACCCGTCGCCCATGAACAGGCTGGTGCAGGGCGACGTCGGCAGCGGCAAGACGGCCGTGGCGCTGCTCGCCGCAGCGGCCGTCGCTCGCGCTGGACACCAGGCCGCATTGATGGCGCCGACGGAGCTGCTCGCCGAGCAGCATGCGCGCACGATCCGCGGGCTCGTCGAGCACGGCGGCGAGGGGCTGCGAGACCTGCAGGTGGCCCGCCTCACGGCGTCGATGCCGAAGGCGGTGGCCGACACGGTGCGCTCGCGGCTCGCGGCGGGCGATGTCGAGCTCGTGATCGGCACCCACGCCCTCGTGCAGGAGGACGTGTCGTTCGCGTCGCTCGGGCTCGCGATCATCGACGAGCAGCATCGCTTCGGCGTGCGCCAGCGCGCGGCGCTCGCGGCGCGCAACGCCGACGGCCGTCATCCCCATGCGCTGGTCATGACCGCGACGCCGATCCCGCGGACCCTCGCGCTCACGCTCTACGGCGACCTCGACGTGTCTGTGATCGACGAGCTGCCGCCGGGCCGCACGCCCGTCGAGACATTGCTGCTGCGCGAGGGCGAGGGGCGGAGGCTCACCGACATGGTCCGCGCGACGGTCGACCGGGGCGAGCAGGTCTACGTCGTGTATCCGCTCGTCGAGGAGAGCGAGAAGAGCGACCTGCGCTCCGCGATCGAGAGCGCGCAACGGATCCAGGCGGCGTTCCGCGACGTGAAGGTCGACCTCGTGCACGGTCGCCTGGATGCGAAGGCGCGGGGCGAGGCGATGGACCGCTTCGTTGCGGGCGAGACGTGCATCCTCGTCTCGACCACGGTGATCGAGGTCGGCGTCGACGTGCCTTCGGCCACGCTCATGGTGATCGAGCACGCCGAGCGCTTCGGGCTCGCGCAGCTGCATCAGCTGCGGGGACGGGTGGGGCGGGGTGAGCGGCCGGGCACGTGCGTGCTCGTGGCGCGCTCGAGCAGCGAGAAGAGCGAGGCCCGGTTCCGCGCGATGCTCGACACGCGCAGCGGCTTCGACATCGCAGACGCCGACCTGAGGCTGCGCGGGCCGGGCGAGTTCCTCGGCACGCGGCAGAGCGGGCACATGCCCGATCTGCGCATCGCCGATCTGGTGCGCGACGCCGAGCACGTCGCGACGGCGCGGCGCGCGGCCTGGGAGCAGGTCGCAGCCGATCCCGGTTTGCGAGAGCACGCCGCGCTGCGTCGCGCGGTGGTGTCACGCTGGGGCGATCGGCTCGCGCTCGTCGGGGTCGGCTGAGGCCGGACCGGGCGCGCCTCAAGCCGGGTGCGACTTCTGCCGAAGCCACGTGAACGCGCTTCGAGCGCGACGTGAACGCCTCACCAGCCCACCGTGGTTGACCCCACGGCAGGCTTCGGGTAACTACACGAGTCATGGATCGGCCCGCACGTGCACAGAGCCTCGCCCTATCCCACGCCCTGCTTCTAGGCAGGGCGGGAGAGGGCCTCTGCGTCGCGGCTCCGATCCCCGCTCGCTAACGGCGAGAGCGTCCGATCCACCCACGCTCCCCACGCCGCCCACGCGAACGGGACTCGACCCAGGCACGGACGAATCGCCCACGGACCCGATGAATCGGGCCATCCGGACGATGCGTGCGTACCCAGGGAGAGTGAAGCGAGACCGACGACCGGGATGACGTCGCGTGGTGCGACGCTCCATCGAAGCCCCCTCCTGCCGAATCCGGCCGGAGGGGGCTTCGGCGTTTCGGGGCACGGCAAGGCGCCGTCACCGATGCGTGAGCACTCGAAGGCCGGACGAGGCGGGGGACGGCAAAGACGATCACCGAGCTCTGGAAACGAACCACAGTGAGACGAGAGAAGGCGAGGAAGCGAAGATGAAGACCGAGCCCCGAAAGGGTCGGCACTGCTACGTGCCGGCGCCGATCATGGCCAGACCCGAGAGGCGCTGGCCCGACCGCACGATCACGAAGCCCCCCATCTGGTGCAGCGTCGACCTGCGCGACGGCAATCAGGCGCTGGCCCTGCCGATGGGCCTCGATCGCAAGCGACGCTTCTTCGAGCTGCTCCTCTCTGTCGGTTTCCGTGAGATCGAGGTCGGCTACCCCGCGGCCTCGCAGATCGAGTGGGACTTCGTGCGCGAGCTCGTCGAGGGCGAGCGCGTGCCCGAAGGCGTGCGGATGCAGGTGCTGACCGCCGCGCGCCCCGAGCTCATCGCCCGCACGATGGACGCCGTCGAGGGTGCGCGGGGCGCGATCATCCACCTCTACAACTCGACGTCGACGGTGCAGCGCCGCGTCGTGTTCGAGATGGACCGGGCCGGCGTCAAGGACCTCGCCGTGCGCGGAGCAACACAGATCCGCGAACGTGCGGAGCGCATGCCCGACACCGCGGTCACGCTGCAGTACTCGCCCGAGTCGTACACGGGCACCGAGGACGACTTCGCCCTCGAGATCTGCGAGGCGGTGGCCGACGTGTGGGAGCCCTGCGATGCGCGGCCGATGATCGTGAATCTGCCGGCGACGGTGGAGATGACCATGCCCAACGTCTTCGCCGACCGCATCGAGTGGTTCGGCGATCACTTCAGCTGGCGCGACGTCGTGACCCTCTCCGTACATCCGCACAACGATCGGGGCACCGCGGTGGCGGCGGCGGAGCTCGCCGTGCTGGCCGGCGCCGATCGCGTGGAGGGCACACTCTTCGGCAATGGGGAGCGGACGGGCAACGTCGACCTCGTGACCCTGGCGCTGAACCTCCACACGCAGGGCGTCGACCCGGGCCTCGACTTCGGAGAAGTCGACGCCGTCGTGGCCGAGGTCGAGCACTGCAATCGCATGCCGGTGCCGGCGCGGCATCCCTACGCGGGCGAGCTGGTCTACACGGCGTTCTCCGGCACCCACCAGGACGCGGTGAAGAAGGGCCTCGCCGCGCTCGAGAACGAGCGCCTCGCCGCGCCCGGGCGAACGGAGACGAACGAAGGGGAGGTCGCCTGGGACGTGCCCTACCTGCCCATCGACCCCGCCGACCTCGGTCGCAGCTACGAAGAGGTGATCCGCGTGAACGCCCAGAGTGGGAAGGGCGGGATCGCGTATCTCATGGAGCGCGACCACGGCGTGATGCTGCCGCGCTTCTTGCAGGTCGACTTCGCACGTCACGTGCAGCGCATCGCCGATGCGAACGGGGACGAGATCACGTCGCGCGCCCTCGGCGAGATCTTCGAGCGCACGTACTTCGGCGAGGCCGCGCCGGCGAAGGTGCTCGAGGTCGAGACGTTCAGCGCCGCGGAGCCGGGCGACAGCGGCTGCCGCATCGGGGCCTGGCTCGAGCTGCACGGCCGCAAGCTGCGGGTCGAGGGTGTTGGCCGCGGACCGCTCGACGCCTGGACGCACGCGCTCGCTTCGGCCGGCGTCGAGTGTGAGGTCGTCGACTACGAGGAGCAGGCGCTGGGAGCCGGCGCCGGGGCCTTCGCGATGGCCTCGGTGGAGGTCGAGCGGGCGGGCGGCGCGCGCGCGGTCGGCGTCGGTCGTGGCCCTGACATCGTGCGGGCCTCGCTCGATGCGATCGTGCGCGCGGTGGCCGACGACGTGCACGGGATCGACCGGGCCACGACCGAAGGTGGTCCAGACGAAGGCGTCGCGTCGTAGTTGCGCCCGGGTGCCCAGGGCGGAGCCGGGCGCTGCGCGAGCGCCCGGCTTCACCCGGTGATCTTCGCGCGATTTCAGGGCCGTTCCGCGGAACTTGCGAGCGGGGCGGGCCGTCCAAACGACCGTGCCCGCCATGCCCGGCTGTGCGAAAGTGAAGGCCCCTCCCTTCGTCCTGACGGTGACGACGGGCGCGGCGGCGGCCGTCCGGTGAGCCGCTGCCTTCCACGATCGGGGCCGAGTCCGAGCACCGCGAGCCTGAGAGAGCCCCGAGCCGAGCCTGCTGGCCGAACGCCCGCCTGGAAGACAACGATGCGCCCCGCCTCCATCGCCCTGGTCCTGCTCGCCGCCCTGGTGGGGCTCGCCCCGTCGTCGGCATCTGCCGACGACTGGGACGACCCCGCGGCCGATCCGGGCTATCCGAGCGAAGCCGTCTGCGAGCTCTCGTACACGGGGGAGGACCACTCGGACGAGTCGGCCCGGGGCTTCACCTTCGACGGCGTCGCATTCACTGCATCGATCCTCTCGCGCGTGGACTTCAAGGACGCATCGCTCCGGTGTCTGGCCGACGACGGCGGGCTCACGTGTGACGGACGCTGTGTCGACTTCTGGTCGGCGACACTCGACGGCGCCCGGTTCGAGAACGCCGACGCCACCAGCGCACGGTTCGCCGACGCGCACGCGCCCGGCGCGAGCTTCGGCAACGCGGTGCTCGGCGGCGCCAGCTTCGCGGGCGCCGACGTCTCCGCCACGATCTGGGACCGCGCCGATGCCGGCGAGACCCTCGAGGTCGGAGGCGCGGACTTCGGCCAGGCCCTCCTCTCGGGCGCTCGTGGCCGCTCGGATGAGGGCGCGACCCGCTTTGCGGGAGCGAACTTCCGGAGCGCGACGCTGCTTCGTGTCGACTTCGGCTCGACCGCCGGGCGCGAACGGACCGACTTCAGTGGCGCCGACCTGCGCCAGACCCGCAGCGATTGCCGCTACACGGAGGTCGAGGTCGAAGAAGGCACCACCGAGACGATGGTCGAGGTCACCGAGTGCCCCGACTTCACGTTCGCCGACTTCCGCGGTGCCGTGTTCCGCGATGCGATCTGGCGCGGTGCCGATCTCGGCGGTGCCCTCTTCGGCGCGCCCGACCCGATGGACCCGATCGCCGACCTCTTCGGGGCGCGCTTCGAAGCCGTCGACCTGACGGGGGGCGGCATCGCGGCGACCGACCTCAGCAACGTCGACCTCTCGGGCACGTCCCTGCGCGACGCGGTCTTCTTCAGCGAAGACGCGGCGACGCCTGGGACCTGGGTCGAGGCCGAGCTCGCCGACGCGACGCTCGCTGGTGGCGACCTGTCGGGGGCCGTGCTCTGCCATCCCCTCGAGCTCGTCGACGTCGACGAGGACGGCCATGCCTGCGACGACACGCCGACCGAGTGCGTCGACTGGTCGGACACGGCGGACCCCGGTGATCCCGAGAACGTCAACTCTCTCGCACGGACGGCGCTCGTCGGCGCCTGGGCGCCGGGGATCGTGCTCGCCGACTTCGACCTGCGTGAAAGCGATCTCCGTCTCGCCGATTTCGCCTGCGCCGACCTGCAGGACGCCGACGTCGGTGGCGCCGCCATCGACGGCGCCGACTTCGGCCTCTCGACGCTGTCCGCCGCGGGTGCGAACGCGGCGACGTTCTCCGGCGCCGCTGGCGCTTGCATCCGGCCGGCGGCCGAGGGGGACGAGCTGCCCGACCCGCGCTGCCCGCGATTCGACGGGGCGAGCGCGCGCGGTGTCTCCTTCGTCTCCGCGATCCTCGATGGCGCGACCTTCGTCGGGGCCGATCTGCAGGCGGCCGATCTCTCGTCCGTGCTCTCGGAGTGCGCCCCGTTCGAAGTCGATCCCGATCTGAACGACGGGCTCGACGAGCGTCGCTTCTGCATGGACTTCACGGGCGCCACCCTCGGCAGGCCCGTGGTGAACGGTGGGGATGCCACGCCCTTCACGCTCGAAGGCGGCTTCCTCGACGCGCCCGTGTTCGAGTCGGTGGTCGCCGACCGCATCGTGCTGCGCGACGTGGTGACGCAGTGCCGCGACGGTGAGCTGCCAGGGCCCGACGGAGGAGACCCCGTCTCTCACCGATTCTGCCCGCGCTTCGAGGACGCGACGATCACGCGCGCCGTCTTCGACGACGCGTTCTTCGACGAGGCCGTCTTCGGCTGCCTCGACGACTACGACGGGACCGGAGACTTCCCGTGCACGGATCTTCGAGGCGCGAGCTTCGACGGCTTCCAGGCCCGGGGCTCGACCTGGTCGGGGCCGATCGTCTTCACGAGTGGAGAGCTGGTCGAGCAGCCGCCGGAGTTCCTGATCGGCGACGACACGGTCCTGTCGAATGCCGACCTCTCGGACGCGACGATCACCTGCCAGGGCTTCACGTGGAACGCCGGCACCGAGGAGGCGCCGCTGATCCAGGCTACCCAGGGCTGCCCGAGCTTCCGCATGGCGGTGCTCACCCCCGGTCTCGAGCTCGCCGGGGCCACGCTCATGGGCATCGACTTCTCGGGCCGGGATCTGACCGGGGTGGACCTCTCGGGGGCGTCCTTCGAGTGCTTCGAGTTCGCATACCAGGACGAGAACGACGTCGAGCAGAAGCTGACCGAGATCTGCACCCGGCTCGACGGTGCGACGCTCGTCGACGCGAATCTCTCCGGTGCCGACATCTCGACGCTCTCCTTCGATGGGGTCGAGCTCACGGGGGCCGACCTGAGCAACGTCGATCTCTCGGGCATCGACTTCAGCGGGCTGGCGCAGGACGAGAACGGCGATGAGTGGCCGGCGATGAGAGGCTTGATGAGCGGCGTGAAGCTCGTCGACGCCACCACGGACGCCGACACCCGCTTCGCGAACGACTACGACCCCGGCTCCGCAACCGGCGACGACATCAAGGACGATTGCACCACGAGCCTCCACGCAGGCATCGACCTGCGCGGCGCCGACCTGTCCGGGCTCGACGTCCGTGAGGTCGTCGACTTCGGCGGCGATTGCATCATCGTCAACAAGTCGACGATCTACAGTGAGGAGACCCAGGGGCTGACGCGGATCCTGAAGGGCAAGATGACTCTCTACCCGGTGCCGGAGCCGAGCGGCGCAGTGGCGTCGCTGGCCGCGCTCGGATGCGTCGGCTGGCTCACGCGCAGGTCCCGACGCCGCTCGGGCTGAGCCGCCGCCTCGACTCGTGCCGAAGCCCTCGCCTCGGCCAGCGTCTCAGCCGAGCACCATCTCGATGAAGCGCGGTCCCTGTGCCTCCATCGCACGGGGCAGGGCCTTCGCGAGCTCTTCGATCGTCTCGACGCGCTCCGCCTCCACGCCGAGCCCGCGCGCCAGTGACACCCAGTCGACGACGGGTGGGCCGAGCTCGGTGAGCTGCCTCGCCTGGGGACCCGGCTCGATGACGCCCGCGCGCCCGAGCTCGACCTGCAGGATGCGATAGGCGCGATTGGCGCAGAGCAGGGTCAGCACGTCGAGCCCCTCGCGCGCCTGAGTCCAGAGCGCCTGCAGTGTGTAGAGCGCGCTGCCGTCGGCCTGGAAGTCGATCACCTTGCGGTCGGGGCAGGCGATGGCCGCGCCGGTCGCGCACGGCGGGCCCTGGCCGATGGCGCCGCCCGTGAGTGACAGCACGGTGTGTCGGGGCACGTCGCGCTTGTGCAGGTAGAAGGGCAGGCTGCTCGTGGCCGCCTCTTCGACGACGATCGCGCCCTCGGGCAGGTGGCGCGCAAGCAGGCCGCCGACAC
>CAYYSY010000140.1:0-9154 GCA_964474355.1 uncultured Spirochaetaceae bacterium | reverse complement strand
GGCTCGACGAGGCCATCGCCCGGATGCGAAGCGAGCTGGCAGATTCGATCCGCGAGATCTCCGAGCGCGAGCCGAGCCCGTACACGCAGCTCTCTCGCGAGTACGGCAACGAGCTGCTGCGCCTGCGGCTGCGCCTCCTGGAGCGCGTGCGGAACGTGCGTGGCGCGGAGCATGCCGCCTCCGCGAGCTGAGGCGGTCGGACCGGCGGCGCCGGTGGCCCCGGCGCGCAGATTCGGGTACAACGCTCCCCCTCATGACCGATCGTGAACACGACGACGCCTCCACGGGCGATTCCGAGCGCGATGAGCTCAAGCAGAAGCTGCTCGGCTTCGCCGCGGACTTCCCGTTCTTCCAGCACCTGGGCCTGGAGGTCGAGGACATGGCCCCGGGCTGGGCCCGCGTGAGCGTCGACCTCACAGACCGCCTCCGAAACCCGAACGGACAGATGCACGGCGGCGTCATCGCGACGTTGATCGACATGAGCATCACGCAGGCCATGCTCATGACCGACACCTACCAGCGCGTGCGCGAGACCCGTGGCGTCATGACCAACATCGACCTGCGCGTGAAGTATCTCCGCTCGGTGGGCTCGGGTCGAGCGACCGTCGAGTCACGCATCGTGCACGAAGGCCGCCGCGTGGTGCATGCTGCGAGCACCGTGACCGACGATCGCGGCAAGACGGTGGCACTGGGTGATGCGACGTTGATGATCGTGCTTGGCGATAAGGCACCAAAGACCGGCGCGTCCTGATACACGCGGGGTTCGGTTCGCGTGGTTGGTTGCTCGGGTCGGGATTTCGGGGTGTCGTCCTCACCTTACGGGCAGCTGCGGGTCGATATACGCGGCGCCATCGGCGCGCGGCGAGACATGGCAGGTCTGCAGAGCTGCCCTCCAAGTTCCGGGCGACACCCCGAAATCCCGAAGGAGGGGCCGCACCGCTGTGCGCAGCGGAGGTAGGAGGGAAGACTCGCCCCCCTCTCTTTCTGGGAAAAGGACCCTCGGCTTCAGCGCCTCGTGTCCGTCACTTTGCGCCGCCCGAGCCCAGCTCGAGCTCCGAGCAGACTCTCCACCTACCCCGACCCGGACAACGTTCTGGAATCGACACGAGGCGCTGAAGCCGAGGGTCGATGCGCCAAGCGAAGGAACGTGGGACTCTGCTCCCGAGACCATCGCGAAGCTGGTAGGTCTGCCTCGGGATTTCGGGGTGTCGCCCGGAACTTGGAGGGTGGCTCTGTAGACTTGCCAAGAAAGCGCTCGCCAGAAGGGCCGGTGTACCGACCCGCAGCCGCCCGTAAGGTGAGGACGACACCCCGAAATCCCGACCCGAGCAACCAGCTCCGCGAACCAGAGTCCGCGACAGCCAAGAGAGCGCCGTGTTCCGGAGCCCACCCCCGAAATCCCGACCCGAGCAACCAGCTCCGCGAACCAAAAGCACGAAGAGCCTCCATGCCCCGGGCGCTCAGCCGCGCACCGGCAGCGGCACGTCCGCACAAGCCCCGTCGAGCACCTCCCGGTACTCGTCCTCGGTCATGTTCGCGCCGAACACCACGGACTCGCCGTAGATGATGCAGCGCTCGGCATCCGACTCGAAGCGGTCATCCGTGGCCACGGCGGCGACGACGCCATCGCGGGTGACCGTCTCGTTGGAGAGGCTCAGGCCGCCGCCTGCCTCGGAGTCGAAGAGCAGGAAGCGCCCGGCGCCCGCTTCCCAGGCTGGCCACGGTGCCGCGGCGCCCTCGCCTCCCGGATCTCCGGTGCGCGCGAAGCGGCCCCAGTAGTCCATCATCGTGTCGGCCAGCGCACGTGCACCCGCGTAGCTCTCTTCGGGAAACACGTACTCGCTCGCACGCCCGAGATTCAGTGTGCCGAACACGAAGGGCAGCTCGAGCGCGTGGGCTGCGCCGAATAGGCGCGAGAAGTCGACCCAGAGGAGGCGCCCCTCCTCGTCCCAGTCGAAGCGATACACCCACGCGCGGCTCCGGCCCGAGCGCGCAATCGCGTCCGCCGCCTCGTCGGCGCCCCGCGCCTTCCAGCCCTTCGCGCCGTACTCCGAGGAGAGTTCGTACATCCGCTCGTTCTTGAACCACAGCGGGATCATCGCGATGCGCGCGACATCGGGTGAGCTGAACGCCATGAAGAGCTTGTTCTCGTCGCGGTTGGTGCCGAAGATCGCCGGCACCGCGTTGTAGCGGCCGGCCGCGAACGCCTCGCGCGCGTCCATGTCGGGCAGGACCACCCCGTCCCGGATCAGCCCCGGCCACGAGTACATGCCGCCGAAGCCCTTCCCGTCGAATGGGCGAAACAGCTCTTCGGGTGTTCTGCTCCGAAGGGTGTCGGCGATGGCCGCTGCGCTCATGTCGGCAGCCTTCGCCTTCGCACCCGCGCGATCCTTCGCCGCGCCCTGCTGGACCAGCATCTCGTAGAGCAGCTCGCTCGAGCTGCGCTCGTGCCCGGGCGGGGATCCGTCGACCGGGTTCCGCGCCTCCGCAATCGGGACCGTCCAGCCACCGCCGCTCTGCACGATGGCGCGGTGAAAGAGCCCGGCTGCGCGGGGCGAGGTGAGCAGCGCGAAGACGTTGCTGCCCCCCGCCGACTCGCCGAAGACCGTGACGCGCGTCGGATCGCCACCGAAGACCGCGATGTGATCGCGCACCCACGTAAGCGCCGCGATCGTGTCGAGCGTGCCGTAGTTGCCCGAGCGGTCGTCGAGCGTCGAGTCGTCCCCGTGCAGTGCCTCGTGGTAGAGCCAGCCGAAGACGCCCATCCGATAGTGCACGCTGACCACGACGACGTCCTGGCTCGTGGCCAGGGTGCTCGCGTCGTACATGAGGGCATCGCCGACCGTGTTGCCGCCGCCGTGGATCCACACCATCACAGGCAGGCGGTTCGTACCGCGCGGCACGTCACCCGGCTTCGCCGGCGGCGCGAACACGTTCAAGTACAGGCAGTCCTCGCTGCCCGCGACGTCACCCTCCTCGATGCCTTCGCCCACCATCATCGGTCCGGCGAACTGGACGCAAGACGAGCCCCACTCGAGGGCCTCGCGCGTGCCCGACCACGGCTCCGCCGGGCGCGGCGCCCGCCAGCGCAGCTCACCCACCGGCGGCTCCGCAAAGGGCAGACCCCGCCAGACGTGCGCGCCGGCCTTGCTCCTGAACCCGACGACGTCGCCGAGCGCCGTCGATCGGCGCGTGTCCGGGTCGGCGACGATGGGCTCGGGCGGCGGTGGCTCCCCACCACACGCGAGCCCGACGAACGCGGCGGCGAGCGCAGCGAGGGCAAGGGCCGCGGTCGGGCGCAGGCGATGAGACAGCGCGCAAGAGAGAGAACGAGACGAGGGACGCTGGGGCATGGGTAGAGCCTCCGAGGTCGAGCGCGCAGTATTCCACGGTGCCGTGATGGCGCCACCATCTCGGTGGCGGGCGTCCCTGCGCGCCCGCTGCCGCAGCTGTGCCATCGCCGTGGCGGGGGTACCCTGCCCGGTGTGGGCACCTCCTCCGATACGAGCGACCTGAAGCCGTCGTGGATCCGTGTCGTCGATCGCGCATCGGTGGCCGCGTTCGTCGTGGTCTGGGCAGCCGTCGGCTGTCAGCTGCTGGCGACCCATCCCCCGACGCGCCTCGTCCTGCTCGGCATCGCGGCGCTGATCCCGGCGGTGCTGCTCGCCGATCTCGTCTCGGGCCTCGTGCACTGGTTCGCCGATCGCTACCTCGACCCGGCGACGCCCGTCCTCGGCCCCATGTTGATCGAGCCGTTTCGCGAGCACCATCGCGATCCGCACGCGATGGCGCGCCACGACTTCTTCGAGGTGAGCGGCAACAACGGGCTCGTCACCCTGCCGCTCGCCGTCGGGCTGCTCGTGCTCGACACGAGCCCGGGCGATCCCGTCTGGTCGCAGCTCGCGCGCGTCGCGACGGTGCTCTTCGCGCTCGCCGTCTTCGTGACCAATCAGCTTCACGCGTGGGCGCACGCCCAGGCGCCCCCCGGCTGGGTGCGGCGGCTGCAGCGCGCGCGCGTGATCCTCTCGCCGCAGGCGCACACGGTCCACCACGCACACGGGTACGACCGCGCCTACTGCGTCACCACCGGCTGGCTGAACCCGTTGCTCGATCGCGTCGGTGCATTCGCTGTGCTCGAGGCGCTGCTCGCGCGCGCCGGGCTCGAGCTCGCGACGCAGGCGCGGCGTGAGGGGCGCACGCGCTGATGCCCTTCGAGAGCTTCGCCGCCTTCTACAAGAGCGACGCACAGTCGGTGATCCTGCTGCAGGCGCTGCCGCTCGCCTTCCTCGCGTGGCGCGCGGCCGTTGCGTCGCCGCACGGTCGCGCGATCACGCCCGCGGCGAGCCGCTTCGTCGCAGTGTGGACCCTCGTCTTCGCCTTCGAGACCCTCGTCGACCCCTGGGCCACCGGTCCGCTCGTGCGCGCGCTCGGCCTCGGGGACGGGCTCGGCGGCTCGGCGCTGATGTTCGTCTTCGTCTGGCTCGGCGACTTCCGCGTGCTCGGGCTGATGTTCGCGGTCGCCGCGGTCGCCGATGCGCGCGAGGCGCGCACCGTCGGCGCAGCCCTCGCGCGGGCCGCGGGGCTCACGTGCCTCGTGCCGATCGTGAGCGGCGTGCTGAACGCTGGGCTCGGCCTCCTCGTCCCGGATCTGCCCGGCGCCATACTCTGGGTGATCTACGAGCTCGGATTTCTCGCGCTGGCCATCTACCTCGGGCGACGCTGGGTCGACGCTGCGGGCGCCGACGTGGAGACGCGCGCCTACCTGCGCGCGCTGGCCGGCTACACCGCGGCGTACTACGCGCTCTGGGCGAGCGCCGACCTCGTGATCCTCGTGCTCGACCAGGACGCCGGCTGGGCGCTCCGCGTCGTGCCGAATCAGCTCTACTACGGAGGCTGGGTCGTCTTCGCGTACGCGCGCTTCTATCGCGGTGGGTCGCCCGGGGGCCCGAACGCCGACGCCCAGGCCGCCTCGAGCACGTCGACCCAGGCCGACAGATAGGCCTCCCCTCGGCCCGCATCGGCACCCCGCGGATCACCGACCACACCACCGGGCACGCGCGCATCGAGCCGTGGATAGAAGAGCGCACCCGCCTCTTCGGCGTCGGCGAGGTACCCGGCGGCGATCGCATCACCGCGCACGAGCGCCGGCTCGAGCGCGGCGAGGACCGACGTCTCCCACTCGCCGCCGTGATGACCCGCCGCCTCGGGCGACACACCGAAGGCCGCGGCGGCGCGCGACTGCGCCGTGAAGACCGCGCCGAAGTCGGTGAACACGCACGTGTCGAGCCCGGCCTCTCCGGCTTCGAGCGCGGGGGTGAGCCGCGCGAGCGCACCGGCGTTGCCGCCGTGGGCGCTGAACACGAAGGCGCGCTCGAAGCCGTGCTCTGCCGCCGAGCGAAGCAGGTCGTGCACGATCGCGTGCAGGGTCGACTCCGCGAGGCTCATCGTGCCCGCGAACCCGAGATGCTCGTCCGCGCAGCCGAGCGGCAGGGCCGGTAGTACCCAGGCTTCGGGACGGCGCGCGGCGAGGCGCTGGGCGAGGGCGTCCGCGATCAGGGTGTCGGTCGCGAGCGGCAGATGGCCGCCGTGCTGCTCCGTCGAGCCGAGCGGCACGATGAGGGTGGTCCGGCCGCGCCCGAGCGCGTCCTCGATCTCGCGCGTCGTCGCGCGATCGACTCGGGCGCTCGACCCGCCGCGGGCGCTCGACGTGCCGCGGGCGCTCGACCCGCTGCGGGCGGGGGGCGTCGTCATTCGTGCGCTGCGCCTCCCGTGGAGCCCGGCTTCGCCGGGTCGTCCTTGCGCTCGCTCATCGCGCGGAAGTACGCGAGCAGATCGTCGAGATCGCCCTCACCGAGGTGGAGATGCGCCGGCATGCTCGTGTAGCGAAAGCTCTGGGGATTCTGGATGAACGCCTTCAGCTGTTTCGCCTCGCGGTACTCGACGATGCTGCGGGGCACGTTCAGCTCGGGCCCGACCCGACCGCCCTCGCCGTTCACCGAGTGGCACGCGATGCACTCGGCGACGAAGCGCTCGAAGCCGCGCCACGCGCGGTCGCTCCTTTCGAGCCCTCGAGGCGCCGCTCGGCCGAAGGCGCGCTCGAGCGAGGTGATCTCGATGGTGGCGAGCTGGTAGGGCCAGGGCCGCTCGTGCGCGTCCTTCGCCTCGATGCCGGTCCACACCATGTAGAAGGGCGACGGATCGACCTGCCTGCGATCGATCGGCTCGAAGCGGGGCGTGAAGGGGACGACCTCCGCATCGGTGAGCGCGGCGTCTGCGAACGCGACGAAGCCACCCCCGCCGAGGAGGACCTCGCCGCTCGCCGGCTTCGTGTAGCCGTCGAGGGCACGCAGCAGGAACGAGCTGCGCTCGAGCGCGTCGCCTGCGGCCTCGTCTGCGGCCTCCGCCTCGAATCCGAGCTCGAGAACCGCGCGGATCGGGCAGGCGAGGAAGCGCATCTCACGGTGGTAGTAGGGGTCGTCCACGCGCACCTCGCGCGCGCCGCAGCGCGCCCGGAGCACGTCGAGCGGGATCGTGCGATCGGGACGGCCCGCGGCGACGAAGCGCAGCGACCGATCGATGCGCTCGGCGCGAGCGGGTGTGGCCCCGACGCAGACGAGGAGGCCGAGCGCCAGGACGAGGGAGCGCAGCAGGGACGCCGCAAGCACGTCCTTCCGTAAGCGATGGCGCGACATCGATGACCTTCCTCCAGCCGATGGCTCTCTCGTAGGCTGATGGCTCTCCCGTCTGCTGGGGCCCGCGGCGTCACGCTAGCCAACCCCGCCGTTCGCGCCGACGGTGCGTTTTCGCTAGAACCCCGCTCTCTGCACGCCCAGCGCGCGCCCGCTGCCCCCGACGCAGAACGGAACCCCGATGTCGAACGAGAACGAGCAGCGCAGCGGCAAGAAGCAGGGCAGGAGCGCGCCCCTCTCCGAGGTGGACGGCGACCGCTACTACACGCACTGGGCCGACATCGCCGCGCGCCGGACCCACGAGCGCAACGCCGACGCGACGCAGTTCACCGTCGCCGCGGGCATCACGCCCTCGGGCGTCATCCACGTCGGCAACTTCCGCGAGGTGATCACCGTCGATCTCGTCGCGCGCGCGCTTCGCGACCGGGGCGTCGACGTGCGCTTCATCTACTCGTGGGACGACTTCGACGTCTTCCGCAAGGTCCCCGTCGACATGCCCGAGCAGGACATGTTGCAGGGGCAGCTGCGGCGCAGCGTCGCCGACGTACCCGATCCGTTCGGTGAGACCGACAGCTACGCATCGCACCACATCCTGCAGTTCGAGCGCAGTCTCGACCCGCTTCGCATCGAGCCCGAATTCATCCGCCAGTCGCGGCGCTACCGCGCGGGCGACTACGCCGAGGGCATCGTGAAGGCCCTCGACGGGCGTACGGAGATCCGACGCATCCTCGACCAGCACCGCAAGGAGCCGCTGCCCGAGAGCTGGCTGCCGCTCGCGGGCTTCTGCGCCGAGTGCGGCCGCGACGAGATCGACTTCGCCTGGTCGGGCGACGGGCTCGGCGACGAGGATCCGATGCGATGGCAGGTGCGCATGCACTGCCGCACGTGCGATCACGACGGCGAGGTCGATCTGCGCGAGGGCGGCGACGTCAAGCTCCCATGGCGGGTCGACTGGCCGATGCGCTGGAACGAGGAGCAGGTGCACTTCGAGCCGGGTGGCAAGGACCACTCGTCCGCGGGCGGCAGCTACGACACGGCGAGCGAGATCGTCGCTGCGATCTACGACTTCCACGCACCGGAGTACGTCGCCTACGACTTCGTCCGCATCAAGGGGCGCGGCGGCAAGATCAGCAGCTCGGCGGGCGAGGCGGTCACCGTTGCCGACTGCCTGCAGATCTACGAGCCCGACATGCTGCGCTGGATCTTCGCGAGCGTGCGGCCGGGCAGCGAGTTCCAGATCAGCTTCGACCTCGACGTGATCAAGCTCTACGAGGACTACGATCGCGCGCGCCGTCTGGCGCACGAGGCCGAGGACGGCGGCAAGAGCGACAAGAAGCGCCAGATCGCACGGCGCACGTTCGAGCTCGCGTCGGGCACGGGCGAGCAGATCGTACCGGGCACCGAGCCGCCCTTCGTGCCGCCATTCCGCGGTCTGACGATGATCCTGCAGATCTTCGACGGCGAGATCGCGAAGTCGCGCGCGCACTACGAAGCGACCGGCGAAATCACGACACCCGAGGAGGCGGAGCTGCACGACCAGCGCGCCGAGTGCGCCTGGGAGTGGATCGAGCTCTACGCCCCCGACGACTTCCGCTACCGCATTCGCGAGGAGCCAGTCGAGCGCGCACTCGAAGGGGACGATCGCATCGTCATCGAGCGGCTGTTCACGGTGCTCGCAGAGAACCCGAAGATCGAAGAGCCGGAGCTCATCGAGGCGCTCAAGAGGCTCTGCGAAGGCACCGGGCACGAGCCGAAGACGTTCTTTCCGATCGCATACGATCTACTGCTCGGCCGCGACCGCGGGCCGAAGCTCTCGACGCTCATCACGACCATGGGCGCGCAGCGGGCACTGCCCCTGCTGCGCGGTGGCCTCGGCGGCGACTAGAACGATCATGGGTCGGCGCCCACCCATCACGGGCGCCCGCGAAGAACGCAGTCCAGTCACGCGCACGTCGCTCGTCCCGACATCTGGGGGATGAGACGATCATCGGGCCTCGCGCTGCGGCGGCGGCGACCGATCGCGCCCCGCTAGGAATCGGCGTCCAGGAGCTTCGGGCCTGTTGCACGTGCGCGACCACCGCGGGGCGATGCGTCGGGATCGTGGAAGCGGCGAAGCGCTTCGGCGGCTTCGACCAGCTCGCGCTCGAACCCGGCACGTGAGATCGAGCGGCGCCGCGCAAAGGCATCTACGAAGGCTCGCCTCACCTCCTCGAACGTCACGAGCCCGATCTCGTCGGCGATGCTGCCCACGGTGCTCGGCTGCCAGTCGAGCTCGAGCGCCTCGTAGACCGGCACGAGTACGTCGCGGATGCGCTCCGCGTCATCGACGACCACGACGCCTCCCACGTGGGCGCCACCGCGGATCACACGCTGCCCTACCCCCATGAGCTTCGTGCGTCCACCGGCGTTCACGCTGTGCTCGCCGGGACCGTACTCGCCCCGCACCCCACCGGCGCGCGCGCCGC
>CAYYSY010000139.1:0-21249 GCA_964474355.1 uncultured Spirochaetaceae bacterium | reverse complement strand
GGTGGCGGTGGCGGCGGCGGTCGTGGCTGCGGTGATCTCGGCGACGAAGCCGAGCGTCAGCAGGAGCGTGGCGCCCGGGATCCAGAGCAACGGGCGCTCGATCAGTGGACCCTGGGCTCGGGTCGCACCCGGCGTGTTCGGCATGCTGGCTCCAGTCGAGCCTTCGGTCACGTCGTGCTCCGGTGCTTCCCGGCACGCGTCGTTCCCGCCTGCGCGCACGTGCCGTGTGGAGACCGAGCAGGCCCGCGCCGAAGAGTGTGCCGATGGACGGCTCGGGCAGGTAGACCAGGTCGAGCTCTCCCTCGATGAAGCCCCCCGCAGTGAGCGGCGTGACGTTGCCGCTCACGGGGTCGCCGTGCACGATCGAGCCGCCGCTACACGCGCCGTCGGCGCAGATGCCCGAGTCGGCGACCCAGATGGCGTCGGTCGACCGGTCGACGGTCACGCCGGTGGGTGTCTGCCATCCATACGCATCGTTCAGCGCGGTGGCCGAGCCGTTGGCGCCGTCGAGTCGATGGATGCCCGGGCCGAGGTCGAACTCGCGACCGACGGCGAGGATCCCGCCGCCGTGTTCGATCGCCAGGTCCGCCCACTTCGCGCGGGCGAAGACGCCCCAGTCGAGCGGGCTCGCGATCTTCGAGCGTGCTCGGCGTCACACGCCCGGGTGTCGGCGCGCGATCGGCGAGGAGCCACGTCACCGCGAGCCCTGCGCACAGGGCGACGGCGCCGATCAGCAGAACGACTCTGCCATTGACTCTGGGAGGACTCTGCCTCCGGCTCCTCGAAGGCGGGGCGAGCACGCCACGTCCGCACCCCTCGAATCTCCCGGAATCGAGTCGATCGCCCGACGTCGTCCCCGCGCGGACGGGGCCCCGGCGCTGCCGCCTGGCTTCCGCCTGCCTGCCGCCGCTCTGCGCATCGTTCGGGGTCCACGCACCGGCAACCACCGGTGCACCCGACCGACTCACGAACGTGACGGCCGACGCGTCACTTCGTTCAAGCGCGGTCCACGCACCTCCGATGAGATTCGTGCCCGGTGCGACCGCTCGGGCGTGGAGGATCGCCAGGGCATGCTGCGGCTCGTCGCCTGTCAGACCTGTCACACCCAGTACGACGTCACGCACATCGCGGCGTCGACGATCACGTGCCGTTGTGGCGACGAGATCGCGAACGAGAGCTTCGACGGCGTCGAGGCGATCGTGCACCGCTGCGGCAGCTGTGGCGCGCAGGTCGCGTCGGATGCCGACTCGTGCACGTACTGCGGCAGCGAGATCTGTCGCGACTCGGCGAAGCTGTCGCTCATCTGCCCCGAGTGCTTCGCGCGCAACGAGGAGCTCTCGCGGTTCTGCACGGCCTGCGGCATCTCGTTCTCGCCCGAGCAGGTGCAGGTCGACCTGCCCGAGCTGCCGTGCCCCGTCTGCAGCGGACTCATGCCGGCGCGGGCGATCGCCGGCATCGGCATCAACGAGTGTCCGAGCTGCAACGGCATCTGGGTGCCCGAGGATCGGTTCGACGAGCTCGTGACGAAGGCGTGCGAGGCGGCGCGCGAGAAGAACCTCACGGGCCTCGGCGTCGACGTGCGCGTGGCGGGCGCGAACCCGCGCGACACCCAGGTGCGGTATCGGAAATGCCCGGCCTGCGACGGCTTCATGCAGCGCGCGAACTTCCGCAAGCGCTCGGGCGTGATCATCGACCGCTGCCACAACCACGGCACCTGGCTCGACGCCGACGAGCTCGAGGCGATCGCGGGCTTCATCCTCGAAGGCGGCATGAACGCCGGCGAGTACATGGCCGAGCAACGGGTCAAGGCGCATCGCCGGGTGAACGCCGAGGCGGCGCTCGAGCGCGCGAAGCGCGGCGAGTCGATTGCCATCGACGTGCCCGATGCGCGTGGCACCGGCGCTGGCCGCTTCTTCCTCGACGTGTTGAAGGAGATCCTCACCTGAGCACGCCGAGTCGTACGGCTCGACACTCCCACGCGCTGGCCTGCTTCGTCACGAGGTCGCGCGACATGCGAAAGGGACCCACATGGGCAATTTGATGGACAAGCTCCGCGCCGAACTGATCGACATCGTCGAATGGATCGATGACAGCCGACACACGATCGTGTGGCGCTTTCCCCGCTATCACAACCAGATCAAGCACGGGGCGCAGCTGATCGTGCGGCCGGGCCAGGCCGCCGTTCTGGTGAGCCAGGGTCGCATCGCCGACGTCTTCGGTCCCGGCCAGTATCGGCTCGAGACGAAGAACCTGCCCGTTCTCTCGACGCTCATGGGCTGGGTGCACGGCTTCGACAGCCCGTTCAAGGCCGAGGTCTACTTCGTCAGCACCCGGCAGCTGACCGACATGAAGTGGGGTACGCCGAACCCGGTCATCATGCGGGACCCCGACTTCGGCCCTGTGCGGCTGCGCGCCTTCGGCTCGTACACGATCCGCGCGATGGACCCGCGGCTGCTGCTGAAGGAGCTCGTCGGCACCGACCAGGAGTTCGAGGTCGACGAGGTGAGTGAGCTGCTGCGCTCGATCATCAACATGGCCTTCGCCGACGTGGTCGCGAGCGCGCAGCTCTCGGTGGTCGACATCGCGTCGAACTACGCCGACCTCTCCGAGCAGGTGCGGCAGGCGGTGCTCGAGCGGATCGACGACGAGTTCGGTCTCGAGATCCCGCAGCTCTACATCGTGAACGTGTCGCTGCCGCCCGAGGTCGAGAAGGCCCTCGATGCGCGCAGTGGCATGGGCATGATCGGCGACATGCAGCGCTTCCAGGCCTACCAGATCGGTCAGGCGATCCCGACCGCGGCGGCGAATCCGGCCGGCGGCATCGCCGGCGCCGGGCTCGGTGTCGGCATGGGCATGGCGATGGCGGGGCCGATGATGAATCAGGTCGGTGGAGGCGGTGGTGCGCCGCCCGCTGCAGGGCCTCCGCCGGTGCCGAGCGCGGCCACGTGGTGGTTTGCGGAGAACGGGCAGCAGGTCGGGCCGGTCACGCTCGAGCAGCTCTCGCAGGCCGTGGGTGCGGGACGCGTGGCACCGGCGACGCTCGTGTGGAGCCAGGGCATGCCCGCTTGGCAGCCGGCTCAGCAGACGCCGCAGGTCGCGGGGATGTTCGGGGCGGCGCCTCCGCCGGTGCCGCCTGGCGAGTAGCTGGTACGCCCGGAGTCGGATCGGGCGGACGCGCGGCTCCGCGAATGCCTCGCTGCGGGGCTTCTTCTCCGCGTTGTTCCCGGGTGCCGCCGACACTCACGCTTCGCGTTGGGTGTCGGTCCGCGAGGTCACGTCGGGGCCGCACGGAGGCGCTGCGGGTGACTTCGCTGCACCGCGCGTCCGCCCGATCCGACTCCGGGGTTCGGGGTAGGACGAGGGGGGTGTGGCGCGGTACGACTCAGCAGGGCTTGCCGGCGTGGGCGATCCAGGCTTCGTAGTCGTCGGCGCAGCCGACCTCTTTCTGGCGGGCGCGGACGCGTTCGAGGGTCTTCTCGATCTGGGCCGGGTCGGCGGGGGGCAGTGTGTCGAGGTGGGAGGCGATGCCTTCGGCGACGTTCGCGGCCTTGTCGCCGGGGCGCTCGAGGCCTTCGGAGATCGCCTCGTCGTCGTCGCTCAAGCCGAGGTATTGCTCGACAGCCTCCTCCGAGACGTACTTTGCGTGCTTGCGTGAGGCGACGATGTTGCCCTTGCCCGTGACGACGTTGCCCGCTGCGAAGAGAGTCGGGAAGCCTTCGATGCGGCCGAAGTCCCAGTCGGTGTAGGCGATGAGCTCGCCCTTCATGGGCAGGCCCTCGATCGGCTCGGGGATGCTGCCGATGGAGCTGAGCACCTGCGCACCGCGTCGCTCGTAGGTCTCGTCGGTCGGGATGACGCGTCCGTTCTCGATCTTCGTGCGTCGGAGCACGAGCCCCACGACACGGTCGTCCTCGATGATCAGCGCCTCGGGCGCGGAGCATTGCTCGAGGCTGAACATGTACTTGCCCATCGCCTTGTCGAGCATGCGTCGGCGGCCGGCGTAGACCTTCTCGAGCTTCGCCGCGTCGGCACCCTCGGGCGCGCTCATGACCGGCATGTCCTCGATGCGGCGGCGGTAGAAGACGGTCACGCCCTTCAGGCCGAGGTCGTCCCAGGTGAGGCCGTGCGACTCGAGGACCTTGGGGATGCCCTTCGTCTCGAGCTGCTCGATGTCACACTCGATGCCGCGCTCGGCGAGCTTCTCGAGGGTGAGCGTCATGGTGTGGATCTTCGCGACGTCCACCGACGCGAGGCCGCCGCCGACGATCAGGCTGTCGTCGAGGATCGGGTAGGTCGGCCCGTCATAGTCCGCGTCTTCGCCGTGGTTGAACGCGATCACGAACGGGTTCTGATAGAGCAGCCCCTTGCCGATCCACTCGTCGGCGCCTTCGATCGGCAGCGGGCGGTCGCGCCAGGCGCCATGCGCCATCACGACGGCGCTGAAGCCCCAGTCGTCGACCAGCTCGCGAAAGTCGATGTCCTCGCCGACGGTCGTGTTCGGCACGAAGTGCACGCCCGGCGTCGCGAGCTTGGCATCGATGTTCCGGTACTCCTTGTTGCGGAGACCGACGTGCCAGCGCGGGAGTCCGTCTTCGATCTTTCCGTAGGGCCGGGTGTTCTGCTCGAAGACGGCGACGGCGATGCCCCGCTCGGCGAGACGGGATGCGATCTCGGCGCCGGCTGTGGCACCGCCGATGACCGCGACGACGTGAGTGGGATTCGGGCGCGACATGACCCGGATTCTCGCAGGAAGGCTCGCGGGCGACAACAACCAGTGGGGGCTCTCGACCTCTGCGCCGCGCGCGGCCCATCCCGCCTGTCACCAACGGGTGCCCGGCGCTGCGCGGGCCGCCCCGGCACCCCTGCTAGCATCCCGCCCGACGGGCCCTTAGCTCAGTGGTCAGAGCAACCGGCTCATAACCGGATGGTCCCTGGTTCAAGTCCAGGAGGGCCCACCCACCCGGGGCGCATCGCACGGCACCCGTGCTCAGTAGTCCCGCCGCCAGAACACGTCCACGCCCGACTCACCGCTCGTCATCTGCTCACCGGACAGGAAGATCTGGCGGAACAGCCGCCACTCGATCACGAAGCGGTCGCCGCCCAGTCCGCCGAAGCTGCGCCCGTAGCGCATCGCGACCCGCTCGTGGACGAGCTTCTCGACCTCGAGGTAGGGAGATTCGTCGTCGTCGACGCCGAGCCGCACCCGGTCGAGGCCCACCTCGCGTCCAAGCTCGTTGCCGAAGCGCCCGAGCAGCATCTCGCTCGCTGCCATCGCGGCGGTGCTGATGCCCTGCTGCTCGCTGGCGCTGATCTCGGCGGCCGGCCGGTCGAACAACAGGTACGCGAGCTGGTCCTCGACCGGCAGCGGGGGCTCGCTGTCGAGCTCGAGCTCGAGATCGGACGATTGGCCCCGAAGCCGAACGTAGATCGTGACCTGGTCGACGCGGTGCATCGCGGTGGCGTCGATGAAGGGATCCGGATCGGCGGCGCCGTCGAAGATCGCGCTCCCCGATGTGATCCGCAGCCAGCGGCCCTGGAAGCTGATTCGCCCGGCCGCGACCTCGACGGTTCCATAGAGTGCGGCCGGCGCATGGCGCTCCTTGCGCGCAGCCAGCTTGCCGCGCAGCATGAACTCGGTGCCGAGTCCACGCAGCCAGACCGAGTCGCCGATCGTGAGCAGCAGCTCACCCTCTGCGGCGTCGTACACGCCCTCGCGGCGCTCCTCCGTCAGCGAGGTGCCGGTGCGCGAAGGCGTCTGGCGGATGCGGATCTCCGCCAGGATCGGATCCTGAGGGTCGGGGAGATCGATCCTCGTGTGGTGCAGCGCGAACTCGCCCCGGGCATCGAGTGCCATGACGGGCCCCTCGACGACCGCGTCCCCGTCGACGCGGCCGTAGATGATGCCCGGCACGTCGATCGCGAAGTCGGTGGCCCGGGCCCGGAGCTGCAGCATCGGCTCCGCAGGATCGTGCCACGAGATCTGTCCGCGCAGCCCCGCGTCGCCGCGCCTCGAGCTCAGGCGCAGCTCCGTCGACCGGGCGACGTGCTCCGCGAACTCGAATCGGGCCGGGATCGGGCCCACGTCGAAGGGCAGACCGGGTCCGCTGAGCGCCAGCCCGTCGACCTGCAGCTCGCCATCGGCCGTGGGCACCTCGCCGCTCTCGAACCGGACCTCGCCGTCCGCGCGCCCCTGAGTCGTGAAGCCGAGGGACTCGGTGAAGGCGTCGAGCCAGGCGAGGTCGAGGCGATCGAGTCGGAGCGAGAGCGTGCTGCCCGGCTCGCGCGCGAGCACCCGCGGCGCCGCGAGGCGCATGCGGTCGGCGGTCTCGAAGTGGAGGCTGAGCGGCGCGTGCTCCGCCTGCTGCAGTGCCAGGTCGAGCACCGCCCGGCCGGTCGGGTCGGCGGCGTCGACACGGAGCTCGAGGTCGCTCGCGGGCAGCTGCCGCCAGACGATCGCCCGGCCCGAGAGCCGGCCGTCGATCAGCGGGAGGCGGAGCGGGCCGCGCAGCCGGGCCTGGCCGGTCAGGCGGCCCGAGGGTGCCGGCTCGGGCATGGCGACGAGCGCTGCGAAGGCAGCAGCGTCGACCTCGTGCAGTGTGACGTCGACCTCGAGTGAGTCGTCGTCGAGCAGGCGTGCCGGTGCGTCGAACAGATCGCGCGTCGAGAACGATCCGCGCGCCTCGAGGGCCGGCACGCCCCGTGCCGCGAGCGCGAGCGATGCCTGCTGCCGTCGGGCGTCGGGCAATGGCTCGAGCTCGAGCCGCACGCGCTCCGCGCTGATTTCGCCGAGCCGGGGCGAGGACCAGTCGATGTGGCCGGTGAGGAGAGGCGCGCGCCGCGGTCCGTCGACGGTGAGCGAGCCGTCCAGCCGTCCGCCCGGTGCGAAGCGGCCGGCAGGGTCGAGCGGGAGCGCGATGAGGTCGAGCCCTTGAGCGGTGACACGGAGTCGATCAAAGGCGTCGGCCGAGACCGTTCCGTGCACGCCGATGCGTCCGGCTGCGACCAGCTCGGCGGCAGCGTCATCGCTCCTCGCCGTGAGGTCGAGCCGGGCATCGTCGATCGCGATCGCGTCGCCCGGCCACGCGATCGTGAACGGATCTGTGGCGACGATCCGCGCGGCCGGCCCCTCGGCGAGCGTGACGTCGAGCGCGTGCACGCGAAGCCGCCCGAGGTCGATCAGCTCGGCGCGCATGCGGGCGGTACGTACGCCGACGTCGGCGACGCGCACCTCGTCGAGTCGCAGATCGAACGTGCCCGAGGGAGAGGCCCACGCGCCGTGCCAACGGCCGTCGAGCGACGCGCGTCCCGCTTCGAGCCAGGCCGGGCGCGCCGCGGGGGGCCAGTCGCCGAGATCGGTGACCAGCGCGTGGATCACGCCTTCGCGCACGCCCTCGTGGTCGCCCGATGCGCTCGCTTCGAGCGTTCCGATCGCGCTCTGCACGCTCGCGCTCTCGAGCTCGAAGCGAAGCCCGTCGCCCTCGCGCCACAGGGTGCCGCGCGCTGCGCCACGCTCGATGGCGATGCCGGCTGCGATGGAACGGTCGAGGGTGGCTTCGAGCGCGAGGCGTGATCCGTCCCAGGCAAATTCGGCGCGACCCGCCAGATTCGAGGCAGCCAGGTCGAAGCCAGCGAGCGGCGCCGGATCGAGGCCGGCGAAGTGAAGCTCGCCGCCGGCGCCGCCGAGGGCCGGCGCCTCGGTGGTGCCCTCGACCTCGAACGTGGCGCGCGCGGATGGAACGGCGCCCCACGGTCCCGCGAGGTCGCTCGCGGTCAGCTCGAGCTGTCCCTGGACGAGCCGGATCTCGATGGCGCCGCGATCCACCGCGATCGCGCCCGTGCTGGCCCGGATCTCGGAGAGCCGGAGCTCGCTGGCGGGCAGCCGGTCGAGCCGCGCCTCGAGGGGCCACTCGGCGCGCCGCACCGTCGCGTCGAGCCGGGCCTCGAGGGTCCGATCCGGCTCCCCCTCGCGCACCCACACGAGGTGCAGCCGCGCGTCCTCGAGCGTCAGCTCGCGCACCCGGACGCGGACGTCGGGCTCCGCCGGCTCGACGGGCTCGGGGCGCTGCGCGTCCAGATCGATCTCGCCAGCGGCCCATCGCCAGCGTCCATTCAGTTCGCGCCGGCCATCGATCCGCAGCCCGGCGACGCTCAGCCGCCGCACGCCGAAATCGCGTTCGAACGGAGAGATGGAGTCGATCTCGATGCGGATCCGCTCGATCTCGAAGCGCTCCGAGGTCTCGGGCGCGATCTCGACGTCGGTGAGCTCGAGCCCGAAGAGCGGCGATCCGCTGCTTCCGCCGATGCGGACCGGCGCTCCGACGGCGCTCGAGATCGCCCACTCGGTCGCCGCGATCGTGAGCGGCCGCGGCTCGCCGGTCGTGAGCACGAGCACGGCGAGCCCCCCCGCCGCGAGGATCACGGCCGAGAGCGTGGCGGCGAGGGCGAGAACGACGTGGCGCATCAGAAGCTGTGTCCGATCGTGATCGCGAAGCGCAGGTGCTGCGACACCTCGAGCGGTCGCACGGGATACGCGAGATGGAAGGCCACCGGCCCGATTGGCGTACTGAACGCCAACCCGGCTCCGGTGCCGATGCCGATGTCGTCCGTCTCGAAGCCGAACGGCTCGAGCGACACCTGCCCCGCGTCCACGAAGCCGACGAGCGTGACGGGTCCCCACACGGGCACGCGCCACTCGGCGCTGAGCAGCAGGCTCGTGACGCCGCCGATGGGGTCGCCCCCATCCTCGAGCGGGCCGAGCTTCTCGAAGGGAAAGCCGCGTCCGGTGTGCGGTCCACCGAGGAAGAGCCGCTCGCCGAGCGGAACACCGTCGGCCTGCGTCGAGCGGAGCGGGTCGATCACCCGATAGCGCGCACGAAAGGCCGCCACCGTCGGTCCGAGTGGCAGATAGCCGCGTGCCTCGGCCTCGTAGCGCATCCAGTCGAAGTCGGAGCCCAGCGCCTGCAGGTTCGTGTAGATGCCGACCTGCAGCCATGTTCCAGCCCGTGGGTCGGTCGTGCGATCGAGGCGCGCATGGCGGGCGCGCACACCGAAGCCGCTCAGCAGGCCCGACCGTGTCTGGGCGCGGAGCACCTCGTTCGATTCGTTCTTGATGTTCGTGATGTTGGTCCACCCGAAGCGGTAGCCCGTCTCGAGCACCCAGCGGCGTCCGAATGTCCAGCGCGGTCCGACGTTGAACTCGATCGTGTTCCAGTCATAGGAGTCGCGGCTCCGCCGACGCCATAGACTGTCGGCCACCAACGTGGCCTTCGTTTCGAAGAGGTAGGGCTGCTGCAGCCGGACGTTCGCCTGCTGCTCGATCGGCGAGCCGCTCGCCCCGACGCTGAGCCGGCGCGCGCCACCCAGGAAGTTGCGGTGCGTCCAGCGGACGCTGCCCCGGGGTCCCTGCCCCGAGGCCCAGCCCGCGCCGATCGCGATCGAGCGGGGTGGGCGCTCCTCGAGCGTCAAGACGATGGGCCACGTCTCCGCGGCGGCGGGCTCCGCCTCGCCGCGGCCCGGGTCGACGGTCTCTGCCGTCGCCGCATCGGCGATGGCCGACGCGGCTTCGTCCTCCGATGTTGGCGTATCGCCTTCCGATGCGGTCGTGGCTGGCGCCTCGGGCTGGATCGCCACGTAGCGGAAGAGCCGTGACCGGAGCAGGCGGTTGCGCGTCCTGCGGAGCGCTTCGGGCGAGTAGCGTTCGCCCTCGACGATCGCGATCTCTCGTCGGACGATCTTCTCGTCGACGCGTTCGAGTCCCTCGACGCGGACCGCACCGAACGAGACCGGCGACCCGGGTGCGATGCGCCATTCGACCTCCGCCGACCGCGACTCGACGATGACCTCGGCGCCGCCGCCGAGCGTCGCCGCCGGGTGTCCGAGCTCGGCGAGCTTCTCGAGCGCTGCCGTGCGCGCCACGTGGTAGCCGTGGATCGAGAACACGTCGCCCTCGCGGAGCGGCAGGCTGGCGGCGAGCTCGGCTGCGGCGATGGGGGCGCCGGGCCCGAGCTCGAGCGACAGCGAGGTGAGCCGGACCGGCTCGCCCTCCTCCACCCGGATCGTGACGACGACCTGGCGGCCTTCGTCGCGCTCTTCGAAGGCGCCCTCCACGACCGCCTCGTAGTAGCCATGGTCCCGATAGATCTGCTTGATTCGGAGGATGTCTTCCTGGAAGACGCCGACGGACCACTCGGGGCGCTTCCGCCAGAAGCGAAGTCGCTTGCGCTCGCGCGTCAACATGTGATCGAGCAGCACTCTCTTGCGGATCGACTCCACGCCTTCGAAGCGAATGCGCTTCACCCGCACCTCGTCCGCCGTGGCCAGTGCCGGGAGCAACGTGACGAGCACGATGAGCGCGATCGTGGAGGCGTACGAACGCGCGCGCCCAGACGCGCTGTCCGCCGGCCTCGAGCGTCCGCCCGCGGTGGGGAGGCGCGTCGCGCGTCGTTTCGCCGAGTGGGTGCTCGGGAGGCGCGCCGCACGTCGTTTCGCCGAGTGGGTGCGCGGGAGGCGCGCCGCACGTCGTTGCGCCGGGCCGGCGCACGGGTCATCGTCCGCCGCACGCCATGTCCGCTCCCACCCGACCTGCACAGCGACGTTTCTCCCCTTCCCTGTGGCTCGCGCTGGTGGCTGCCTTCGCGGCCGTCGGATCTTCCTGCGCTGCGAACACACCGAAGGGACCGACGTTCACACCCGCCCCGCCACCAGAGCCGGGGCATGCCCTCGTCTATGTCTATCGGATCGACCGCGTCAACGGCGTCGGATCCGTGCGTGTGAGGCTGCAGGGTCGGGACCAGTTCGAGCTGCGCAACGGTGAGTATGCCCCGTTGGTCGTCCGGCCAGGCGGCCGAACGCTGGCGCTCTCGCTGCCTCTCTTCGGCAGCGTCTCCCGCGGCTGGTCGTCGGTTCCCTTCACGGCGCGTGCGGGCGAGACGCACTTCCTGCGCATCTGGGCCGGCACCGAGGAGGTCGACCGCGGGCCCCAGGGGCGTCCGGACGACTTCGGCGCGCCCGGCCGGGGCGACCGCTACGCGGGCGTCAACGTGTTCGCCGCGATCTGGTCGACGCGCGAGTCGGAGCGCGACATCCGCGATCTGCAGCTGGCTCCAGGGGTGCCCCGAACGGCTCAATGAGCGCTCTCTCGAGACGCCCACGGCGTCTCTTCAGCGCTGCAACCCGTTGATTCTGCTACGATGCCCGCGATTGGGGCCCGGCAGGATGAAGAACGACAAGGACCGATACTGGGACTGCCTCGATCAGGCGATGGAGGCCTCGCACGGCGGCCGGATCGACGAGGCCCTGGCCTGGCTCGACGAGGCGCTGAAGGCCCATCCCGCAGGCGCCGAGGCCCACAACGGCCGGGGTGAGATCCTCTGGGACGAGGGGCGCCTCGACGAGGCCCTCTACGAGTTCGGCCGCGCCACCACGGCCGACCCCAAGTTCAGCGCCGCCCATCTGAACCGCATCGAGCTGCTGGTCGAGGAGTTCGGCGAGTTCGAGACCGCCCTCCACCACTGCGACGAGCTGCTTGCGGGCCGCCCCGAGTTTCCCCGCCTCGACAAGTCCTTCCAGGCCGAGCTCTACTATCTCAAGAGCAAGGCGATGTTCTTCCGCGACGATCTCGAGGGGGCGCTCTTCCTCGTGCGCCGCGCGATCAAGTCGATCGGCGATCAGCCGGCCTACGCCGCCTTCGAGGGCCATATCCTCTTCGAGATGGGCCGCTTCGACGAGGCCCGCAAGGTGCTCGAGCAGGCCGCGGCGATGGACCCCGAGGCGCCGCACATCCTCTACAGCCTGGCGCTGGTGCTCGACCGGATCGGCTGCGCCGAACCCGACGACGCCCCGGGCGATGGCCGCCCGCGCGACGACATCGAGGCCGAGCGCAAGACGCTGCGCGACTTCGCCGAGGGCGCCTTCGAGCGTGCCAACGCGCTCGACCCGGGTCAGTATCCGATGCCGACCGCCGTCTCGGACGACGACTTCCGGCAGGCGGTCGCCGACGCGCTCGACAACTTGCCGCGCTCGGTGCGCGAGTACATCGCCGATGTGCCGGTGATCGTGGAGAACCATCCCGACCGCCACCTCGTCGAGGTCGAGCGGGTCTCGCCCCAGATCCTCGGTATCTTCGTCGGCGTGCCGCGCACCGAGGCCCAGGTGACCGAGACGGTTCCCGCCCTCGACCGCGTCGTGATCTACAAGAAGAACCTCGAGCGCATCTGCCGTGACCGGGACGAGCTCGTCGAGCAGATCCAGATCACCGTGCGCCACGAGATCGGCCACTACCTCGGGCTCGACGAGAACGACATGGAGCGCCTGGGCCTGGCCTGATGCCAGGTGTCCTGTTCCAGGAGCCCGGACCCCTCCATGGCGACCGCACTCGACGCCTCCCCCGACCCCGCAACGAACGACGATGAAGCGCCGCGCGCGCCCCTCGCGGATGCGTTCGTGCGCGGGCTCGCCGGGATCGTCGGCCGCGAGCACTGCCTGACTTCCGCCGAGGAGCTCTTCGTCTACGAGTGCGACGGGCTCACCCTCGACACCGTACGGCCGGAGGTCGTCGTGCTGCCCGCCTCGACCGACGAGGTGTCGCGCGTCGTCGCGCTCTGCGCCGAGCACGACGTCCCGGTGGTGCCGCGCGGCGCAGGCACCGGGCTCTCGGGCGGCGCGCATCCCGTCGAAGGCGGCATCGTCGTCTCGCTCGCGCGCATGAAGGCGATCGTCGAGATCGACGTGGAGAACCGCGTCGCCGTGGTGCAGCCCGGGCTCGTGAACGCCGATCTCTCGAAGGCCATCGCCGAGCACGGCCTCTTCTACGCCCCCGACCCGTCGAGCCAGCTCGCATGCACGATCGGCGGCAACGTCGCCGAGAACTCGGGCGGGCCCCATACACTGAAATACGGCACCACAACCGATCACGTGCGTGCGCTCGAGCTCGTGCGGCCGGACGGCGCCGTCATCAGGATCGGCTCGAAGGTCGGGCCCGGTCTCGGCCTCGATCTCGTCGGCGTCGTCGTCGGCAGTGAGGGCACCCTCTGCATCGTGACCGAGGTGACCGTCGAGCTGACCCCCGTGCCCGAAGCGATCGAGACGCTGCTCGCGATCTTTCCCGACGTGGTGAGTGCGTGCCGCTGCGTCGGCGCGATCACGCTCTCGGGGCTCGTGCCCGCCGCGCTCGAGATCCTCGACCGGCGCACGATCGAGGCGGTCGAGTCGAGCGTCTACAAGGCGGGTCTGCCGCGCGACGCAGGCGCGGTGCTGATCATCGAGCTCGACGGCGCGGACTGCGAGCTCGAGGCCCATACGGAGCGGATCGCCGAGCTCGCCCGCGAGGCCGGCGCCCACGCCTTCGAGCGTGCGCGCAACGACGCCGAGCGCGCGCAGTTCTGGAAGGCGCGCAAGGGCGCGTTCGGTGCGATGGGCCGCCTCGCCCCCGATCTCTACGTGCACGACGCCGTGGTGCCGCGAAAGAAGCTACCCGAGGTGCTGGCTGCCGTGTGCGAGATCGGCGACCGACATGGCCTCAAGCTCTCGAACGTCTTCCACGCGGGCGACGGCAACCTGCACCCGAACATCAGCTTCGATCGCCGCGACAAAGGCGAGCTCGCGCGGGTCGTCGCCGCCGGCGAGGAGATCCTGCAGCTCTGCGTCGACGTGGGGGGTGTCATCACCGGCGAGCACGGCGTGGGCACCGAGAAGCGCGACTACATGGGCATGGTCTTCAGCGATGACGATCTCGCGGCCATGCTGCGGCTGCGCGAGGCGCTCGATCCGGGGCGTCGATTCAACCCGGGCAAGCTGATCCCGACGACACGCTTCTGCGCCGAGGCGAACCCGAAGGCGCGCGGCTACGACCGGGTGCCATTCGAAGACGAGGCGACCGCCACGGACGAGGTGCCCTTCGAGTGACGGAAGAGGGGTCGGAGGTCAGGGGCGCGAGTGACGCGATGGACGCCGGCGAGCTGCTTCGCCGCGCGATCGGCGCCGAGCACGTCTTCGCGCTCGATCCGCCGGTCGAGCGCGCCGGGGCATCGCTCGAGTGGCACGTCGAGCCGCCCGACGTCGAGGCACTCTCGAACGCGCTCGCGGCGCTGGACGCGGCGGGCATCGGCGCGCTGATCGTGGGCGGGGGCACGCGGGTCGACGATGGCCGGCCCTGCCCCGACGCGAAGGTGATGCTCTCGACCCGTGGCCTCGCGGGCGTGCTCTGCTTCGAAGAGGAAGAGGGCGTCATCGAGGTCGGCGCCGGCACGAAGCTGCTCGACGTGCTCGATGCGCTCCAGGGTACGCTCTGGGAGCTGCCCCTCGATGCGCCGGGCGAGGACGCGACGGTGGGCGGCGTGCTCGCGACCGCCACCGAGGGCCCGCGCCGTGTGGCCTATGGGCGAGTGCGGCGGCAGGTACTGGGCCTCGAGGTCGTCCTCGCCGACGGTACGCGCGCGCGCTGCGGCGGGCGCGTCGTGAAGAACGTGACCGGCTACGACCTCGCCAAGCTGCACGTGGGCGCGCAGGGGTGTCTCGGCGTCATCGCGTCGGCGTGGCTCAGGCTGCGACCGCGTCCCGAGGCGACGCGCACGCTCGCGGCGCGCTTCGACGAGCTCGAGCCCGCGTGTGCGGCTGCGCGGCTTGCAGCGCGGCTGCCGTCGGCGCGCATGGCGACGCTCGTCTCCGGCGATCTCGCCGAGCGCGCCTCGGGCCTCGTCGACCGCGGCGCCGCGTGGGTCCTCGCCGTCGAGCTCGCCGGCAGCGAGGCGGTCTGCGCGCGCGACGCGGCCACGCTCGAGCGCGAGGCCCACGCCACGCAGCGGGTCTTCTCGGCCGATGCGGTGGGAAGCGTCCCAGTGGCTCATGGCGGTGCGGTGGTGCACGCGCGGGCGGGCGTGCTGCCCACGCGGCTCGAAGAAGCGCTTCACCTCTTTCGGCAGGATGGGCTCTCGGTCGCGGCGCATCCCGACCCGGGCGTCGTCGAGGTCGCCCTCGGGTCGTCGCAGGCCGACGTGGCCGAGCGGGTGATGGCGCGGCTCGAGGGCCAGGGTCGCAGCCTCGGTGGTCCGATCGTCTTCCACCGCCGCGGCATGCCGTGGCCCGAGCCGACGACGGCGGATGCGTCCGAGGCGAGCGCCGAAGCGGCGCTCTTCGACGCCTTGAAGCAGTCCTTCGATCCGAATCTCGTCTTGAATCCAGGTCGTATTCCGGTGGGAGGCTGAGCGTGTCCGGACCCGATGCACCGAGCCTGGCGAGCCTGCTCGAAGCGAACGTCTACGGCCAGAGCCTCGACTGCGTGCACTGCGGCCTTTGCCTGAACGTGTGTCCGACCTACCGGCTCACCGGCCGCGAGGGGTCGTCGCCGCGAGGCCGCGTCTACCTCATGCGCGGCATCGCCGAGGGGCGCGTCGAGCCCGGCCCGGCCGTGGCGGACGAGCTGTACTTCTGTCTCGGCTGCCGCACGTGCGAGACCGCGTGTCCGTCCGGCGTCGAGTACGGCGCGATGCTCGAGCACGCGCGGGCAGCGCTCGTCCGGACGGGGGCTCGGCGCGGTGCATCGAGCGCCGGTGAGCGCTGGCTGCTGGCGCGAATCGTGGCGCGTGCCGGCGCGCGGCGGACGTTCTTCACGCTGCTGCGGCTCGTACAGCGCCTCGGTCTCGACCGCCTCGCGCGTCCACTCTTGCCGCGCAGGCTGGCGGTGGCGGCGCAGGCAGCACCCCGTGTGCCCCCGCGCGCCGAGCGGGCGCCGCTGCCGGAGCGCACGCCGGCGGAGGGCGAGCAGCGCGGCACCGTGGTCGTGCTCGAGGGCTGCGTCATGCGCGAGGTGTTCGGTGCGGTGAATCGCGCGACCGTCGACGTGCTCGCCCGCGAGGGCTTCGAGGTGCTCGCACCGAGGGAGCAGGGCTGCTGCGGCGCGCTGCAGGCCCACGCCGGCGATCTGGACACAGCGCGAGATCTCGCGCGCGCGAACCTCGCGGCATGGCGCGATCTCGGCGCCGACGCAGTCGTGGTGAACTCTGCAGGCTGCGGCGCAGCGCTGCGTGATCTCCGCCACTGGCTGGCCGAAGACGAGCTCACCGGGCTGCCGCCGGTGCGCGACGTCTGCGAGTGGCTCGACGAGGCGGGGCTGCGCACGCCGCTGCGCGAGGTCGCGGGCCGGGTCTGCTACGACGATCCGTGTCATCTCGTGCACGGTCAGGGGGTCGCCGACGCGCCGCGCCGACTGCTCGCTGCGATTCCCGGCCTGGAGCTCGTCGAGCACGACGACCCGGCCGCGTGCTGCGGCGCGGCCGGCACCTATGGCATCACGCATCCCGAGACCAGCCAGCAGGTGCTCGCGCCCAAGCTCGATGCGCTCGAGGCCTGCGCCCCCGACACCGTCGCCACGGGCAACCCGGGATGCATGATGCAGATCGAGGCGGGGCTGCGCGGTCGGGGCAATGCCGCAGAGGTGGTGCATCCCATCGAGCTGCTCGATCGGGCGAGCCGGCCGGCCGGCTGAGGCTCCATCCGTCGGGCTGAGGCTCTAACCGTCGGGCTGAGGCTCCATTCGCCCGGCTGAGGCTCCGGAGCGCGCGCCACTACTCGTACAGGAACGAGTCGGGTGTCTTCTTCGGGGGCCGCCAGCGCGGGAACGCGTTGAGGGAGAGGTCGGTGAAGTTGCCCTGGAAGACGAGGTCGACGGGCAGCGCCGATTCGCGCGAGCGCACCATGCCGTAGCGCTCGCGCATGCTGCGGTAGACGTAGGTGGAGCGCGCGCTCGGCCGGTCGTCCACGTCGCTCGTGAGGCCGAGGGCAGCGCGCTCGATGTACTGGTCGCGGTCGCCGTCGGAGCCGAGCTGCTCGTCGGGGTCGATCAGCTGGTTCTTGCGCGCCGTCGTGTCGATCAGCGCGGCCGTCCGGCCGATGCGCCGCTGCGAGACGGTGCGGAACACGTAGGCCGGCTCGGCGTCCTCGTCTCCGTCTTCATCGAGGAGCGCGATCATGATGCGCTGCCCGCCGAGGAAGGTGACGCCTTCGGGATGGAGCTCGCCGTCTTCGGTGCGCTCGTTCAGCAGCTCGGGGCGTAGCCCGAGTCCGTCTTCGCCGGCGACGCGCGGGTTCGCCTCGAAGAAGCTCTTGGTGACTCGGATGCGCTGGGGGCTGTGGTCCAGGGCCTGCTCCCGGGCCAGGGTGCCGGCGGCGTTGCCGGCGTCGGTGTCGGGGAACTGGCGCGCGACCTCGCGAAGCACGCGCTGCTGCTCGTCGACGCGGCGGATGCGCGTCGCCCCGGCGAGCGCTTGCTCGGACGCCTCCTCCAGCAGCTTCTCGCGCCGCTCGGGCTCGAAGTACTCGATGAAGTCGGCGTTGCGGAGCGCTGCCACCGCGTTGCCGCGCCCCTGCTCGTAGTCGACGAGCCACTCGAGCACCTCGCGCCGGTGCTCGCCCGAGGGCTCGAGGCCGAGATAGCGGTAGGCCGCCACGGCGGTTGGCTGGTCGAAGTCGGGGTGATCGTTCCACGCACCGAAGATCAGCCGGATCGGTGTCGTGGCGACCGTCTGCGCGACGCCGGGGCTCTCGATGAGATACGCGACCGGCTTGGGCAGATTCGGGTAGCGGGTGCCCTTGGTCCAGTCGGCGAGGAGGCGGTAGCGGAAGAGCGCCCAGCTCTGGCTGCTCTTCAGGCGCCGGAACGCGAGGTACGGATCCTCGCGTGTACTCTGGGTGAGCCATGCGGCATGACGCGCCATCGGGTCTTCATCGGGGTCGTGGCGAGCGATCTGGTCGAAGCGCTCACGCCCGGCGTCCTCGAAGCCGCTCTCGACGCGGGCGACGGCCTCCGCGAACTCGAGCTCGGGGCCGAGGGGGCCGTTGCGGTCGATCCCCAGCATGCGAAGTCGGCTGACGCGGAGGGGCTCCCCGGTCGACGAGAGCAGCGCGGCTGCGAGGCGTGCCGCATCGTCATTCGCCGGAGCATCGGCGGCGCCCGCGTGGGCAGCGAGGCTCTCGGCCAGCCGCGCATGCTCGAACGCGATCGCGGCCTCGGACTCCTCGATGATGCGCTCGGCCTTCTTGCTCTCTCCGTGGAGCAGGGCGCGCTCGGCAGAGACCTTCGCGGCGCGGTACTGGCTGGCACCGAAATACCGGCGCGCGGCCTTCAGCCGGCGTCGCTGCAAGGTGACGTCGAGCTTGTGCTCGGCCTTCTCGATCTGCCGCTCGATCTTGTCGGCGTCCTCGGCGTCGGGATGATGCGCGATGTATTCGCGATGCAGCACCAGCGCCTGGCGATGGGTCGGCGAGATCGCCTCGTCGTTCGAGAAGCTCGCGAGATAGTGCGCGCTGCTCTGGGCCATCGTGAAGGGCGCCGTGACGGCGCCCGTCATGAGCGCCCGGCCGACCGGCTCGGACACCGCGTTGAAGGTGCGGGCCCAGTAGTGCTCCCAGGTGTCACGCCGCCGCTTCTTGGCGAGGCGCAGCGCGTCGTTCGCGATCGTCTGGTCGAGGCGCGCCTTCAGCGCGTGATCGATGCCCTGCTCGCCCTTCAGCTCCTTCGCGGCCTTCCGGTATGCGATGGGATCGTCGAGAGTGGCGTTCGCGAGATCCTGCCCCAGCGCGGGCAGCCCCTTCGTCATGTGGCTGTCGTCCGACGCGCGAAGGTCGGCGAGCGCCTCCTTCGTGACGGCCGCGTTGCCGGCGAGCGCCGCCTCGGCCAGACGGGCCGCGTGGAGGTCGGACGGCTCGGGGCCCCAGCGCACCGGGCTCGTGAGCGGGAGCAGCACGTCGTTGCCGACCGGCGGGGTCTTGTTCGCGCAGCCCGTGCCTCCGGCGATCACCGCGAGCGCGAGCGACGCTGCGATGAGCGGCCGCGCTTCGTAGATCGTCGGCCGCCTTCGTCGTGTGCGCGCCATCATTGCGTGAACCGATCCTGGTCGACCTGGAGCGTGAACGCGAGGAAGGCCTCGAGGCGCCGCTGGGCCTCGAGCTTCTCGGGCGTTCCGTCCTGGCTGGCCACGGCCTGATAGAGCTGCGAGGCCGGGTCGATGATCTCCTGGAACGTGGCGGGATCGAACTCGAGGCTCTCGGGCGGGATCGCGCGCACGTACTCGTGCGCGAGGGTGTCGTAGAACGTCGCGAGCTTGAGGATGTGCCGTAGACGGTTCTTGCTCGGCTGATGCCGACTCGCCACCCGCTGCAGCTCGGACAGCGCGCGCACCTGACCGTCGGGCAGCGCGAAGCGCATCTCGACGAAGTAGCTCGCGCGAATCTCGTCGGCGCGCTCGATCTCCTCCTTCACGACGTACGAGTAGTGGGTGCCCGAGACCTCGGGCAGCAGGAGGCCGAGCAGCGCGATCCGCTCCTCGAGATCGGCGATGACGGCCTCGGGCTCGGACGTGCGCAGCTGATCGTCGCCGCCCGGGTCGAGCGGGTTCTGGAGCTCGAGGCCGATCTTCGTCGCCTCGGCGATGCGCTCGCAGACGCTCGCGCCCTGCCGTGCGGGCTCGCGCAGATCACCCTCGAACTCGGCGGCGCGGCGATAGTGCTCGGCGGCGAGATCGAAGGCCCGGAGCCGTTCGAGTGCGCGGCCCTTGGCGAAGGCGATCACGGGGTCCATGTAGCCCGACCGGATCGCGTCGGCGTGCACGCGCTCGAGGCTCTCGAGCCGAAGCAGCGACGAGCGGTAGACGTTGCGGCCCGTGAAGTCGGTGGCGGGCGGGAACCGGTAGGTGTCGTCGGGAATGTGGCGCCGCAGCACGGCGACGACCTCGACCACGCTCTCGGTCGGGCCGTACTCGGTCTCGAGCTTGCGCTTCTTGAAGTTGGTGCAGCCCGGGGCGCTCGCAGCGACGAAGGCGGCGAGCGCGAGCAGCGTCAGCGTCGAGGTCGAGCTCGAGAGGAGAGAACGTCGAGGCGCGGATCGGCCGCGCGCCGTGCCGTGCCGGCGCGTCATCTCAGCGTCGCTTGGGGCCCGGTGTCTTCCGGGTCCGCTTCGACTTCTTCGCGGGTCGCGTCGTGCTCCCCGCGTCCTTGCGGGAGACGTTCGGCGCGATCGCGTTCAGCATCTTCTCGGTCGCGATGACCGCAGCCGCCATCTGATCGGAGTCGACGCCGAGGGTGAAGAACGTCTCTGTGTCCTGGGTCGGCGCCTTCGATGCCGAGGGCTTGGCGACCCAGGCGATCTGCGCCTCGACGAGCGCGCCGGTGCGGCCGCCGGGCGGGATCCGCACGCGATAGTCGGCCAGGCGCGGCACCGGCAGGTCGAACACCTTCGCGGCCTTCTTCACTGCGTTCATGAACGCGTCGTAGCCGCCATCGCCCGTGGCCTCGGCCTTCTCGATGGTGCCCTGGAAGGCGACGCTCACGGAGGCCGTGGGCGCTTCGCCGCGGCTCGTCTCGACCTTCCAGTCGTCGATGCGCACGATGTGCTCGGTCGGCGTCATCACGACGTCGGCGATGATGAAGGGGAGATCCTCGGGCGTCACGGTGTGCTTCTTGTCGCCGAGCTCGATCACGCGGGCGAGCACCTGGTCGCGCTCGGCGTCCGAGAGCTCGATGCCGAGCGCCTTCAGATTGTGGTCGACCGACGCCTTTCCCGAGAGCTTGCCGAGCGCGTAGCGACGCGCGCGGCCGAAGCGCGCGGGCGCGAGGTGCGTGCCGTAGAGGTCGCCCTTGGCGTCACCGTCGGCGTGGATGCCCGCCGTCTGCGTGAAGACGTCCCGCCCCACGATCGGGGTGTTCGCCGCCACGTCCTTTCCGCTGAAGGTCTCCACGAGCTGTGAGACCGCGGCCAGCCGGGTTTCGTTCACGGCTGTGCGGTGCTCGCTGTGATCGTGGATCGCCGTGACGACCTCGGAGAGCGAGCTGTTGCCCGCGCGCTCCCCCATCCCGTTGACGCTGGTGTGCACCCCGCGGGCGCCGGCGCGCACGGCCGCGAGGCAGTTGGCGGTGGCGAGCCCGTAGTCGTTGTGGCCGTGGTACTCGAAGTCGACGGCCGGCCACGTCGCGGTCATCAGGCCGAAGTAGCGGTCGACTTCGGCGGGCGAGAACGTGCCGAGGGTGTCGGGCAGGTAGATCCGTGTGACCCGCAGCTCGCGCAGCAGCTGCACCATGGCGAACACGTAGTCGAAGCTGTCGCGCACGCCGCTCGACCAGTCCTCGAGATAGACGTTCACCGTGAGGCGTTTGCGGCGCGCGTAACGGATCGTCCCGGCGATCCGCTCGCGGTGCTCCTCGGGCGTCTGACCGAGCTGCTGGGTGCAGTGGCGCTCGGACCCTTTCGTGAGTAGATTCAGG
>CAYYSY010000138.1:0-39834 GCA_964474355.1 uncultured Spirochaetaceae bacterium | reverse complement strand
GTCGCTCCTGGCGCTGGCCGGCATCGCCTTGTCGGTGGCGTGCATCGTGACGCCGATCTTCATGAGTCCGTCCTTTCCCACGAGCCTTCGCGTTTCCCGGAGCGATTCAGGTACCACGGCCCTGTGCGCATGGCGAACCCTTGCGTCGTCACTGAGGTTTCTCGGCCGCGGTGCGGCTTTCCGCGTGCGCCCCCCAGGACCGGATTCGCTACCGTGGCGCGCACTGGAACGCGTTTCACCCGAGACGGGCGCGCGTCCCGCCCGCCCGCCCGCTCGCGCTGCGCGCCCGGCGCCGCGGACGTTGTCTCGCTCGACGGCCGCCTCCGGCCCGAGTCGAACACCCAGGAGCTGCCAGGCCTTGTCCGCCGAGTCCGCCGTCCCCTTCGATCGCGCCTATGAGCTCGACGACCGCTATCGCGTCCGCGAGGGGCGGGTCTTCCTGACGGGCAACCAGGCGCTCGTGCGGATCCCGCTCATGCAGCGCGAGCGAGATCAGGCCGCAGGGCTCGACACGGCGGGCTTCATCTCGGGCTATCGCGGCTCGCCGCTCGGCATCTTCGACATGAACCTCTGGCAGGCGAAGGACTTCCTCGAGGCGCACGAGATCCGCTTCGAGCCGGGTCTCAACGAAGACCTCGCCGCCACCGCCGTCTGGGGCAGCCAGCAGGCCCACCTGATGGAGGGCGCGAAGAAGCAGGGCGTCATCGGCATCTGGTACGGCAAGGGCCCGGGCATCGACCGCTCGTGCGACGCGCTCAAGCACGGCAACTACATGGGCGCGGCCGAGCATGGGGGCGTGCTCGTGCTGATGGGCGACGACCCCGGCGCGAAGTCGTCGTCGATCGCGCACCAGAGCGAGCCCGCGCTGATCCACTGCGGCATCCCCGTGCTGAGCCCGAGCAACGTGCAGGACTACGTCGACTTCGGTCTGCACGGCATCGCGATGTCGCGCTTCAGCGGCTGCTGGGTGGGCTTCAAGTGCCTGACGGACACCGTCGAGAGCTCGGCCTCGGTCGAGGTCTCACCCGGTCGCGTGCAGCCGGTGCTGCCCGAGGACGCGCCGACGATTCCGGGTGGCGTGAACATTGCCTGGGCGAACATGCCGCTCGCCGTCGAGCAGCGGCTGCACGTGAAGCTCGAGCGGGTGCGCGCCTACGCCCGCGCCAATGGCCTCGATCGAGTGGCGATCGAGGCGCCCGCGCGGCGGCTCGGCATCGTGACCAGCGGCAAGGCCTATCTCGACGTGCGCCAGGCCCTCGAAGAGCTCGGTGTCGACGAAGCGCGCGCCGCCGAGATGGGGCTCTCGATCTACAAGGTCGGCATGCCCTGGCCGCTCGAGCCCGAGGGCGCGCTCGCGTTCGCGCGCGGCCACGACGAGCTCTTCGTCGTCGAAGAGAAGAAGGCGATCATCGAGGAGCAGCTCGCGCACCTGCTCTACAACGAGGCCGAGCGGCCGCGCCTCGTCGGCAAGCGCGACGAGGCGGGGCAGGCGCTGCTGCCGGTGACGGGCGAGCTGACCCCGGGCCTGCTGAAGGACGCGCTCGGTGACTGGCTCGAGCGCCGGGCCGAGGCCTTCTCGCGGCCCAGCGGCGGCGAGGTCGTGAGCCTGCCGGTGCAGGGCGGCGGCGGTCTCATGCGCCTGCCGAGCTTCTGCTCGGGCTGCCCGCACAATCGCTCGACGAAGGTGCCCGAGGGCAGCGAGGCGTTCGGCGGCATCGGCTGTCACGGCATGGCGGTGTGGCTGCCCGATCGCCACACGCTCGCGGTGACGCAGATGGGCGGCGAAGGCACGAACTGGATCGGGATCGCGCCCTTCAGCGACACGAAGCACGTCTTCCAGAACATGGGCGACGGCACGTATTTCCACTCGGGCCTGCTCGCGATCCGCGCCGCCGTCGCCGCGGGCGCGAACATCACGTACAAGATCCTGCTGAACGGGGCGGTGGCGATGACCGGCGGCCAGCCGATCGAGGGCGAGGAGATGGCCGGCGAGGTCACCACGCCCGAGGTCGCGCGACAGCTGCTCGCCGAAGGGGTCGGGCGCGTCGACGTCGTCACGAACGAGCCCGGCAAGTATCGCCACGGCACGATCCCGTCGAACGTGCGGGTGCATCATCGTGACGGGCTCGACCGGCTGCAGCGGCAGCTGCGCGAGACGCCCGGCGTGACGGCCATCATCTACGACCAGACGTGCGCTGCCGAGGCGCGGCGGCTCCGCAAGCGCGGAGAGTTCCCCGACCCCGACGAGCGCGTCGTCATCAATCAGCGCGTCTGCGAGGGCTGTGGCGACTGCAGCGTGCAGAGCAACTGCATCGCGATCGAGCCGGTCGAGACGCCCTATGGCCGCAAGCGCCGCATCAACCAGTCGTCGTGCAACAAGGACTACTCGTGTCTGCTCGGCTACTGCCCGAGCTTCGTGACGGTGACGGGCGGCAAGCTGCGGAAGCGCAGCGCGGCAGGCGGGGCGGCCACGGGCAGCGGTGACGACGGCCTGTTCGCGGGCCTGCCCGACCCGGTGCCGGCCGCGTGCGAGAAGCCCTTCAACGTCTTCGTCGCGGGCATCGGTGGCACGGGTGTCATCACCGTCGGCGCACTGCTCGGCATGGCGGCGCATCTCGAGGGCAAGGGCACGTCGCTGCTCGACGTGACGGGGCTCGCCCAGAAGAACGGGCCCGTGTCGAGCCACGTACGCATCGCGGAGCGCGCCGAAGACCTCTTCGCGACGCGCATCGCCGCGGGTGCCGCCGATCTCGTGCTCGGTTGCGACATCGTCGTCACGACGTCGATCGACGGCCTGGGACGCATGTCGCCGGCGCGCACGACGGCCGTGGTGAACACCCACGTTGCACCCACGGCCGACTTTGCGACCAACGCGGACCTCGACCTCTCGTCGAAGGGCATGGAGGACACGGTCGCCCGTGTGTGCCGGCCCGGGGGCATGCACGCACTCGATGCGACCCGGCTCGCCACCTCGCTGTTCGGCGACGCGATCGCCTCGAACCTCTTCATGCTCGGCTATGCGATGCAGCTCGGGCTGATTCCCGTCTCGCTCGGCGCGCTCGAGCGCGCGATCGAGCTGAACGGGCGCGCGGTCGAGATGAACAAGCGCGCACTGCGCTGGGGACGGCTCGCCGCCCACGATCGCGACAAGGTGCTCGAGGCGGCCGGGCGCGGGGACATGCCGCTGATCGACGGCGAGGCGTCCGTCGAGAGCCTCGACGAGCTCGTCGCATCGCGCTCGAAGGATCTCGTCGCGTACCAGGGTGAGGGGCTCGCGCGCCGGTACCGCGCGCTCGTCGACAAGGCCGCTGCGGCCGAGCGTCGTCACTTCGACGACACACCGCTCGCCGAGGCCGTCGCCCGCTACGCCTTCAAGGTCATGGCCTACAAGGACGAGTACGAGGTCGCGCGGCTCTACACCGACGGCACGTTCGACGCGCAGATCGCCGAGGAGTTCGAAGGCGACTACCAGGTGCATATCCACCTGGCCCCGCAGATGCTGCCGCGCAGCCCGCTCACCGGACGGCCGGTGAAGCTGAAGCTCGGCCGTTGGTTCATGCGCGTGCTCGCCGTCATGGCGAAGCTGCGCTTCCTGCGCGGCACGCGTCTCGACCCGACCCAGCTGATGGCGCATCGCCGCCTCGAGCAGCAGCTGATCCGCGACTACGAGCAGCTGGTCGACACGATCGCCGCGGGCCTCGGCCCCGACACGCGCGACGTCGCCATCGAGCTGGCGAGCCTGCCCGAGCACGTGCGCGGCTTCGACGACATCAAGGAAGAGAATCTCGAGACGGCGCGCTCGAAGGAGCGCGACCTGCTCGGTCGCTTCCGCAGCCTCTCGGCTTCGGGCTGAGTCGGCGGGCCGAGGCGGCGCACGGTGGACGCATCCTCGTCGACGCCTGATCGCTCGTCGCCCGCGCACTCCGAGGCGGCACGGGAGCCGACACGGCGCGCCGAGGCGCTGGCCCTCGGGCTGCTCACCCTCGCCGGTCTCGGGCTGCGTGTGGGCGTGGCTGCGCGCACACGCGTGATCTTCGACGATGGCCCCACGTTCATCCTGCTCGCGCGCGCCATGGCGCGAGGCGACTTCGGCAGCGCGCTCGCGCACCCGTTCCACCCGCTCTACTCGATGCTCATCTGGCTGACCCCCGGCTCGGCCGGGCACGAAGAGGCGGTGGGCGTCGCGTGGTCGGTGGCCGCGGGCACCGCGTGCATTCCGCTGCTGTGGTGGCTGCTCCGCCCGCTCTTCGGCGCGCGCGTCGCAATCACAGCGGCGGCGCTCCTCGTCGCACACCCCTACGCCGTGCGCGGCTCGGCCGACGTGTTGAGCGACATGGTCTACCTCGCGCTCTTCCTGCTGGCGCTCGCGGGCAT
Source organism: uncultured Spirochaetaceae bacterium (assembly GCA_964474355.1). Taxonomy (GTDB): domain Bacteria; phylum Myxococcota_A; class UBA9160; order UBA9160; family UBA4427; genus CAYYSY01. Next base: position 35,460 of record CAYYSY010000138.1, on the reverse strand, counting down.
GCAGCGCTCGGTCACGCGCGGCGAGGCGGGCTCCGCCTTCGCGGCCGGCACCGCGACCGGGCTCGCGTATCTCACGCGGCCCGAGGGCGTCGGCATCCTGATCGTCGGGGCGGTGCTGCTCGCGGGCGACGTGTGGCAGGGGCGGCGGCGTGCCGGTCGCGCCCTGCTCGTCGGCGCCTCGCTCTGCGGTGGCTTCGCCCTGCTCGCGCTGCCCTACATGCGGATCATCCACGTGCTGTCGGGCGAGCTCCAGCTCACGCGCAAGAAGTCGCTCGCCGTGCTGCTCGGTCTCGAGCAGGTCGAGCCGATCGCGCTCGGGGCCGGACTCGGCGTGGTGCTGCTCGGGGTGGGGGCCGTCTGGGTGATGATCGCGCGCAGGGGTGGCGCGGTCGCGCCCGCGGCGCTGCGCGACTGGCGACCGGGGCTCGCGATGGTCGCCGGGCTCGTCGCCATCGCCATCGGGCTCGCGTGGCTGGCCTCCCCCTCGGCCCTGGTGCGTTTCGCCGCGCTCTTCGCATCGACGATCCGTCCCGAGCTGTTGGTGCTGCTCGTGGTCGGCGTGGTGGTGAGTGCGAGGAGCGGCGCCGCACCGTCGGGGCGCGCGTTCTTCTTCATCACGACGGCGTCGCTCTACGGGGCGGTGACCTTCGGCCTGCTGACGACCGCCGGCTACCTGAGCCGGCGTCATCTACTGCCCGTCGCCGTCGTGCTGCTCGGCTATGCCGCCGTGGGGCTGCTCGCGCTGGCCGAGCAGGTCGCTCGGCGGCTCGGCGGAGCGGCGCGCTCACACGTGCGCGTCGCCGTAGCGCTGGTGCTCGCGTGCATCGCGATCGCGCTGCCGAAGACGCTGCGCGATCACCGCGACGAGGGCGTCGCGGCGCGGCTGGCGGCCGAGTGGGTGCGCGACGCGGCGACGCCGGGCGATCGAATCGCGACCGAGCGCAACCGCACGGCGTGGTACTCGGGCCTGGTATGGGTGCCGATCGCGGACCACGAAGGCATGCGCGATGGGCTCGAGCTGCGCCGGCTCGGCGTGAGATGGGTCGTGGCCGGCGAGCGCGACCTCACCGAGCGTGGGGGCGCGGAGCTTGCAGTCTCTCCTGCGCCGGGGCAGCGCTTCGAGCTCACCCTCGAGGTCGAGCGTCACGGCTACCGAGCGCTGGTCTTCGAGGTGCACGAGCCGGGTCCGGCGGCGGGGCGCTGACGGCTCGCCTTGCTACGTTGCGACCGATGCTGAAGGATCGCACCGCCATCGTCGGAGTGGGTGAGACCGCCTTCTCGAAGAAGCTCGAGCCCAGCGAGAAGGAGCTCGCCATCGAGGCGATCCTCGCCGCGCTCGACGACGCCGGCATCGTGCCGAGCGAGGTCGACGGGTTCTCGTCGTACACGATGGAGAGCACCGACGAGGTCGAGATCGCCAAGAACATCGGTGCCGGCGACGTCACGTACTTCGGACAGGTGGGGTATGGCGGCGGCGCGGGGCCCGGCTGTGTCGGGCAGCTCGCGCTCGCGGTCGCCGCCGGTCAGTGCAACGTGGGCGTCGTGTGGCGCTCGCGCAAGCGCGGCTCGGGCGGGCGCATCTGGGCGAACACGGCGATCCAGTTCTCGACGCCGGCGGCGTGGACGCGGCCCTACGGCCTGCTCAGGCCCGTCGACGAGATCGCGATGCTGATGCGACGCTACATGCACGAGTACGGCGCGACCCGCGACCACCTCGCCAACGTCGCGCTCGCCGTGCGCAAGATGGCCAACAACAACCCGCGCGCGATGATGTACGAGAAGACGCTCACCCGAGAGCAGTACATGAACGCGCGCTGGATCTCCGAGCCGCTCTGCCTCTTCGACAACTGCCTCGAGACCGATGGCGCGCTGGCGTGCGTGATCGTGCCGGCGGAGCGCGCGAAGGACACGAGGCAGAAGCCCGTGTACGTCCATGCGTTCGGGCAGGGCTTCACCGCGCAGTCGCACACGATGACGAACTACTGGTGCGACGATCCGCTGAAGGGGCCTTCGTGGGCGTGCTCGCAGGCGCTCTATCGCAACTCGGACGTGCAGGCGGCCGACATCGACGTGGCGCAGATCTACGACGCGTTCACGCCGCTGATTCCGCTCTCGCTCGAGGGCTACGGGTTCTGCAAGCAGGGGGAGGGCGCGGCGTTCACCGAGGACGGTGCGCTCGAGCTCGGCGGGCGGCTACCGATCAACACGTCGGGGGGCGGGCTCTCCGAGGCGTACGTGCACGGCTTCAACCTGATCAACGAGGGCGTGCGCCAGCTGCGCGGCGAGTCGGTCAACCAGGTCGAAGGCGCCGAGACGTGCCTCGTGACGGCGGGGGAGGGCGTGCCGACGAGCGCCCTCATCCTGCGGCGTTGAGCGGGTGAGGGGGAGACGCGGATGAGCATGGACCCGCAGGCGCTGCTGCTCCCGCCGATTGCAGGCGAGACCGAGCCCTTCCTCGAAGGTGCGCGGGCGGGTGAGCTGCGCGTGCAGCGCTGCGTCGACACCGGCCGCCTGATCTTTCCGCCGCGGTCGACGAGCCCGTGGGGCGATCATCGCGCGCCCGAGTGGGTGACCGTGTCCGGCCGCGGGACGATCTGGTCGTACGTCGTGCCCCACCCGCCTCTGCTGCCGCAGTTCGGCGACGTCGCGCCCTACAACGTGATCCTGGTCGAACTCGAAGAGGATCCGACGGTGCGGCTGGTCGGCAATCTCGTGACCGAGGCGGGCGCGCCGCTCGACTCGGTCGACCCGCACTCGGTCGAGATCGGCGCGCGGGTGCGCGTGGTCTTCGATGCCGTGACCGATGCCATCACGCTGCCGCGCTGGGTGCTGGCCGAGGACTGATCGAGGGGACTCAGCTCGAGTCGCCGGATCCCGACTCGCTCCGACCGCGCTGCTGCACGCCTTCGCGCCGTGCCGCGATCATGGCCGCGCTCGCCTGCTTCGCCGACTCGATCGCAGCCTCGGACTCCATCGCGAGTGCGTCATCGAGGCTCATGCCGAGGCCACGGTCGATCAGCTGCTTGTAGCCCTCGAGCACGCCGGGCACGCAGCTCGCCATGGCGTATGCGAGCTCGCGGCAATGGCCGAGCAGTGCCTCCGGCTCGACGACGCGATTGACCAGGCCCCATTCGCAGGCCTGGTCGGCCTCGATGAAGTTGCCCGTGAACGAGATCTCCTTCGCGCGCGACTCGCCGATCAGGCGGGGCAGCTTCTGGCTGAGCCCCCAGCCGGGCAGGATGCCGACGCGCGCGTGGGTGTCGGCGAAGCGCGCCTTCGTCGACGCGACGAGCACGTCGCAGGCCAGCGCGAGCTCGAAGCCGCCGGTGATCGCGTGGCCGTTCACCGCGGCGATGATCGGGCCGGCGAAGGCGTGCATCGCTTCGGGCAGGTCGTTGCTGGCGGTATCCGCCGCGTCGCTCGATGACTCGGAGAGCTCCTTCAGGTCGAAGCCCGCACAGAAGGCGCGCCCCGCGCCCGTGACGATTGCGACTCGTACGTCGGCTTCGGCGGCCAGCTCCCGAAATGCGGCCGAGAGCGCCTCGCGCAGCGCACGCGACAGCGCGTTCATCGCATCGGGTCGGTTGAGCGTCAACACGGCCACGGGACCGTCGCGCTCTACGAGCAGCACGTCTTCGGACATCTGGTCCCCTAGCCGCGCCAGGCGTCGAGCACGTCGGCCGTCGAGACGAGCGTGGCGATCGCCCCGAGCGAGTGCTCGAAGACCATGTCGGCGTAGCCCTTGGGAAAGCCCGCGACGGCGTCCTTCGGAATGACCACCTGATAGCCGGCGCTCACCGCCTCGTAGGTCAGGGCCTGGATCGCGACGTTGACCGACACACCCGTGGCGACGATCGTGGTCACCCCGAGGTTTCGCAGGATCGGGTCGAGGTCGGTCCCATGGAAGGGCGAGAGCCCGTGCAGTCGCGAGAGGACGAAGTCGGCTTCCATGACGTCGATCTCGGGTACGATCTCGACGGCGGGGGTGTGCTCGATGAGAGGATGCTTCGCCTTCGCCATGTACTGGAAGAGGCGGCTGTTCTGGTTGGCGCCCGCGCCGTCCGCACGACGCTCGGCCGTACAGTGGATGACATGGGAACTCACGCGCCGGGCGGCGTCGGTGATCTCGGCGATGCGCGCGAGCATGCCACCCGCGGCGGCCTCGCCGAGCTCGGGCAGGTTCGACAGGTCGCCGACGACGCCGCGCTGACACTCGGACGTGATGACGGCGGTCGTCGCGGGTGCGATGAGCGCAGCGAGATCGAGGGGCATGGGCGCTCCTTCTCTGATCGCCTTCGGGCCGTCGAGGCGGGCCCCGAACCTATCATGGCGAGGTCGGCGCCGCCCCGGCTGGCACGCCGGGGAACGACGGGAGAGCAGGCGCTTGGACGACCTCGAGAGACTCATTGCCGAGAGCGAGATCCGGCAGCTCGCCTCGCGCTACGCCGTCGCCATCGACGCGCGAGATCTCGACGCCCTCGTCGCGCTCTTCGTCGACGACGTGCGCGTGGGCCGCGAGACGCGGGGACGGGACGCGCTGCGCGCCGACTTCGACCGCCAGCTGCGCGCGATCGGCATCTCGATTCTCTTCGTCGGCAACCACGTGATCGACTTCGAGAGCGACGAGCGCGCGCGGGGCATCGTGTACTGCCGGGCGGAGATCCAGGACGGGGATCGCTGGATTCAGCAGGCGATCCGGTACGACGATACGTACGAGCGGAGACCCGAAGGCTGGCGCTTCGTGCGGCGCCGGCACCGGCTCTTCTACGGCGCAGAGCTGGGCGACGATCCGCTCCAGCTCGCACCCGCCGAGTGGCCCCGGCATCATACGGGCCGTGGCGATCTGCCCGAGTCGCTCGAGACGTGGCAGTCGTTCTGGCAGACCGGTGACGACGCGAGCGAAGAGCCGAGCGAGGGGAGCGGGGGCTGATGGAAGCCGACGAGCAGGTCGTCGCGTCCGGGACCGAGGCAGTGGACGCGCCGGTCGACGCCGAGCGCTTCGCGTTCAGTGACCACGGCCCCTGGGTGGTCGACCTCGTCGAGCTCACGTGGCTCGGTGATCTCGACCGCGTGCGCGCCCAGACCCGCGCCGAGGTGCCCGACCTCTGCCGCCGCCGCGCGATCCCCCCGCTCGGGCGCTTCCTCAAGGCTGCGTGGCTGGTCGGGGGGGCGGTGCTCGTGTGGGCGCTGCGCGAGCGCCGTCGAGGCGGCGAAGCGTCGCGCGCGGGGCTCTCTCGGCGGCTGCGCGTCGCGTTCGAGAAGCTCGGTCCCGCCTACATCAAGCTCGGTCAGATCGTGTCGTCTGCGCAGGGGCTCTTCCCCGACGAGCTCGTCGAGGAGTTCAAGCGATGCCGTGATCAGGTGCCGGCGGTGCCCTTCGCGGAGGTGCGGCCGCACATCGAGGCCGAGCTCGGCGCGAAGATCGAGGACGTCTTCGCCGAGCTCGACCCCGAGCCGCTCGCCGCCGCGTCGATCGCTCAGGTGCATCGGGCGAAGCTGCGGACCGGCGAGGAGGTCGTGGTCAAGGTGCAGCGGCCGGGCGTCGCAGACCGCGTGCGCGCCGACATCGCTGCCATGGCCTGGATCGCACCCGTGCTCGTCGGGCGCATCCCGGTCGCGGCGCTCGCGAACCCGCCCGCGCTCGTCGAGCTCTTCGCGGAGACGATCGTCGAGGAGCTCGACTTCCGGCTCGAGGCCGAGAACATGCTCGACGTCGCGGCGGTGCTGCACGATGCCGGGCAGACGCTGATCGTCGTGCCGCGGCCGCATCCCGAGCTCGTGACGCCGCGCCTGCTGGTGATGGAGCGGCTCTCGGGTCTGCACTACGACGATCTCGACGGCATGCGGGACGCGGGCATCGACACCGCCGAGCTGCTGCACGGCATGCTGGTGACCTTCCTCGAGGGCGCCATGATCTACGGCGTCTTCCACGGCGACCTGCACGGCGGCAACCTCTTCGTGATGCCCGATGGCCGGGTCGCGCTCTTCGACTATGGCATCACCGGTCGCATGGGCGAGAAGCAGCGGCACGCGTTCATGCGGATGATGATGACGGGCGCCGCCAACGACGTGCGGGGGCAGCTCGAGGCGTTCCGCGAGCTCGGGGCGCTGCCCGAAGATGCCGACCTCGACGCGTTGATCACGCTGCTCAAGATCGATCACCCGGTGCGCGACCCGACCAAGATGAGCGGCGAGGAGCTCGCGGCCGAGATCCAGGACGTGTTGAAGGGCCTGCTCGCGCAGGGCGCACGGCTGCCCAAGCATCTCATGCTCTACGTGAAGGGCATGCTCTTCTTCGACGGCGCGGTCGCGACACTCGCACCCGATCTCGACATGTTCTCCCAGATCGCGCGCATCTACGGCTACTTCGCGACGCGCCACGCCGATGTCATCGCGGCCCAGATCGGCTTCGACCCGTCGAAGACCGCGATCGACCTGTCGGGGGCGCGCCAGGCGCTCGGGCTCGAGGACGAGGTCGACTCGATCACCCATCGCGAGCTGCAGCAGCGCAGGCAGGCGATCCAGAAGAAGCTCGAGGATGAGATGAGGAGCCCGGCGGAGCTGGTCGACACGAAGCGCTGATGGGCGCGGGCGTCAGCTCGCGAGGGCGGGGCCGAGCAGGACCAGCCGCATGAGATCCGACTGCCGCGAGACTCCGGTCTTGCCGAAGACCTGCTTCAACTGCCAGCGCACGGTCTCGATCGATACCCGTCGCTTCTCGGCCCACTGCTTCACCGTGATGCCGCGCGCGAGGGCCACGGCGAGCTTCGACTCGGCGTCGCTCAGTCCGTACAGATCGCGCAGCCGCCCGGCGGCGCTCGTGAGCTCGGCCTCTCCGTCGCTGACGACGAGGAATGCGGCGGCGCGTCCATCGCTCCACGCCTCGGAGGCGGGGTCGATCGGGCAGGCCATCACCTCGAGCTCGCGGCGACCCGAGGGCCGCTCGAGGCGCAGGTTCATCGGACCGTCCATGCGCGCGGGCTCGTTGCTGCACGCCTTCCCGATCATCTGCTGGAGCAACCGTGTATTGCGCGTGCCGTCGGTCACGAGCTGGCCGCGCGCCACACCGAGACCGTCGTGCTCCAGCAGGATCCGCTCGCCGCGTGTGTTGGCGCGGAGGAAGCTTCCCTTCGCATCGAAGAACACGAGGCCGATCGGCAGCCGGTCGAGCACGTCGTCCACGATGTGCTCGTGCGAGGACAGCGTGCCGAGCTTGACCGACAGTGATCGCGCACGCTGGAGGTGGGGTGTGATCAGGCCGAGGAATGCGATCTCCAGGGCTCCGGGAGGCGGTCGATCGTGGCCACGGTGGCCGGTCAGGCCGCTCGTCATGCCGCGCTCGTTGTGGAGGATGGCCGCGAAGCCGTGGCGCATGCCGGAGGGGGCGTAGAACTCGTTGAAGTACTCGGTGAGCACGAACTCGTCGTCGGGCAGAAGCTGATCGGCGACGGCCACGGTGCCGGCGGGCAGATGGACTGCGCGCTGCCGATGTGGATCGATCCTCGCATAGTGGGCCTGGTAGTCGGCGACGACTGCATCCTCGTGTCCCCATGTCGCGGGCAGGGCGCCGACCTGACCATCGGGCATGGTGCTCGACATCACGAAGCTGATCGAGTGCAGCTCCAGCACCTTGCCGAGACGCTCGAGAAAGCGGGGCCAGATGCCGGGATCGATCGCTGCGTCGTAGATGAGGCAGGTCAGCTCGGAGAGGAGCGGGGCGTCATCCAGCAGCCCGAGTCCGGGTCTCGCGTTCATGGGCGACTCCACGCGCGTGATGCGCCGAAAGGCGTGCATCGCGCGCCGTGGGGCGACAGCCCGTGCCGTGATGAGTGCGGCCATCGTGTCGACTCGAGCACGCTGATAGAGCGTTCGAGGAAGGCCGGCCAGAGCTCGGGAGCCGCGGCTGCGTCGGAGATGAATCCGGTCAGCTCGGATGGGAGCTGACTGTCTTCGCTGATGCTCCCGTTGCTTCGCACCACGATGGCCGTCTCCGTACGCGACCGTCGCCCACCCTTACTCGGCGATGCGACCGGGCCCCGATTCCATTGCCGCCACAGCGTGGTCGATTATATGCGCTCGCCCATCGCCCAAACGGATGATCGTGGATTCGGAATACGAGCCGGTATGACAAAGAGAGATCGATCCTTGCGGGAACGAAACGCACCGACGTCACGGCTTGAATCGACGAGGTAGAGCACCCCATCACTCGGATCGAACGGCCGTTCGCCAGTCGTCGTGCAGCCGCTGGTCCAGCGCGACGCGCTGCGCGCTCACCGTCTGCCCCAGGAAGGCATCTGCCTGGTCGGAGGAGGCGAGCCAGGCGATCACCGCGGCGGGCACCGAGGGCGGGGCGCCGCCGAACTGCTCGAAGTGGCCATCGGGGTCGTGAAGGACCATCGCCTCGGTGACGACGAAGCCGGGCTCGAGGTTGAAGAGCCGGAGCCCCGCCTTCGGATGCTCGATCGCGAGCACGCCGACGAGGCGCTGGAAGGCGGCCTTGCTCGCGGCGTATGCGAAGCCCCAGCCGCCGCGGCCCGCTGGCGCGGGCGGATCGGTCATGCCCGCTGCCGAGACCATGTCGATGATGGTGCCGCCCCCCGCCTCGATCATGCGTGAAGCGACGCGCTGCACGATGTGGAGCTGAGCGAAGACGTTGGCTTCGAAGAGCTTCGCGACCTCGCCGTGGTCGAGGTCGAGCACGTGCTGCATGGTGACGTCGCCGGTGTAGATGCCGTTGTTCAGCAGGACGTCGATGCGGCCCCAGCGCGAAAAGGTCTCGTCGAGAGCCGCGTCGATCGACGCGCGGTCGAGCAGGTCGAGGCGAAGCGCCAGCGCCTCCCGCCCCTGGGCGCGTACGGCCTCCGCCGTCGTCTCGATGCTGCCCGGCAGATCGGAGCCGTCGGCCGCCTGGCCCTCGTGCACGGTGCGCGCGGTGACGACGACGTCGAAGCCCTTGCTCGCCAGCGCGATGGCAGCCGCCTTGCCGATGCCGCGGCTGGCTCCGGTGACGAACGCAACCCGACGGTCTTCGCTGGGGCTCATCGGCTCTCCTCCGCGGGCACGCTCACTTGCCCTCGAAGTCGGCGTCGCGCTTCTCTGCCATTGCCTTGTAGCCCAGCGTCATGTCGTCCGACGTGAAGAGCACCGACGCGCTGGCCGCCTCGAACTGCAGCGCCTCGTCGAGGCCCCGCTCGGCATAGTGGTTGATCGTCCGCTTGATGCCCTGCACGCCGAGCGGCGCGTTGTTCGCGATATCCTCGGCGAGCGCGCGCACGTGGGGCAGGAGCTCTTCGCGCGGAACGACCTCCTGCACGATGCCGATGCGCGCGGCGGTCTCGGCGTCGATGCGGCGGCCCGTGAAGGCGAGCAGCTTCGTCCACGCCGCGCCGATCTCGGTGACGAGTCGCAGGTCGCCGCCCGCGTCGATCGAGACACCGACCTTCGGCTCGGGGAGCGCGAACTTCGCGTCGTCGCTCGCGATGCGGATGTCACCCATCATCGCGACCTCGAGACCCGCGCCCAGGCAGTAGCCGTGGATCGCCATCAGCACGGGCTGGGGCAGGTTTGCGAGCACCTTGAAGCGCTCGTGCACCCAGCGGAACTTCTCGTAGTAGTTGCGGACCTTCTCGGCCGGCGAGCGGCCGGTGATGCGGTCTTCGGGCATGCCGAGGTCGACGCCGGCACAGAACGCCCGCCCCTCGGCGCGCACGATGACGACGCGGATGCGGTCGTCGAAGCGGATCTCGTCGGCGCGCGTCGTGATCTGCCGCGCCGACTCCCAGCTCCAGGCGTTCAGCTTCTCGGGCCGGTTGAGCACGAGCGTCGCGATCGGCGGCTCGATCTCGAGATCGATGTACCAGTCGTCCTTCGGTTGGCTGAGGCTCATTCGGTCCTCCTGATGCGGCCGCTGAGGCCGCAAGCGACGGGAGCGGCGGGGCTACTTCTTCTCCGCCTTCTCCAGCGTGAACGGGCCCCTGCCCATCTGCTCCCGGACCGGCACGAACTCGGGCATCAGCATCGCGCGTCGCTGCCAGTTCGCGCCGTCGACGACCATCGTGTGGCCCGTGACGAACGCCGCGTAGGGCGACGCCAGGAACGTCGCGGCCCAGCCGAGCTCGTGTGGCTGACCGACGCGGTGGGCGGGTGTCCGCAGCGCCTCGCTCTTGCGGCGCTCGGGCACGGAGCGGATCGCCTGGGTCTCGTCCTCGTGCGGGAAGAGGCCGGGCACCAGGCCGTTCACGCGAATGCCGTAGGGGGCCCACTCGACGGCGAGGCTCTCGACCATGTTCTTGACGCCCGCCTTGGCCGCGGCCGAGTGTGCGAAGCCAGGGCCCCCCGTCCACGAGTAGGCGGCGCCGATGTCGATCATGTTGCCGGGCGTCTCGGTGGCGATGTGACGGCGGCCGAACTCGCGCGAGCAGTAGAACGTGCCGTTCAGCACGATGTCGACGACGGTGCGCCACGCGTTGGGCGACATGTCTTCGGCGGGCACCGGGAAGTTGCCCGCCGCGTTGTTCACGAGCACGTCGGGCAGGCCGAAGCGGGCCTCGACCGCATCGAAGGCCTCAGCGACCGAGTCGGGCTGCCGGATGTCGCAGTAGACGTCCATGACGTCGCCCCCCACCGCTTCGATCGCTGCGATGCCGGCCTTGCGGTGGTCCGCGCTGCGGCTCACGATGGCGAGCTTCGCGCCGAGCCGGGCGAACTCGACGGCGATGGCCTTGCCGAGGCCGGTGCCGCCGCCGGTGACCATGACGGTCTGACCGTCGAAGGTGCCGGCGGGCAGAGCGCTCTCGCCCAGCGGAGGGGGATCGGGAAGGCCCATCTTCGTTGCTCCTCGGGATCGACGCTCACGTCGGGAGAGATCCACGTCACGCGCACCGCGTTGGCGCAGCGAGGGCGGACGCGGGATGATAGCCCCCTGATTGCGCGTCGAAGCCGCGCCCTGGCCCCGGGATCCCTTCCATGAGCAGCGAACTCATCCGACTCGAGGTCGACGGTCACGTCGCGATCCTCACGAACGACAGGCCCGAGAAGCACAACGCGGCCAACGACGAGATGGACCGCCAGCTCTTCGCGGCGCTCGACGAGCTCCACGGCATGCCCGAGGTGCGGGCCGTCGTCTGGCGCGGCGAGGGCAAGTCGTTCTCGTCGGGGCGCGACACGAGTGAGCTGGGCGTGCGCACCGAGGACATCAGCGACTTCGACTTCATCGAGCGCGGCCACGCGGGCACCCAGGCCTTCTTCACGCTCGAGGTGCCGATCATCGTCGCGATGAAGGGCTGGACGATCGGCGGCTCCTTCGAGCGGGCACTGCTCTGCGACATGCGCGTCGCCGCCGAGGGCGCGCGCATGATGCTGCCGGAGATCGGCCACGGCGTCGTGCCCGACAGCGGCGGCACCGCGCGGCTCTTCCACATGGCCGGGCACGGTGTGGCGGCCGACCTGTGCCTCACGGGTCGCGTCATGGAGGCCGACGAGGCGCTGCGCCACGGCATCGTCTCGCGGGTGGTGCCCGAAGCCGAGCTCGACGACACCGTGATCGAGATCGCGCAGACCATCGCCAAGGCGCCGCCCTTCACGGTCAAGATGTTCCGTCGCACGTTCACGCGGCTGGTCAATCCCGACGTCCGGGCCTCGCTGCAGGAGGAGTCGGTCGCTCAGTCGATGGTCTTCGCTTCGGAGGACTACGCCGAGATGAAGGCGGCCCGCGCCGAAGGCCGCGAGCCGAAGTACCGGAGGCGCTAGCGCGAGCATGGCCGAAACGGGAAGCGACGTGCGGGTGATCGAGACCGGAACCGGCGAGCTGCTCTGCGACGTGCGCGAGCGCGTCGCGACCGTCAGTCTGAATCGGCCCGAGGCGAAGAACGCGCTCACGATGGACATGAAGGAGGGCCTCTACACGCTCGTTCGCGATCTCGCAGCCGACGACGCCGTCGGCTGTGTGCTGCTGACCGGTGCGGGCACCGCCTTCTGCTCGGGCGGCGACACGAAGAAGATGAAGCAGGACGGCAAGCCGCCCTCGATGGAGGACCGGCAGCGCCAGCTTCGCTGGGAGCATCAGCTGCCGCGGATGCTGCACGAGATGCCGAAGCCGACGCTCTGTGCGCTGCCCGGCGCCGCGGCCGGGGCAGGCTTCTCGATCGCGCTCTCGTGCGATCTGCGGATCGCGAGCGAGCGGGGCTTCCTGCTGACCTCGTTCGTGCGCGTGGGGCTGTCGGGCGACTACGGCGGCAGCTGGTTCCTCACGCAGCTCGTCGGGCCGGCGAAGGCGCGCGAGATCTACTTCCTGTCCGATCGCCTCGGCGCGGACGAGTGCCTCGAGCTCGGTCTCTTCAACCGCGTCGTACCGGAGGCGGAGCTCGCAGACGCTGCATTCGAGATGGCGCGGCAGCTGGCGAGCGGCCCGCCGATCTCGATGCGGTTCATGAAGTCGAACCTGAACCGCGCGCTCCACGCCGATCTCGCGACCTGCATGGACTACGAGGCCGACCGCATGGTGCGCGGCGCCATGACGGACGACTACCGCGAGGCGGTCGCGGCGTTCAGCGAGAAGCGCAGCCCCGAGTTCAAGGGGCGCTGAGCGCGGCGAACCCTCAGGGCCGCATCGAGTAGCTGCGAGGGCCCTGTGCGACTTCGAGCGCGACCTGCTCCTCGATCTCGTCGAGCCACTCGCAGACACGCGGCCGTGTCTCGCGCGGGTCGATGAGGTCGTGTACGCCGAACTCCTCGGCGCGCGGCAGGATCGACTGGCCCTTCGCCATCTCGTCCTCGAGCTCACGGCGCCGTGCCTCGGGGTCCGCAGCCGACTCGATTTCGGCCCGGTACGCCAGGTGGACGCCGCTCTCGACGGGGAGCGCGCCGCTCACCGCCGAGGGCCACGCGACGACCGTGCCGCCGTAGCCGTAGTGGATGCCCTGGGCGACTCCGAACGCCTTGCGTACGACGATCGCGAACCAGGGCGTGCGACTCTGCAGCACTGCGAACATTGCATTCATGCCGTGGCGGATGGTTGCCGCCTTCTCCGCCTCGCTGCCGATCATGAAGCCGGGCTCGTCGACGAAGCTCACGATGGGCAGGTGGAAGTTGTCGCAGAGCTCGACGAAGCGGCGGACCTTCTGCGCGCCCTCCGCCGTCATCGAGCCCCCGTCGAACATGCAGTCGTTTGCGAGCACGCCGACGGGGCGGCCATCGACCCGGGCGAGGCCCGTGATCTGCGAGCGGCCAAAGCCCTTCGTCATCTCGAAGAAGCTGCGGCCGTCGACCACCATCTCGATCAGCATCCGCATCTTGTAGGCGCGGCGGCGCTCGAGCGGGACGATCTCGAGGAGCCCCTGCTCGCAGCGGTCGCGCACGTCGCCGACGTCGAAGCGGGGCGGGGCCGTCCATGCATTCGCTGGCATGTACGAGAGGAACTTGCGGATCTGGCGGAAGGCGTCCTCTTCGTCTTCGACGACGTTGTCGACGACGCCGCTCCGTCCGTGGATCTTCGCGCTCCCGAGGTCCTCCTTGGTCGTCTCTTCGCCCAGCGCTCGCTCCACGACGGCAGGGCCGCCGGTCAGCACCTGGGCAGTCTTCTTCGTCATGAGCGAGAAGTGCGATGCCGCCAGCCGGCCCGCCGGGTAGCCGGCGACTGGGCCGAGCGCGGCGCAGACGACGGGGACGCTCGCGAGCGCCTCCATGCAGAGCACGTTCAGCATGGGCGGCGCCGTCATGTCGTAGCCCGAGCGCCCGCGTGCGCCGCCGGTGCCCGCGACGCTCGCACCGCCCGCCTCGAGCAGGCGCACCAGCGGCAGACGCCGCTTGATCGCGAGCTCGTCGACGTAGAGGCCCTTCTTGAGGCCCGCCGGCGAGTAGGCGCCGCCGCTCTGCGTGAAGTCGTCGCCGCCGATCACCACCCGCTGGCCGCCGATCTCGGCGATGCCGACCACGGTGTTGGCGGGGGAGAAGGTGTCGTCCCCGGCCTCACCGGTCGAGGACGCGCCGGCTACGCGGCCGTGCTCGCGGAAGCTGTCGCGATCGACGAGGGCGTCGATGCGTTCGCGCACCGTGAGACGCCCGCGCGCGTGCTGCTTCTCGACGGCGCCAGGGCCCCCATGTTCGAGTGCGCGCTTGCGGCGACGCTCGATCTCGTCGACTTCGTCTTGCCAGGACATGGGGGGATCCTATCGCGGCGGCGTCCACGACGCGCACCACCGCGGCGTCACGGCATCAGGGCGCCGCCGTTCAGGTGAAGCACGTGCCCCGTCACGTAGCGCGAAGATTCCGTCGCGAGGTAGAGACATGCGGCGGCGACGTCCTCGGGCTGTCCGACGAGGCCGAGGGGATTGCGGCGGCGGGCCTTCTCGAGCGCATCTTCGAGCGCCGAGACGTCGACCTCGCCGTGAGCGTCGCGCAGGTGTCGCTGGGTCATGCCGCCCTCGACGTAGCCGGGCGCGACGGCATTCACGCGCACGCCCTTCGATGCGAGCTCGAGGGCGAGCGTGCGTGTCAGCGCCACGACGGCCGCCTTCGACATCGAGTAGGCGGCGAGCTTCGGAATCGCGGTGAAGGCGCCCATCGACGCGGTGTTGACGAGCGCGCCCCGGCCGCGCGCCGCCATGCAACGGCCCGCCGACTGGCAGGCGAAGAGCACGCCCTTGAGGTTCACCGAGAGGACGTGGTCGAGCTGGGCCTCCGTCATGTCGAGGGTGTCGACGTCGGCGATCACGCCCGCGAGCTGGATGCTCGCCTCGAGCCCCGTGCGCGCCGTGTCGGCGGCACGCACGAAGTCGTCGACCGCAGCGGCGTTCGTCACGTCGACCCGCCGCGCCTCGATCTCGAGCCCCTCGGCGCGCAGCGCTTCGCCGTGTGCCTCGAGTCGGCGCTCGTCGACATCGGCCAGCCAGACCTGGGCCCCGGCCTGCCCGAAGGCACGCGCGACAGCGAGGCCCATGTCACTCGCGGCGCCGAGCACCGTCACGCTGCGGTCGCGAAAGGGCGTGTCTGCGGTCGTCACGGACGGGCTCCGCCGTGCGTGCGCCGCCCCGAGCTCATGCCGCGCGCCATTCGCTCGGTCCCATCGGCGTCCCGGGGCAAGGGATCATCAGCTCCTCGCGAAAGCGCGTGCACCAGTTGCGCCGATAGCGCACCCAGGACACGAGCCGCTCGTCGGGATGATCGGCCGTGCCGAAGCCGCGTGCGTCGTCCATGGCGCGGCCGAGGGTGACGTGGCTGTGCAGGGTCGTCGCCCAGATCGTGCACACCTCGGTGTCACTCATCAGATTCTCGAACGCGCCGACGAGCCGGTGGCCGTACTCGGCGCGCACGGGCGCCCAGCGCTTCATGAGCTCGCGGATGTACTCGGGGCCCGCGCCCGGCTGCACCTCGGTCATCTCGTGCACGAAGAGCTCGCCGCGGATCTGCTGCGCCCGGATCTCGTCGAGCGTCAGCGCGCCCGGCAGCGCGCCCATCAGCCGGTCGAAGCCACCGCTGCGCCGCTCGTACGCCTGCTTCCACCAGTCCGATAGCCCGGTGTTGGCCTCGCGCTTCAGGTTCGTGGCCTCGCAGAGGCGCTGCCAGCCGGTCCAGCCGTCGACGAGCTCCCACACGTTCACGACCTGCGGCCAGCGGCCGGTCGAGCCCTGCACGTACCACGTGCCGTAGAGCGTGAGGCCGCGGTCGGCGATGCCCTCGGCATCGAACCCGACTACGCTCTCCTCCATGTAGGGCACTGCGCCCTCGCCGACGATGTCGACGGTCTCGTGCAGGTAGAGTGGGCGCGAGGGGTGTATCGGCTCGGTGTATTCGTCGTCGTTCGACACGGTGGAAGTGTTCTCCGGCGTCTCGAGGGACGACCGACGATAGAGCAGATCGCGTTGGGTCGGGGTGCATCGCGACCGCGAGGCGCGCGAGGAGATTCTGGATGGACGTGGCAGGCAAACATGTCGTCGTGACGGGCGCCGCTGGCGGGATCGGTGAGGCGCTCGCCCGGCGATTCGCGAAGGAAGGCGCGCGGGCGGTGGTGCTGGCCGACGTCGACGCGGCGCGGGTGCGCGCGGCGGCCGATGCGATCGGCGACATCGCGACCGCAGCAGAGGTCGACGTCCGAAGCCGCGCCGCGATCACCGCACTGATCGACGACGCCGAGGCCAGGAGCGGGCCGATCGATCTCTTCTGCTCGAACGCGGGCATCGCCATCGCCGGCACCGTCGAGGTCGAGGAGGCCGACTGGCAGCGCATCTGGGAGATCAACGTGATGAGCCACGTGCACGCCGCCCACGTGCTCGTGCCCCGCATGGTCGAGCGCGGCGGCGGCTGGCTGCTGAATACGGCGTCGGCCGCCGGGCTCCTCGCCCAGATCGGCTCGAGCCCCTATTCGGTGACGAAGGCGGCCGCCGTGGCCTTCGCCGAGTCGCTGGCCATCGAGTACGGCGACAAGGGTGTCGGCGTCTCGGTGCTCTGCCCTCAGGCCGTGCGCACGAACATGACCGCAGGCAGCGAGGGAGGTGGCGTCGCCGGCGTCGACGGCATGATGGAGCCGGACACGCTGGCAGATGCGGTCATCGCCGGTCTGGCCGAAGAGTCGTTCCTGATTCTTCCCCATCCCGAGGTGCGCGAGTACGAGCAGCGCAAGACGGCGAATCGCGATCGCTGGCTGAAGGGGATGCAGCGCCTGCGCGATCGCTATGCGGGGAACGCGCTCTAGGCGTCAGATGACGCCGCGCTCTCGAAGCTCGGCGATGCGCGTCTCGTCGAGGCCGAGCGTGTCTCGCAGCACCTCGTCGGTGTGCTCGCCGAGGCGGGGGAAGGCCGAGACCGGCCCTTCCGCCGCGCGCGAGAGCTTGACCGGGTTGCCGACGACGAGCATGTCGTCGTCGGCGTCTTCGCGCGGCACCTCGATCAGCATGTTTCGCATCGCGACGTGCGGGTCGTCGACGATGTCCTGTGCGAGCTGGCTCGGGCCCGCGGCGACGCCCTGGGTTGCGAGCGCTTCGCAGGCCTCGCGGCGGGTCTTGTCGTGAGCCCAGGACTCGATGGCGGGGCGGAGTGTCGGCTCGATCTCACGCGCCCAGCCCTCGCGAGTCGCAAAGCGCGGGTCGTCCTTCCACTCGGGGTGGCCGATCGTCTCGACGAGCCGCTCGAAGTGGTGCTCGCGGAGGCACGAGATCACGAACCAGCCGTCGCTGGCGCGGAAGCCTGCGACGATGCCGAACGAGCCCGCCGTCGCCCACTCGGGTGGGGCGCCCATCGAGTGCAGCTGCGGGATCATGTCGGCGAGCGCCAGGGTCGAGTCGTACATCGAGACGTCGACGTACTGGCCGAGCCCCGTGCGCGCGCGATGTTGCAGTGCCGCGAGGATGCCGATCGTCGTGAAGAGCGCCGCGGCGTTGTCGCCCAGCGCGCCGGCCACGACCACGGGCGGCGGCTCACCCTCCTTGCGCGTCGGCTCGTAGATGCCGGCCATCGCCTCGACGGCCGGTGCATAGGCCGGCCAGTGGCGATAGGGCGAGTTCGAGAGGTGGCCGAAGCCCGAGATCGAGACGTAGATCATCTCGGGGTGGTCGTCCCGGAGCGCGCCGTAGTCGAGGCCGAAGCGCGCCATCGTGCCCGGCGTGAAGTTCTCGGCCACCACGTCGAAGTGCGGGATGAGCGAGCGGAAGATCGCGCGGCCCTCGTCGCTCTTCAGGTCGAGGCAGATGCTCTGCTTGTTCAGGTTGTTGCGGAGATAGGTCGCGCCGACGCGGCGGCCGTCGGCGTCTTCGAGGGCCGGCTGCGAATGGCGGCCGGTTTCCCCGCGGCCGGGCGGCTCGATCTTGACGACGTGGGCGCCGAGATGCGAGAGCAGCTGCGTCGCGTAGGGGAGGGCCTGCATCTGCTCGGCCGCGAGAATGCGCAGCCCTTCGAGCGGCTTGCCCCACTGGCCGCGCTCGGGGTTGGCGACTTCACCGATTCGCATCCGGCGAGGGTAGGGGAGTGGGGCTAGCCGATCACGCCGTCTTCGCGCAGCGCTGCCAGCTCGGCATCACTGAGATCGAGCAGCTCGCTGAGCACTTCGCCGGTGTGCTCGCCCAGGCGCGGGAACGAGCGCACCGGCCCCTCGACCATCTTCGAGAGCTTGATCGGGTTGCCGACGACGTGGAGTGGTTGCTCTGAGTCGGGGCGATCGATCTCGAGGATCATGTTGTGGTCGCGGACGTGGGGGTCGGCGAGCAGGTCGGCCGCGCGGTTCGACGGGCCTGCCGCCACGCCGCCCTCGCAGAGCAGATGGCACGCCTCGAGCTTCGTCTTGTCGGCGGCCCAGGCCTCGACCGCGGGGCGCACCTCGGGCTCGATGAGGCCGTGCCACTGATCGCGGTCGGCGAAGCGCGGGTCTTGCTTCCAATCGGGTCGGCCGATCACGTCCGCGAGGCTGCGGAGGTGGTGATCGCGGATCACCTCGATCACGAAGTCACCGTCCTTCGCGCGGAAGCCCTCGATGATCCACGGCCCGCCTTGCGAGATCTTCTCGGCGCCCATCGACGCCATGAACGGCACCATGTCGGCCATGGCGATCATGGCGTCGTACATCGCGACGTCGACGTGCTGGCCGACGCCGGTGCGATCGCGGTGGCGCAGCGCCGTGAGCAGGCCGATCGCCGCGAACATCGCCGAGCCGATATCGCCGAGCGCACCCGCGACGAGCGGTCTGAGATGCTCGCCCTCGCGCCGGTTCTGCTCGTAGAAGCCCGCCATCGCCTCGGGGATCGGTGCGTAGGCGGGCCACTTTGCGTAGGGGCTGGGCTTGAGGTTCCCGAAGCCCGACACCGAGAGCAGGATGATCCGCGGATCGACGCGCTCGAGGTCGGCGTAGCCGAGCCCGAGCCGGTCGAAGGCGCCGGGGCGGAAGTTCTCGGCCACCACGTCGAAATGCGGCGCGAGCTTCAGAAAGAGGTCGCGGCCGGCCGGCTTCTTCAGGTCGAGGCCGATGCTTCGCTTGGAAAGATTGTTCCGTAGATACGTGGCGCCGACGCTGCGGCCGTCCTCGTCGGTGAGCGCCGGCTTGGAGCCGCGCGCCGAGTCGCCGTGCTCGGGATGCTCGACCTTGACGACGTCGGCGCCGAGGTGGGCGAGCAGCTGCGTCGCGTAGGGGAGGGCCTGCATCTGCTCGGCGGCGAGGATCCGCACACCATCGAGCGGCTTGCCCCACTGCCCGCGCTCGGGCTCGCGAATCTCGCCTGTGCGCATGGGTCGATCCTCTCTCTTTCGACGGAAGCTTTCGACAAGGGGCAGCGGAGTCACGGATGGATCTCACGCCCCCTGCACTCGTTCCGGTTGGGCGGCGGCGGAGGATACTATACGCTGCGTCTCGAAACTGCCGCGCGCCCCGCCGCGCTCCGGAGCCCCCATGGATTTCGATCTGCTGCCTGAAGAGAAGGCTTTTGCCGAGGAGGTCGAGGCCTTTCTCGCCGCGAACCAGAGCGACGAGACGATGGACGCGAACCCCGAGCAGCTGTCGCAGACCGTCGAGACGCCGGCGAAGCGTGCCCTCATGCAGCAGATCGCAGAGCAGGGCTGGCTCGGCATGTCGTGGCCGAAGGAGTACGGGGGTCAGGAGCGAAGCGGCATCTACGACTTCGTCCTGACCGAGGGGCTCTCGCGCTACGGCGCGCCGCAGCCGGGCAAGGGCGTGGGCATCGTCGGCAAGACGATCATCCGCCACGGCAACGACCGCTTGAAGGCCGAGTTCCTGCCGAAGATCGTGCGCGGCGAGGTCGAGTTCGCGATCGGCTACAGCGAGCCCCAGGCCGGGAGCGACGCGGCTGCCCTCGCGCTGAAGGCCACCCGCGACGAAGAGCGCGGCGGCTGGGTGCTGCAGGGACACAAGATCTGGACCACGTCGGCGCACTTCGCCGACTGGTACTGGGTCGGCGCGCGGACGGGCGAGCACAAGCACAAGGGCATCACGCTCTTTCTCGTGCCGATGGATCACGAGGGGCTCGAGATCCACCCGACCTGGACGATCGGTGACGAGCGCACGAACGAGGTCTACTTCGAGCAGGTCTTCGTGCCCGACGACTACGTGGTGGGGCAGGTCGGTGAGGGGTGGACCTACATCTGCGAGGCGCTCGACCTCGAGCGCTTCGCGATGCTGCCGATCGGCCCGATGGAGATGAAGGTCGGGGCGTACGAAGACTGGGCGCGCACGGCGACGAAGGACGGCGAGCCCGCGAAGGACGACCCGAAGGTGCGCGAGGCGGTGGCGCGCAACGCGACCGAGCTCGAGGTCGCGCGCATGCTGCAGCGCAAGGTGATCAGCGAGGCGCTGAAGCAGCGCGTGCCGACGGTCGAGGCGGCGATGTACAAGCTCTTTCAGAGCGAGCTCGGCAAGCGCGTCGCGAACCGCGCGCTCGAGACGATGGGGCACGACGGGCAGCTGAAGCCCGGTGAAGAGGGTGCGCCGCTCGACGGCCGCTTCGAGCGTTCGTACCGCTACACGGTCGTCGACACGATCGGCGGTGGTGCTTCCGAGATCCAGAAGAACATCATCGCCCGGCGCGGGCTGGGGCTGCCGAAGAACTTCTAGGCAGGGGGTGTGGGCGGCTTCGCGACGATTCGACTTCGGCGGAGGCCGGGACGCTCGCCTGCGCCGTTGCAGCGGTCGTGCTCGCGCTGGCGCGAGGCGTTCGTGGTAGCTTCGCGCACATGTCGATCGCCTGTGATGCCTCGGCCACGCGCCGCACGCCGCTGAACGCCGGAACGTCGGCGTGGTGCGGGTGCTGGGGCGAACGATGACGTCGGCTGGAAGCCGGGGCCCCTCCGGCGAGCCCCTCACCGGCATCGTCATCGGCGCGGGCGAGCGCGGGCGCGACGCGTATGTGTCGTTGCTCGTGCGTGAGCCCGAGCTCGGCCGGATCGTCGCGGTCGCGGAGGCCGACCCCGACCGGCGGCGCGTGTTCGCCGAGCTGCACGGGCTCGGCCTGGACGCCTGCTTCGAGACCGACGCCGAGCTCCTCGCCCGGCCCCGCATGGCCGACTTCGCGCTCGTCGCGACCCAGGACGATCACCACTTCGAGCCGGCGGTGAAGGCGCTCGAGGCCGGCTACGAGGTGCTGCTCGAGAAGCCGATGGCGACGCGCGAGGACGAGTGCGAGAAGCTCGCCGAGGTCGCGGCGCGCACGGGTCGGCTGCTGCAGATCTGTCACGTGCTCCGCTATGCCCCGCTCTACCGCGCGGTGAAGCAGGTCATCGAGTCGGGCGGGATCGGCGAGATCGTCACGATCCAACACTCCGAGAACGTCTCGACCTGGCACTACGCGCACTCGTACGCTCGCGGCAATTGGCGCAACCGCGCCGCCTCGTCGCCGATGATCCTCGCGAAGTCGTGTCACGACCTCGACCTGCTGCACTGGTGGGCCGGCGCGCCGCCCGAGCGCCTGTCGTCGTTCGAGCGGTCGACACAGCTCTGCGAGGCGAACGCGCCCGATGGCGCGCCGGAGCGGTGCATCGATGGCTGCGCCCATGCGCCGACGTGCCCATACGACGCCGTCGCGATGTACCGCGACGTGTCACCGTTGCTGCTCGATGCGGGACGGCGATCGACGGCGTTGACCGATCCGGCGCCGCCGCCTGTCGCGCCCGAGCCGCCGCGGGCGAGCGAGTGGGCCGGCTGGCCGATCTCGGTCATCACACGCGACCCCTCGCCCGAGGGCGTCGAGCGAGCCTTGCGCGAGACCCGATACGGGCGTTGCGTCTACCGCGTCGGCGACAACGACCAGCCGTCGAGCCAGACGGTGAACGTGCTCTTCGCCAACGGAGTGAACGCGAGCTTCACCATGCATTCGACGTCGTACCGCGAGGGCAGGGAGACGCGCATCGACGGGACCCGGGGCTCGCTGGTCGCGGGCTTCTACAACGTCGAACAGTGGCTGCGCGTCTTCGACCACAAGAGCGGAGGCTCGCGGGCCGTCTCGCTCGATCAGGAGGGCGGGCTCCACGGCGGCGCCGACCCGCTGCTCTTCCGCGCCTTCCTCGACGCCGTGCGTGGGGGTGCCCGCCCCGAGACGACGGCAGAGGACTCGCTCTGGAGTCACCGGATGGCCTTCGGCGCCGATCGCTCGGCACGCGAGGGGAGGGTGATCCGCTGGGACGGCCGCGGCGTTGCCGACGCCATCGGCGAGCTGCCGCATGCATGAGCGCCCTGGCTCGCGTCGAAGGCACGCGTTGCTCGCCTTGCTCGTGGCCGTCATCGCCGCGCTCGTGGCTTCGGGGCCGGCCGCCGCCCAGAACGTGATCGTCGTGATCGCCGACGACCTCGGCGTCGACGCGCTGGCGGCCTACGGCGAGCAGCCGCTCGTGGCGAACACGCCCACGATCGATGAGCTCGCTTCGAATGGCGTGCTCTTTCGAAATGCGTGGGCCTATCCCGTCTGCTCGCCGTTTCGAGTCTCCGTGATGCTCGGCCAACACCCGTCCGCCCACGGCGCGGGATACGCGATCAACGGCAAGATGGCCGGGCGTGACTACATGCTCGACTCCGCGGCGCCCAACCTCGCGAATCTCCTCGGTGCAGCTGGCTACCGAACGGCCGCGATCGGCAAGTGGCACATGGGGGTGACCGCCGGCTTCCGGTTCGGGGATCTCTTCGACGGCGCGCCTTCACTCACCGAGCTGCTCCCGATCTTCGCCGGCTTTCAGCGCTTCGCAGGCGATCTATTCGTCTGCTCCGACGAATACAGCGACTGGTGCAAGACCGTGAATGGTGTGTCGCGTGTGATGCCGACCTATGTGACGACCGACATCGCGAACGAGGCGCTGAGTCAGCTCTCGGGCACGGAGCCCTTCTTTCTCTGGCTCGCCTTCCGCTCGCCCCATACGCCCTTCCACGAGCCGCCGCACGCGCTCCTCGAAGACCCGACGGTCTACGACTTCACCGATAGCGGTGACCGGTTCCGGGCGATGATCGAAGCGATGGATACCGAGCTCGGTCGCGTTCTCGATGCGGTGAACTGGAGTGACACCACGGTCATCTTCGTGGCCGACAACGGGACGCACCGTGCCGTGATCCAGCCGCGCGTCCAGGAGCAGCGGGCGAAGGGCACGGTCTATGAGGGAGGCCTGAACGTGCCGCTGATCATCGCGGGGCAGGCCGTGGCCGATGCCGGCCGCGGGCGCGAGTCGGCCGCACTCGTCCAGGCGACCGATCTCTTCGGGACGATCCTCGACGTCGCCGGCGTCGAGGTGCCGTCGAGACGCGACGTCGTGTCGCTCGCCCCCTATCTCGCTGATCCAGCGACGCCGAGTCGGCGGCTCACGATCTTCTCCGAATCCTTTCTGCCCAATCGCGGTCCGATCGATCCCGCCCTCCACAACCGCGCCGCGCGCGGCATCCGCTACAAGCTCGTGCGGCGCGGAACAGGCCCCGACGAGATGTACGACCTCGGGCTCGATCCGTTCGAGCAGTCGCCGCTGGATCTCGAGCGGCTCACGCCCCTGCAGGCCGGCGCGCATGCCCGTCTCGATGCGGCCATCAATTCGAGACGCCTCGGCGCGACGACTCCGGTCCCGGTGCTCGGTGTTCCCGGGCTCGCCCTCCTGGCGCTGCTCTGTGGTGTTGCGGCGGTCTCAGCCACGTCAGGAGCGCGACAGCGCCAGATCTGACCCTCGGGGCGCATTTACAATACGCGACGTATCGTATATGTTCTCGCCCTGCCTGAGTGACCCAGGCATCCCCAGCCCCTCATCGCGGCCCCGCACGCCCAGTGCCCGCGGCCCTCAACCCACGAGTGGTGACGAACCAGGAGCCCCCCCCCCGATGAACTTCGAATTCTCGGACGAGCAGGACGCCTTCCTCGCGGAGGTCGAGGCGTTCATCGAGGCCAACGACGACGGCAGCGGTGACGTCTTCGACGTGACGCGCGAGAACATGGCCCAGATCGTCGACACCCAGGATCGCCGCGACTTCATGAAGAAGCTCGCCGACAAGGGCTGGCTCGGCATCACGTGGCCCAAGGAGCACGGCGGCCAGGAAGGCGAGGGCGTCTACGAGTACCTGCTGAACGAGGCGCTCGCCGGACGCGGTGGTCCGCAGATCGGCAAGGGCGTGGGCATCATCGGCAAGACGCTGATCCGCCATGGCAACGAGAGACTCAAGGCCGAGTTCCTGCCGAAGATCCTGAATGCCGAGGTCGAGTTCGCGGTCGGCTACAGCGAGCCCCAGGCGGGCAGCGACGCGGCGAACATGCAGCTGCGTGGCATCCACGACGACGAGCGCGGCGGCTGGATGCTGAACGGTCAGAAGATCTGGACCACGTCGGCGCACTTCGCCGACTGGTACTGGGTCGGCGTACGCACGGACCCGAACGAGAAGCACAAGGGCATCACGCTGATGCTCGTGCCCATGGATCACCCCGGGCTCGAGATCCACGCGACCTGGACGATCGGCGACGAGCGCACGAACGAGGTCTACTTCAAGGACGTCTTCGTGCCCGACGACTACGTCGTCGGCGAGGTCGGCAAGGGCTTCGGCTACATCAGCGAGGCGCTCGACCTCGAACGCTTCACGATGTTCACCTTCTCGCCGATCAATCAGCGCCTCGACCTCCTGATCGACTACGTCAAGAACGAGACCCGAGACGGCGAGCCGCTGAAGGACGACCCGAAGGTCCGTTCGACGATCGCGCAGCTCGCGACCCAGGCGGAGGTGGCCCGCGTGCTCGGCCTCGACTTCGTCTCGAAGGCCGGCGTCGGCAAGAAGCCGCCCACGACCCAGGCGTCGATGTACAAGCTCTTCGCCACCGGCTTCTCGAAGAAGCTCGCCAACGCTTCGATGGACATCGGGGGCCCCGGCGCGCAGCTGCGCGTGGGCACCGAGGAGGGCCCGATGGAGGGCCGCGCCGAGTCGACCTACCGCTACACGGTGATCGACACGATCGGCGGCGGCGCTTCGGAGATCCAGAAGAACATCATCGCCCGGCGCGCGCTCGGGCTGCCCAAGAACTTCTAGATCGACGATCTCGCGATGGCTCCCCCCACCCCGAAAACCCCGCTGCTCGAGGGCGTGACCGTCCTCAACCTGGCGAGCGTCGGCCCGGCCGCGCGCGCGTCGCGCACGCTCGCCGATTACGGCGCGCGGGTGATCCAGGTCGCGCCGGTGTCGAAGAAGGGCGCGAAGCAGATCGTGCCGCCCTTTCATACGTACGGCGCGGGGCGGGGCATCGAGCGGATGCGCTTCGACCTGAAGAGCGAAGCCGGGCGCGAGGCGCTGCTGAAGGTCGCCGCCATCTCGGACGTGCTGATCGAGAGCTATCGCCCGGGCGTCGCTGCGCGGCTCGGCCTCGGCTGGGATGAGCTGCACGCCGTGAACCCCCGCCTCGTGTACTGCTCGACGAGCGGCTACGGGCAGACGGGGCCGGCGGCCGGCTGGGCGGGGCACGACATCAACTACCTCGCGATGAGCGGCTACCTCGCGTGCAGCGAGCCGCGCGCCGATGGCGGTCCGCCGATCCCCGGCGCCACCGCCGCCGACAGCGCCGGTGGCGGGATGCACGCCGTGCTCTCGATCATGGCGGCGCTCGTGCGGCGCGGCGTGTCGGGGGAGGGCACGTACCTCGACGTGTCTGCCACCGAGGGCGTGCTCTCGCTGATGAGCCTCTCGATCGATCAGTACCTCGCAACCGGAGAGGTGGCCGGCTCCCGACAGGTGCTGCTGACGGGCCGCTACGCCTGCTACGACGTCTACGAGTGCAAGGACGGCGGCTGGATCTCCGTTGGCGCCATCGAGCCGCACTTCTACCGCAACCTCTGCGAGCGTCTCGGTTGCCCCGAGCACGCGGGCTCGCAGATGGACGACGCGAAGCAGCACGAGATCCGCGAAGCCTTCAAGGCCGCGTTCAAGACGCGCACCCGTGACGAGTGGACCGAGGAGCTCGCACCGAACGACACGTGCGTGGCGCCGGTGCTCTCGATCCCCGAGCTGGTCCAGGACGAGCGCCTGCGCGCGCGCGGTCTCTTCATGAAGGCCCACCACGACGAGGCGGGCGACTTCGAGCAGATGGCGCCAATGCTCGCGGGATGTATTCGCGAGCAGCCGGTGACGCAGGTGCGACCGCCCTTCGAGACCGACACGCGACAGGTGCTGAGTGAGGCCGGCCTCGCCGAGGCCGACGTCGACGCACTGATCGAAGCAGGCGCCGTCGAGTAACGGCAGACGCAAGTAGAAAGAGAGAGGGAGAGCCGACATGGCCGATGAGCTGCCCGCCGAGGTCCAGGGATGGATCGGCAAGGAGCGATACAAGGAGAAGGGCGAGTTCCCCGTCGAGCAGGGCTACATCTGGACGACCTGCTCCTCCGTGGAGAACGGCAATCCGCTCTTCTGGGACGAGGAGGCCGCGGCCGAGATCACCGGCGGACCCATCGCGCCCCCCACGATGATCTCGGTCTGGTTCCGCCCGCATCTGTGGGCGCCCGGTCGCACGAAGCAGGCGCAGCCCCTGCAGATCCACTTCGATCTGAAGGAGGCGCTCTGCCTGCCCGAGGCGGTCATGACCGACAACACCATCACCTTCTACGAGCCCGTGCGCCCCGGCGACTGGCTCGAGACGTGCCAGGTGCTGCACTCGGTGAGCGAGCCGAAGACCACGAAGCTCGGCAGCGGCCGCTTCTGGGTGATCGAGGTCCGTTACACGAACCAGGACGGCGAGCGCGTCGCCGTCGAGAGCTACACGGGCTTCGGCTACAAGCGCTAGGAGCCCACCGCGTCTCATCGCGAGAGAGGATTCGACATGAGCGAGACTGCCAACCTGACCCTCGGTGACGTGAGCGAAGGCGCCGATCTGCCTTCGCTCAGCTACGACGTGACGGCGACGACCGTCGTGCTCGGAGCGCTGGCCAGCCGCGACTTCCGGCCGATGCACCACGACAAGGACTTCGCCCAGAATCGCAACGGCGTGCAGGACATCTTCCTCAATACGCCGAACCAGGCCGCCTGGTTCGAGCGCTACCTGACCGACTGGACCGGCCCGAAGGGTCGCCTCGGCAAGATCCAGTTCCGCATGAAGAACTCGGTCTTCCCGGGCGACAAGATGGTCTTCACCGGCAGCGTGAAGGGCGTCGGCAAGGACGAGGACGGCTGCGGCTGGGTCGATCTGGCCGTGAACCTGTCGGTCGGCGCCCGGACCGTGACCGACTGCAGCGCGCGCGTGGCCGTGCCCGTCGATGACGACGACAACCCCTGGGCGCGCAAGGGCGACGACTGGAAGCCCTAGCGGCATCGCGAGACCCGCGAGCCGAGCAACCTGATCGACGGGCGGGCCAAGGCGCACCGTCGATGCGAGAGGAGCCATCATGGATCTGGACTTCAGCGAAGAGCAGGAGATGCTGCGCGAGATGGTGCGCGGCGTGTGCGCCGAGCACTGTCCCATCGAGGTCGTGCGCAAGCTCGAGGACGACCCGGTCGGCTACGCCAAGGACTTCTGGGCGCAGCTCGGCGATCTCGGCGTTCTGGGGCTCCTGATCCCCGAGACGTACGGTGGCGGCGACATGTCGCTGCTCGAGGGCGTCGTGTTGTACGAAGAGCTCGGCCGCTCGCTGGCGCCGACGCCGCACTTCGTCAGCTGCGTGCTCGGCGCGGGCACGCTGCTCGCCGCAGGTACCGAGGAGCAGAAGCAGGGGTGGCTGCCGAAGCTCGCGAGTGGCGATGCGATCTTCTCGGTCGCCGCGCTCGAGCCGAGCAACGGCAACGGCGCCAAGGGCGTGCAGCTGCGCGCCGAGCGCGATGGCGACGACTACGTGCTGAGTGGCGTCAAGCGCCACGCGATGTTCGCGAGCTCGGCCGATCGGCTCGTCGTGCCAGTGCGCACGGGCGACGGCGAAGAGGACATCACGCTGCTGCTGGTCGACCCGAACGCCGCCGGCGTCTCGCTCGAGCAGCAGAAGAGCCTGGCCAGCGACACCCAGTACCAGGTGACCTTCGACGGCGCGCGCGTCCCCGCTGCCGACACCGTCGGCGATTGGAGCACGTGGCACCAGGTGATGCTCGATGGCGCGATCCTGTCTGCGGCGCTCGCAGTGGGTGGCGCCGATCGTGCGCTCGAGATGACGGTCGAGTACTCGAAGGAGCGCACGCAGTTCGACAAGCCGCTCGGTGCGTTCCAGGCGCTCAGCCACTACATGGCCGACGCGGCGACCAACGTCTCGGGTGGGCGCACGCTGGTGTACGAGGCGGCCTGGGCTCGGTCCGAGGGTCGCGACATAGCTTCGCTCGCGCCGATGGCGAAGCTGTTCGCGTGCCAGACCTACCGCGACCTCACTGCGATGTCGCTGCAGGTCTTCGGTGGGGTCGGGTTCACGATCGAGTACGACGCGCAGCTGTATTTCAGGCGGGCGAAGCAGCTTCAGCTCAACTTCTGGGATACGGGGTATCTCGAGAAGCTGATTGCGGCTGAGGTGCTCGACGCGTAGAGCCCGCACAGCGAAGGTGGTGCCCAGGCCGGGCGGAGGCTGGGTCCCGGCGAATGGCTCGCTGCTTGCGTTCTCTCCGCTTCGGGGGTGCGGGGCCCACGGCGCCGGGCGCGCTCCGCGCGCCTGACGCCGCGCGCTTGCGCTCACGGCCGGGCGCATGGCGGCGCTGCGCTCTACTTCGCCGGGACCCACCCTCCGCCCGGCTCGGGACGTGGTTGCTTTGCGGCTCGTAGCGCCGTCACGTTCGAACGCGGGCCCACTGCTCGAGTGACGCTCAGGCTTCCGTGGCTCTGCTGCGGCGGGCGTCTGCCCAGCCGCCCGGCGTGACGCCCTCGACGATCACTTCGCGGTGCGCGAAGCGCCAGACGCCGTACTGCTGGACGTAGCGGTCGACGTAGCGGCCCCAGTGATCGACACCGTTCGAGGTGAGCACGACGAAGTAGCACTGGCCGCGGGCCGCATCGGGCCCCTCTACGTCGATGCGATGGGTCGCGGTGAGGTGGCGGATGAAGCGGCGCTCGCCTGTCCCCTCTTCGCCACCGTCGGTCCGGGCCGGTCCGCGCACGCCCTCGAAGAACGCACGAATCGCGTCGATGCCCTCGTGCTCGCCCCAGGGCCCGACGTCCATGACGGCGTCGTCGGAGAAGAGCGCGACCATCTCGTCGAGTAGATCCGCATCGCCGCATGCGTTGTAGCGGGCGACGAGGTCGCGTGCGCTCTCGCGCGCGATCAGCTCCCAGATCTCCACGACCTCTTCTCCTCGTCTGCTCTACTTTCGGCCCGCCTCAGTAGGCGCCCTGGGCCTCGAAGATCGATCTCGGGTTCGCGGTCGTCATCTGATCGATCTGCGCGTCGGTCACGCCGCCTTCCTTCAGCGCCGGCACGACGTCCTCGGGCACGTGGCGGAAGTGCCAGTTCTTGAAGATGGTGCGGAGTCCGGCCTCGATGACGTCCTGGGGCGCGAAGTCGATGTGACAGCAGGCGTCGTGGGAGAGGACCATCTTGTCGGCGTGACCACGCTTCGCGAGCTCGGCGATGACCTTGACGCGCATGTCGGTGTCGACCGGGCTGTCGATGCCGAAGCGGTCCATACCGATGTAGCTGCCCTTCGAGAGCACCCGCTCGATGTACTCGAAGTCGTTCGTGTCACCGGTATGGCCGATGACCACGCGGGTCAAGTCGACGCCTTCGTCCTCGAACACCACCTGCTGCGCGGGGCCGGTGTCGGCGGCGGGGTCGGTGTGGGTCGAGATCGGGAGACCCGATGCGCGATGCGTCTTCGCAGCCGCGCGCAGCAGCTTCTCGTTGACGGGCGTCACGCCATCGTGGTCGGTGGCGCACTTGATGATGCCGGCCTTGGCGCTCGTGCCCTGGATGCCGTGCTCGATGTCGCGCATGAACCACTCGGCGATGCGTTCGGGCTCCCAGCCGCCCATCCAGGGCTCCTCGTTGTAGTAGAGGCCGGTCGCCGCGATCACGTTGATCTCGGCGGCCTCGGCGACGGCGCGCATGACGTCGATGTCGCGGCCGAGGTTGATGGGCGTCAGGTCGACGAGGGTCGAGACGCCGCAGGCCTTCACGAGCTTCGCTTCCTCGGTGGCGAAGGCGATCACCTTCTTCGTGTCGACCCAGTCGGCGTAGGCCGCACGCATGCCCGGGTTCGCGATCATGATGTGCTCGTGCATGAGCGTGAAGCCGAGGTCGGCCGTGTCGACCTCGCCGGTGATCGTCTGGACCTTCGCCATGGGGGCTCCTTCATCGAATCGGTTCTCGCACGGGAACGGGCATCCCATCATAGATCGGGGAGGCCCCATCGTGCGAGGTCGCTAATCTCTCCGTCCATCGAAGCCCCACGAGGCGGTCCCCCGCCCCACGACGAGAAGAGCCCGGCTTGAGTCTCCGCTTCCTGGATGCCTGCGTGGTGCTCCTCTACATGGTCGCCATGGCGGCCATGGCCCTCTGGTTCTCGCGCAAGAACACGGACACCGAGGAGTACTTCGTCGGTGGCCGCCGGTTTCCGGGCTGGGTGATCGGGCTCAGCATGGTCGGCACCGCGATCAGCTCGGTGACCTTCCTCTCGATGCCGGCCGACGCGTTCAAGACCTACTGGCTGCGATTCCTGCCCTACGTCTTCGTGCCCGTCGCGGGCCTCATCGCAGCGTGGGTCTTCATCCCCTTCTATCGCCAGGGGCGCACGACCACCGCCTACGAGTACCTCGAGGCGCGCTTCGGGCCCTCGGTCCGCGTCTACGGCGCCGCGACCTACGTGCTCGCGCAGCTGCTGCGGCTCTCGCTCGTGCTCTATCTCCTCGCGCTGCTGGCGCACTCGCTGACGGGCCTCGACGAGGGGCTCTGCATCGTGCTGGTCGGCGTCTTCGTCGCGGCCTACACGATCGTCGGCGGCATCGACGGCGTCATCTGGACCGACGTCGTGCAGACGATCGTGCTCGCGACGGGGAGCCTCCTGTGCCTCGGCATCATCGTGGCCGAGCTGCCGGGCGGCCTCGGCCAGATCTTCGAGGTCGCCGGCGAGTACCAGAAGTTCGCGCTCGGCTACTGGGATGGTGAGCAGGTGGTCCACATGAGCTGGGGCTTCGACCTCGGTGACAAGACCATCCCGCTGATGATCCTCATGAGCGCGACCTTCTTCCTGACCGAGTACGTGACGGCCCAGCACTTCGTGCAGCGCTACTGCGCGGCGAAGAGCCTGAAGGAGGCGCGTCGTGGCATGCTCGTGTCGGTGCTCGTCTCGGTGCCGACCTGGGGCTTCTACATGTTCCTGGGTACCGCGCTCTTCGTGTACTTCCAGGTCTTTCCGGTGCCCGAGGCGGCGGCCATGCTCGACGGCACGCAGCGGCCCGAGGGCATCGTCCCGTTCTTCGTGCTGAATCATCTGCCGAACGGGCTCGCGGGGCTGGTCATCGCCGCCGCTCTCGCGTCGGGCATGTCTTCGCTCGACTCGAGCATCAACGCGGTCGCGACCGTTGGCGTCGTCGACGTGTATCAGCGCATGATCGCGCCGGGCCGCGACGACAAGCACTATCTCCACGTCGCGTGGGGGATCGCGGGCGTGGCCTCGCTGGCCATGCTCGCCGGCGCCTGGGGCCTGCTCCACGCCGAGTCGCGCACACTGCAGGACACGTCGATCAAGCTGACCGCGCTGCTCGGCGGCGGCATCCTCGGCATCTACCTGCTCGGCTTCCTGACCCGGGTCGGCGATGCGCGCGCAGTGTGGATGGGCATCGCCTGCACGGTGACGTTCACGCTCTGGACGCTGGGTGTGTTCCCCGAGTCGTGGTCCGTCCCCTTCGACACCTATTACACGGCGTTCATCGGCAACGTCGTGAGCTTCGGCGTCGGGTTCGGCGCCTCGCTGTTGCTGCCGAAGCACGAGCGCGACCTCGAGGGCCTGACCGTGTTCGACGAGCAGGACCCCGACCCCGAAGGCCACTTCTGAGCCACGAAGGACGATGAATGGAGAGCCGCCCATGACGATCGAGCAGGACGACATCGCGAGGCTGTACGAGGAGGTCGCCGCGCTGCAGAGTCGCGTCGAGGAGCTCGAAGCCTTCCAGGCGATCCAGAACCTGAAGTCACGCTACGGCGCGCTCGCCGACCGCCGCTACACGCGCAAGGGCCCGAAGAGCGAGCCCGAGATCGCCGCCGCTGCCGAGGCGCTCGTGCAGCTCTTCACCGAAGACGCAGTCTGGGACGGCGGCCCGACCCTCGGCGTAGCCGAAGGCCACGAAGCGATCCGCCAGCGATTCCTGTCACCGACCCTCCAGTTCAGCTGGCACTACTTCGTGAAGCCCGAGATCCACGTCGAAGGCAACGAGGCCAGGGGCACCTGGGACATCCTCGCCCCGTGCACGACGACCGACGGCACACCCATGTGGATGTCCGGCGTAGAGCACGACCGCTACCGCAAGGTGAACGGCGTCTGGCTCCACACCCACATGAAGCTCGACCCCGTCTTCATGGCCCCCCACGCCAAAGGCTGGTCCTGATCGCTCCACTCCACCGCACCCCACCGCACCCCACCCCAAGCAATGGCGCGAAGCGCCGAGCGAAGCCCCTGTTCACCTTTGCAGAGAGCGCGGAGGGGCGGCATGCCTCCGCGGAAGTAGAGCGCAGCGCCGCCCCGCACCCACGTCGTGAGCACAAACACGCGGCGTCAGGCGCGAAGCGCCCGGCGCCGCCGGCCGAGCAGAGCCAATGCGGAGACCCAGCCCCGAAGCGAGCCATTCCGCGGAGGCATGCCGCCCCTCCGCGCTCGTCGCACCAGCAAGGCAAAGCGGCGCCCCGCCCAGAGAACAGCGCCGTTACGCCCTACAAATCTTTCATGTTGGCGATCACGCCCTGACCGAACTGCCCCATCATGTCGAGCTTCTGCTGCAGCGAGGCATCGGGCCCGCACGTGTAGAGGAACGGATAGTTCACCGTGCCGCTCGCGCCGAGCTTCGACAGGTTCGCGAGCACATCGGGCTCCGGCGGCACGACCAGCGGCACGACCGTCTCGAAGGGCTCGTCCGCGCGGC
The DNA here is from genome assembly GCA_964474355.1 of uncultured Spirochaetaceae bacterium. Lineage (GTDB taxonomy): Bacteria > Myxococcota_A > UBA9160 > UBA9160 > UBA4427 > CAYYSY01. The sequence continues at coordinate 2,503 of CAYYSY010000138.1, read as the reverse complement.
CGGCCTCTTCGCGCAGCGACGTCAGCGTCTTGAGGATCTCCGCCGCGTCGTCGGGCATGTTGCCCGCGCCCAGCCAACCGTCACCGAGCGTCGCGGCGCGCTTGAGCGCCGCCTTGCTCGCGCCTCCGACGTAGATCGGCACGACCTTGCTCGGTGCCGGAGTCTGCGCGAGCGGCGGGAACGAGAAGTGCTCGCCGTCGTGCTCGACCACTCCGCCGCCCCAGACCTTCCGCATGACCTCGAACATCTCGTTGAAGCGCTTACCGCGGGTCTCGAAGGGCACGCCGAGGACGTCGAACTCCTCGCGCATCCAGCCCGCGCCGGCGCCGAGGATCACCCGATCGTTCGAGTAGAGCGCCGCCGTGCCCACGGTCTTCGCGAGCTCGAGCGGATGATGCAGCGGCGTGATGTTCACCATCGTCGTGAAGCGGATCTTCTCGGTGACCATCGCCATGGCGGTGATCGCGACCCACGGGTCGGGGAAGGGCGTCTCGGTGTTGAAGTCCGGCACCCCCGTCTCGTTGTACGGGTACGCGGCCTTGAACTCGGCAGGCACGAAGAGGTGCTCGCTCACGAGGATCCCGTCGAAGCCGGCCTCCTCGGCGCCCTTCGCGATCGCGGGGAGCTCGGTCGGGTCGGTGAACGCGGTCGACTGCCAGAACCTCATGGGGACGTCCTTCTAGTTGGGCCGGGCCACCCCGGCAGGGCTGCCGATCCTAGCTCGCCACCCCGCGCTGATCTCCCCTTCGCTCACCCAATCAGCCGTTCCCCTTCGTCGTCCGCTTCGCGCGAAGAAGGCCCCGATCGCGACGGCGCTCCCAGCCAGCAAGGAGCGTCCGGGGCGGGTCGTTCTCCCGACGAAGTCGAGCGCAGCCAGAAGACCCCGGCCGAGCCATACACCGCTCGCAGAAACGTGCGATTGAAACGAGCGTGCAGTGTGAGGCGAGCCATTCGTCGGGAGAACGACCCGCCCCGGACGCGGTCTCCAGCCAATCTCAGAGCCGCCGAAGATCCTCCCGCTTGAGCGCCCAAAGCGTCCCCAGCACCGCGAAGGGGATGGCCCCGAACACACCCATGGCCCGTTGGTCGCCGATCAAGTCGGCGAGGGCACCCACGGCGAGATTCCCCACGGGCGAAGCCATGACCAGCATGAACACGAGCGACATGATGCGGCCGCGCATGTGCTCGGGAACGCCCATCTGGATGCCGGTGAACGTCGAGACCATCCACAGCTGACCGACGATGCCCGATGCGAGCTCGAGCACGAGCAGATAGCTGAACGAGAAAGCGAAGGCGTAGAGTCCGACGATCGTCGCGAAGGCCCACATCGTGCCGACGATCCACAGCCCCGGATGGCGCAGCGGCCGCCGCAACGCGAGCACGATGGCGGTGCCGATGCCGCCGGCGCCCGCCGCGGCCGCGAGCATGCCGTAGCCGTCGGCGCCCACTTCGAGCACGTGGCGCGCGAAGATGGGCCGCATCGCCGAGATGCCGCCGTTGAAGAACGACATCGAGCAGGCGAGGAGCACCCAGCGCACGGGGGGATGCGCGACCGCGAAGCGAAGCCCTTCGCGAAGGTCGTCGAGCCAGTGCGACGGCGCGCGTTCGGTGCGCTCAGACGGGCGGGGGATCGCGAAGAGCACCGCCACGCCGACGGTGAGTGCGGCGGCGATGCGGATCTCCGAGCCCAGGAAGCCATGACGCGCGAGCAGCGCCCCGGCCACGAGTGGGCCTGCCGTCTGGGCGACGCCGGAGACCGCGGCGTTCAACGAGATCGCGCGTTCGGAGAGCGCGCGCGGCACGATGTCGAAGACCAGCGTCTGGCTCGCGGGCTGCATCAGCGAGGCGAGCACGCCGAACACGGCCGCGCCGATGATCAGGTGCCATACCTCGATGAGGTCGGCCCAGAGCAGCCACGCAATGACGCCGACCGCAGCGGCGAGCAGCAGCCGCGTGACGATCAGCAGCTCGCGACCCGGCCAACGATCGGCGACGACGCCGGCGGCGGGCGCCACGAGGAACATGGCCACGCCCTGAGCGAAGCCGACGACGCCGAGCAGGGTGCGCGAGTCGGTGAGGCTCGTGACCAGCCACTGCAAGACGAGCAGCTGCGCGAACCACGCGCTCGAGTGGATCAGGTTCGAGGACCAGAGGGCCGCGAAGCCCGGCGAGCGAAGGGTGTCGAGGGCGCTCCCGGCCGCGGGCGCGGCGGGCTCGGGTTCGTGCGGCGCGTCGCTCAACGGGAGACCCGACCGCGAGGCGGCGGGCTACTCACCCTTGAAGACCGGCTTCTCCTTCGCGAGGAACGCGCGGATGCCTTCCTTGGCGTCGGCGGTGTGCGTGGCGCCGGCGATGCCGCGGGTCTCGAGCTCCATCTGCGACTCGAGACTCTCGCTCGCCGAGGCCAGCACGAGCTTCTTCACCGTGTCATACGAAGCCGTGGGTCCGGCGGCGAGCTGCGACGCCAGCTTCAGCGCGGTGGCCTCGACATCGTCGTCGAGAA
>CAYYSY010000137.1:0-12147 GCA_964474355.1 uncultured Spirochaetaceae bacterium | reverse complement strand
CTCCAGGCGCTCCTGCACGACGGGCGGGGGCGGCGGCTCCTCCTTGATGAGCCGCGTCAACCGGTCGGGCACCTCGATCGCCTGCCACTCGTCGGGCTCGGGGATCGGGATGATCGGCAGCAGGATCGCGAAGACGACGCTCACGAGCATCGCGATCGCGAGCGCCTTGCGGAACCGCTGGTCCTCCTCTCCGCCGTGGGTCCACGGCATGCGTCCGTCGTGGAAGATCGCGGAGTCGTCCTCTCGCTCGACGACCCACTCGAGCTTCTTCATTTCCTCCTGGTACTGCGCTTCCGCGAGATCGTCCTCGAGGAGCATCGAGGCGTCTTCGACCTCCGAGATTCGACCGACCAGCCCGCTGCGCCGAGCGTCGATCTCGCTGACGCGATGGAGGAACTCCTCTGCCCGGCCTCGAACCACGCCGACGTGCGCCTCGAATCCACCGCCGGGGAGACCACCCCAGAAGAGGTCCGATCCGCCCGCCTCGCCGAGCTTCTCGAGGGACGTGCAGACGTCGTCGAGGAGCTCGAACTGCCGGCGCTCGACCGACAGCGCCTCGAGTTCGGCGTCGACGTCGCGAAGCTCCGCCTCGAGCCCGCCGAGACGTCCTCGGGCCTCGTCGAGCTCCGCCCGAATGACCTGCTGCTCTTGAGAGAATTCAGCGCTCACGACTACTCATCCGTTCTTCGCAACCTGTTGCGGCGCTTTCTGCAGCACCGCAAGTGAAATGCGCTCGAACCCGTGGCTGGTGCACGTCGACATCACGCGACGGACCACTGCGAAGGGCACCGACTTGTCGGAGAGGATGGTGACCTCCTGCCGTTCGGCGGCCTTGCGCGTATTGAGGCCGATGACGTTGTCGGCCACCTGCTGCAGCCGCTCGCCGATCGGCGCGATGTGGGGATCGTCCGTAGCCAACAGGTCCACCATCTGGATGACGCTCTCGCCCTGCACCGTCACCTCCTCCGGGCTGATGAAGATCACCACCGTCTCACGAGGTTTGTCCTCGATCACCGACGCCGGAAGCGTGATCTGCTTCGGCGTCTCGAGGACCTCGGTGGCCGCGGAGTTCACGAGCAGGAAGAAGACCAGGATCGTGAACACGTCCATCAGGGACGTCAGGTTCAACGGGACCGGCTTCTTGCGGTTGCGCGCCATGCGCTTCATTCTGCGCGAGCTCTTCATGGTGCGTCTCCGATCGAAATTTCGGTGAAGAGGGCCAGCTGCGTCGTCTCACCCTGCCCTCCCTCGACTGGGATGGGTACGCTGCGAACCGCATCCATCACCTGGATCAGGTGGTCGTACTCGATCGCGGGCTCCAGGAGCACCGACGCGCCGTTCGCGTCCGGGTGGATGCGCTTCAGCTCGACGACGTGCTCGGACAGCTTCGCGAGGTCGTAGTCGTCCCCGGCCTTGGGCAGGTCGACGAGCACCGATGAGCCGTCCGTCAGCTGCAGTCCGGCATCTCGCACGATGACCTCGATGCGGAACGGCGGCTCGTCTTGTGACACCCCTCCCACACCGCTCGGAAGGTTCAGCTCGACGATCGTGATTCGAGAGAACACCGCGGTGATCAGGAGGAACGGCACCAGCACCACCATCAGGTTCATGAAGGTGGTCATGTCGAGCTCGGGCGATTCCTTCGGCGGCCGTCTGTAGTGGTGCCCGCGCATCGACTACGCCTCCGCCTGGCGCTTTGCCCGCGCCGAGAAGACGTTGAGCGCCTTCACCGACGCCATCTCGAGGCTGTCGATGATCTCACTCGTCTTGGCGGTGAGAACCGAGTTGGTCACCAGCAGCGGGATCGCCACCATGAGCCCGAAGGCCGTGGTGTTCATCGCCACGGAGATCGATGCCGACAGCAGATCGGCCTTCTCGGCCGGGTTCGCGTTGGCAACCGCCGTGAACGCCTGGATGAGACCCATGATCGTGCCGAGCAGCCCGAGGAGGGTCGCGATGCTCGAGGCGAGCGCCACGTAGGGCGTGCGCTTCTCGAGCTGCGGGATGATCTCCATCATGCTCTCCTCCATCGCGATTTCGATGTCTTCGCGACGGCGGACGGCGCCCTGTCGGGCGAGGCCCATGGTGAGCAGCTGTGCGATGGTCGACTTGTCCTCGGAGAGCGCCGCGCGCGCCTCTTCGAACTGACCTTCGAGAAGCAGCGGCTGGACGTTCTTCCAGGCCGTCTGATTCTTGACGGTCATGAGTGAGAGCGTGACGTAACGCTCCACTGCGATCGCCGCACCCACGGCGAACACGATGAGGATCGGATACATGAACGGACCACCCGTCACGAAGAACTCCACGATCGAATACAAAGAATCCATTACGGTTCTCTCCTGCTCATGGGAAACCCATGGCTGTTGCGTTGCTACTCGTGGCCTTCCGAAGCCACCTTGATTCCGGCCCTGATCTCGTAGTACGAGAGGGCACGCCTGAAAACGTCACGATCCACGGGCTGGGGACCCAGCTGCGCGGTGTATGAGAGATCGAGCGCGCCCCCGAGCTCCGAGCTCTTCCACGGCACGATCACGAGGGACTTGGGCGCCTCGTCGTTGCCGAGGATCGACATGCCCGAGACCATCTTCTCTTCGGGCTTCGGCTTCGGCGCGTCCTCGGCGACGGCCAGCGGCGCGACGGCCACCAGCAGCGCCCCGCAGATCGATGCGCGCGTTCGATACTTCATCTACTTCTCCATCCGGTTGCGGAGGTCGGCCAGCCACATCGCGACGGCTTCGTCCTCGGGGACCAGCTGTGCGTAGATCTCGTAGTGCTTCACGGCGCACTTCACGTCCGACAGATAGACATCACAGAGCACCGCCAGATTCCGGCGCGCAAAATGGAAGTCGGGGTACGCGTCGAGCGCGTTCTCGTAGCTACTGCGCGCCTTCTCGAAGCGACCCATCTTGCGGTACACGATGCCCAGCTCGTTGTGGGCCACCGGATGCTTCGGGTTGAGCGAGATCGCTGTCCGGATGCTGCTCTCGGCCCCATCCAGGTCGCCATTGCGCGCGTGAGCGATCCCCAGGTTGATGTGCGCCACCGTGAGCTCCGGCTCGACCGCGACCACCTGTTCGAGGAGGTCGATGCCCTCTTCGTTCTTGCCTGCGCGAAGCAGCTTCAGCGCTTCGTCGAAGGTCGTCTGCAGCTCGGGCGCCGCGACGGTCGTCTCGGTGATCGTGAACCCGCGCTCGGGATCGACCTCGATGTTGCCCGCGCGTCGATTCGACAACGACGCGCAGCCGGCAGCCAGCGAGGCGACGACGAGCCACGCGATGACGAGGCCGAGCCTCGCATGGGCGAGCGTCCGTCGATTCGTTCGATTCGTTCGATTCGACATCGGCTAGCCCCTCCCCCGCGCGAGGTCGGGGACGCCGACCCAGGCCGAGTCGAGCTCGTCATCGAGATCGGCGGGCGCCGCGGGGACGGGGCCGGCGGGCGCGTCTTCGACGGTCGGCGCCTGGGGTGCCGCCGGCGGAGGAGACGCACTGGGGCGCTGATACGCATAGGTCTCGATCGAGCCGAGGAGCCCCGTGCTCATCTCGAACTTCGCGTAGCGGCCCGGCATCAGCTCGGCCAGCTCGGTGAGGCTCTTCTCGATCCACGGGTTGTAGATGCCCGCAGTGAGCAGCTCGAGGTTCTTCTCGTGCACCTCGATGGCGCGGTCTTCGAACGGAAACGCCTCTTCTTCGAGGACGTCGTTGTACTCGAGCATCTGCCCCGGGTTCAGGCCTGACGGCCGCTCGGACTCCATCAGCGCGCGGCTGAACTCGAGATAGACCTGGGCCATGTAGTAGGTCGCCGCCGCGGTGACGTCCGCCGTCTCATAGTCGAGGAGGCGGTCGAAGGTCGAGATGGTCTCTTCCATCTTCCGCTTCTTCTTCTTCAGGCTCCGATCGAACGGCTGCGTGAGCTCGATCGCGGCGAACTCGGCGTACTGGCCCTCGGACAGTACGAGGGCGGATCGTCCCGCGAGCACGCGAATGCGCGGCGTCCGCGCCTCGCCGGCACCCTTCTCGATCTCGACGATGCGAGCGAGCTCGGCGTGGTAGGCCGCCTGGTCGCCTGCACGCTCGTAGAGACCGGCGATCTTGAATCGTGTCTCGACCGACATCTCGAGCGGCTCGGCGAAGTCGGCGACGTAGAGCTGATAGACGGCGAGCGCCCGATCCCAGACCTCGGCCTTCTCGTGGTGCTCACCGGCGACGAGCAGCGCCTCGGCGCGCAGCACCGGATCATCGGCCTCGGCTGCCACGCGCTCGTACTCCTCGGCCGCGCGGGCCGAGTCCCCCTGCTCGCGATAGACCACGGCCATCTGCTTCGTGGCTTCGGACGAGAGCTCGTGGTCGGGATGCGAGAGCCGGAACTGCTCGAAGACCCGCCCCGCCTCGTCCCAGTCTTCGAGCCGCACGAAGGCGGCGCCCGCATCGTACTCGGCGACCGGGCGGATATCGGACGTGGGCACGGCCTCGGCGAGCCGCAGGAAGTGACGGGCTGCGGCCCGATCCTCGCCGAGCGCGACCTCGGCCTCACCCTGCTTGTAGACGGAGGCCGCGAGGCTGTTCACGACGGCGACACGCGCCTCGTCCTCCTCCGAGGTCATCTCGAGCACGCGCTCGTAGGCCTTCTCGGCCTCGACGTACTCCTCGAGATCGAAGCTCGAGTGCGCGATCGTCGCCCAGGCCTCGCGCCGAACCGGGAGCGCCGCCTCGTCATACCGATCGACGAGCTGCCGGGCGGTCGAGCGGGCGTGCGCGAGCTCACCCATGTCATAGAGATCGCGGGCCGCTGCGGAGAGGACGACCGCCGAGTTCTCGTGCTCCGGAAACTCTTCGACGAAGCGGAGCGTGCTGTCGACGGCGGCGCGCGTCACGAGCGCACGGGTCTCCTCGGGCGCGCGCTTCTCGGCTTCACGGTGGGCGTAGATGGCCGCGTAGCCCGCTGCCGCCGCCTGCTCGTGGGGCGCGTAGCCGTACGCCGTCTGCTCGTACTCGGCGGCTGCGTCCGCGAACTGCTCGTGCTCGAGCATCAGGTCGGCCATCTGGTAATGGATGGCCGCCGTGCCTTCGTCCGCCGCAAACGAACCGATGAAGGCGCGATACCAGTGCAGAGCCTCGTCGTAGTGTGCCGGCTTCTCCTCGACCAGCACCGCCTCGTCCTGGTAGAGCGCGTGGTAGTGGTTCGCCAGATCGCCGAGGTTGGCCTTCAGGTCGCGAAGCACGTCCGGCGACTCGGCCGGATCGAAATGCTGCCAGTAGTCGGCCTGCAGGCCGTACCGCGCGGCGAAATCCTTCTTCGACTCGAGCACGAGTCTCGGGAAGCCGCCCGCATCGTAGATTTCGATGATCCGCATGCTGAAGCCCGGCGACTCCTGGTGCAGGGGCTTCAAGTCGACGAACGCTTCGTACGTCTGTGCCGCGTCGCTGTAGCGGAGCTTCTCGAAGTAGTACTCGGCGAGCTGATGGTAGATGCGGTTCTCGTAGCTGCGCTCACCGTACTGGGCGAAGTAGTCGGTCGTCGCCGTGGCGCCGCCGAGGCTCGAGAAGCTCAGGCTGATCACGCGGTAGGTGTCGGCCATGCGGCGCTCGTCCGACTCGTCGTCGGCCTGATCGAAGTCGTAGCCGCTGGCTACCTTGTGATCGAGGAGCGCGATGTACTGGTGGAGCGCCTCCTCGTGCATCTCCTGCTTGTAGAGGGTCCAGCCGAGCTTGTAGAGCGCGAGCTCGTAGTAGTCGGAGATCGGGCCCATGGCGACGATTGCGCCGTAGGACTCCTCGGCGTCGAGGAACTTCTTGCGAACGAAGAAGTACTCTGCACGCCGGAACTGCGCCTCGTCGATGTACTCGGACGCCGGGTACGTCGCGATCAGCTGATCAACGACCGCGATGGCTTCTTCGGTGCGCCCGATCTCGTCATAGGCGCGCGCCTTCTGGTACAGCACCCAGTCGTTGTAGACGTAGTCCGGGTAGTTCTTCAGGAGTCGGTCATAGAGGGCGATCGCCTCGAGCGGACCGGCACCCGCGGCGGTCTGCCCGCCCGGGAGCGCTGCATCCGGCGCCGCAGTGGCTGCGAGACCCGCTTCGCCGGTCCCGACGGGGCCCTCGTCACCGAGCGCCGGGCCGGCCGCCATCGGTGCGGGCGCGGCGGGGCCGGGCGAGGGCGAGCTCGCTGTGAGCGGCCGCGCCGAGCGCTCCGGTGCAGGTGCGGCGGCGGCAGCGCCCGGTGCGGCGGCGCCGAGATAGCCGTACTCCTTCTCGAGCTTCAGATCGGCGAGTCGGCGCAGCGCTTCGGGCGTCATCGACGACTCGGGCGACTCCGACAGGTACCGCTCGTAGGCGTGCATCGCCTTCTCGAGGCCCTCGTCGATCTGCACCTCGGCGAGGTCGGGCTTCACCGAGTGGAGATCGGCGAGGGTCTGCTTGTCGGGGTTCGTCGCGCAGGCCAAACCGAGAGAGGCCGCGGCGACGATCAAGACTCGGGGGGGAGTCGTCATCGGTCCATCGTCCTCAGTGGGCCTGTGCCTGCGACTTCACCGCGCGGTCGTAGCTGTCCGCGAAGGCGAAGCGCGCCTGGTTCTGGAAGTCCTCGACACGCGCGCGACGGGCGACGAGCTCGCGAATTGCGATGCGCTCGAGGGTCTTGCCCTGCTTGGCCATCAGCTGCTTGCAGCCCGAGCGGGCGTCGTGTACCTGGGATCGAATCGCGCGAATCCGCGTGACGTAGCCCTCGTAGCTGTGCGTGGCGGCTTGACGCTCGCGCACGAACGAGTCGTAACGGGCCTGCATCGCCTCGACCTCGGTGGTCAGCTCGGCCAGGTGCTCGTGCACCTCGGTGAGGCGGTCGTGGTACGAGGTGGTGAGGTGCCACATGAGCCGGCCCCTCAGCCGGTCGATGCGCGCTCGCACCGCTTCGCGGCCAGGCCCGTCGGCCGCGTCGAGCTTCGCCTCGAGAGCGTCGAGGTTCTCGGCAAGCTGGCGCTCCTCGCCCGTCGCCAGCTGACGCGGACTCGGGTCGATGAGCAGACCGGCGACACGCTCCTCGAGCTGATCGCGCTGTTCCATGCGAAGGCGGATCTGCGCGTCGAGCTCACGGAAGCGCGCATCGAGCTGCGGGAGGATCGGCTCGTAGTACGCTCGGCGCAGCCGGGCGAGCTCCTCGAATGCATCGAGGCTTCGCTGCCAGCTCTGCAGCCGCTGGTCGAGATCGGCGAGATCGAGGTGGTTCTGCAGCGCCGTCTGGAAGTCGTGCGACGCCATCAGCTCGACGAGGTAGAAGGTCTCCGGGGCCTCGGGCAGGTTCCGGAGCCGCACCACCCAGCTCTGGTCGCGGCGCGCCTCTTCGCGCTCGAGCGCTTCGAGGAAGCGACCTTCTCGCACGCTTCGGATCGACGCGTCGAGCTTCTCGAGCTCGAGACCATAGGTCGAGACCGCGCGCTCGAAGAGCTTTGCAGCACGGCCATGCACCTCGAGCTGCCCGTAGGCGTACGGCAGGGCGAGGAGCACCTCCTGCACTGCGGGATCGGTCGGATCGCGCTCGGCGAGGATGCCCCACGGCACGAGGGCACGTTCGTATCGCGTCGCCGACGCATCGGCCCAGCCCGCGCCCAGCAACGCCCGATTCGAGAACGGCCCCGAGAGCCGCACCCGATCGAGGGCCTTCTGGGCGCGATCGTAGGACGACGCCTCGAAGAGCAGCGTGCCGAGGACGAGATTGGCCTGGTCGCGAATCGCGAACGTCTCGGGATCGCTCGCGCGCACCTTGCCGGCGCGGTCGAGCTGCGCGATTGCATCGCGCGGGCGTTCGGCGCGCAGCATCGCGATGCCGAGGTTGTACGTCGAGAAGCCGCGAAGGTCGTCCGAGCCCTGGATTTCACGGAGCACGTCGACGGCCTCGTCGTCCCGATCGAGCGAGAGCAGGACGTTGGCCCTCAAGAAGGCCACCTCGTCACGAATCCGCTCGGGCACCTCCCCCCGCATGCCATCGAGCACGCGCAGAGCGTCTTCGTCCTGCCCCTTGTGGAAGTGGATGCGCGCCAGGCGATAGGCCGCGTCGTTGCGAACGACATCCGGTACGTCTGCCTCGAGCACCGCCGTGATCGCGCGGCCCGCGCGCTGATGCATGCGATAGCTCAACTCGAAGTCGCCGACCGAGAACTCGGCGTCGTCGACATGGAGATAGAGGGCGTCGAGCTCACGCTCGTCGACGCGGCGATGCTGGGCGAGCTCTGCGTCGAGCCGCTCGAGCGCGTCGAAGTAGCGGCCCTGATGGGCGTAGAAGAGCGCCTCTCCGAAATACGGATCGGTCGTCTCCTCGGCGGCGCCCGTCACCGGCGCCAGGAGCACCAGAGCTGCGACCCCCATGGTCATGGAGATGCCCCGAAAGAGCATGTCAGCCGTCCCCGAGCTCGATCTTCAGCTCGCCCGAATCGCTGGCGGCGAGGCTCAGGCCGACGAGCTTGGGCGTCGCCTGCTTGCTGATCGTGAAGCTCTGCTGCTCGGTGATCTCGCGGCCACTCGCCAGCGTGCCCTTCACCGCGACGACGAGCTGGTGATCACCGGTGCGGAGGTTGCCGGTATATACGCGCTGAACTCCTCCCTTGCCGAGCGCGTCGACCTCTTCGTACGTGTAGATGTGATGAGCCACCGCCTCGCCATCGATCTGGATCTCGACCGAGTCGATGTCGCCTTCGTACCCCTCACCGAGAGAGACGAAGACGGCGACCTGTGAACTCGACGGGTAGAGCAGCTTCTCCTCGAGCTGCGTCAGCTCCGCAGCGATCTCCAGGACGTCCGACTTGATCGACTGGACGCGCTCGTCGAGGCTGCGCATGTCTTCCGCCGTCACGTCCTGCGCGGACGCGCCAGCTGCGAATGAAAGTGCGACGAGGATCACGCAGACGAGTGCGCTCGCGCGCGACGATGCGCGGATCACGGGCCGGAGACGATCGACTTCACGAGAAGCGGCGTGCGTCCAACGCCCGTCGCGAAGTGCAACGACAGTTCGAGCGGGTGCGATTGCCATCGGTTTCCCTTCCTGTCGATTGCATCGGTGGTCTGAGACGTAAAAGGAGTGATTCTTGCCACCAAATGCCATTCAAGTCGGAAGGGGGCATGCAGGCGACGAGCAACTCACATGCGGCTTGCACGCGGAAGGAGCACGAACTGCGCGCCGAATGCGCCGAAAATTCGGCCCCATGGGCGACACGCAACTCATGTGCAACTTCGGAACGACATCGGCCCGATGGGTGGCTGAATGTGCGCCATGGAGGCACTGGGGACACCGCGCCAGCGGAGGATGCTCCGGGGCGCGCGGGCGCGAGTGCCCTTCGCTTCAGCGAGGTCTCATGGAGCAGATCAGGGCAGAGGTGACCCAGCCAGCGAAATGAGGAAGGTCTCGGCGATGACCTGAGCGCCCCACATGTGCCGCAGGCCTGTCATGAGCGTCGGTCCGTCTCCGTTCGCCCGCGCGGCTCGCGCAGACTCGATGCCGATCTCGTAGGACGCCCGCACGATGTGATGATCGATGCCGGCAGAAGCGAGCGCGCTCAGGCTACCGAGGATCTGCTTCGATGAGCTTTGGTACATCGCCTCGAGCGGCGGCGTCACCGCGAAGCGCCGTGCGCGCATCGTCGCGGGATCGATCTCGACCGCGAGCGAATAGTGGGTTGCGAGCAGCTCTGCACCGCCGACGAAGCGCCAGATGTCGAGCCCGACTCCGGCGATTCGATGGTGGAGATCGTCCGTGTCACGCCGGTCGGCGACACCGCGCAGCGAATCGACCGACAGGACCTCGCGATAGATCTGCGACTGCCGGGCGAAATCGTTCTGTACTGCCTCGAAAGAGCGCCCACTCGTGCGGGCGAGCCGGCCCAGGATGAGCGACTCGAACAGCTCGACGTTGGTGTCTGCCACGTTCCGCATGCCGCGGGCGAGCAGCGTGAGGTCGAGCTCGATCGGTGTCTCGTCTTCGCGCACGGCCTCGGCGAGTCCGAGGAAGTCGGTCGCCGCAATCTGGAGGATGGCCGATTCGATCTCCCGCGATACGGCTGCGCTGAGGGCGTCCTGGACTGACGCGAAGCCGGTCGGGCGCCGTGCCTCGAGATCGTCGAGGATCGCATCGGCGCTCTGCTCGAGTGAGTGCGCTTCGATGACGTAGGCATACGCGACTGCCATCGCCACGTAATCGTCGAAGGTGATGGGCCTCGTCGCCTCGATCCGGTCGAGGGTCGCTGCCAGATTCCGTTCGACATGCCCCTGCGCGTCGATCCACGCACGCACGCCGCCAGGCCCCGAGGCGTCGTGGACCGATTGGACTTCGGGGAGGAACCTCGCTACCGCAGCCGCGCGCGCCGCTGCCACCATCGTGGCCCAGGCCGCCGCGGGCTTGCCACCCGCAAGGAGCAGTCGAGCCTGCTCTGCGAGGGCTCGTGCGCGATCGAGCCCGGCCGCTGCTCCGGGCTGTGCCTCCACGTCGGGGGTGGCGTCTCGATGTCGCTCGTACAACGCCTGCCACCACTTCGTCCGCATATCGAGCGCCCGGACGAACGTGGACTCGAACGGCGGGATCTCGGCGAGACGCTCGGCGCCATGGAGAGACCGCCCGGTCATTGCCTCGTAGGCCTCGGACACGTCGCCCACCTCGCGCACGTCGACCCCGAGGCTCCGGCCGAGCTCGACGACATCCGGGCCATGGAGATCGAGGCCCAGCCGCAGCCCATCGGGAATCAGGACGGTGTGAAGACCACGACTTGCGGCGCCCCTCACCTTGGCCGGGATGTTCGATACGGCGCCGATCGATCCGTCTGGGTTGATCGTGCCCGTCATGCTGACGCCCGGGTCGATCGCGTCACCGTGGATGGCCGAGAGGATGCCGACCGTCATCAGCGCACCCGCACTGGGCCCGTCGATGTCGCCTTCGACGGCGAACGCGATCTGCAGACCTCGCGGCTGGATGCGTGAGACGAGAACGGCCTGGAGCGCGGCGATCCACTCCGAGGCGCGCCACACGCGTCCGGAACCGGTCGAATGCCGTTCGTCGAACACCAGCTCGAGAGCGTCGCCCTCCCCTGCAGAGACGGTCACGCTGAGCGGCAACACGTGCCCGATGGTCTCGCCGCCCTCGACGATCGTGGCCAGAACCGGGAGGTCGCGGTCGACGGGCCGATCCGGCAGCTCGAGCAGCCTGGGTGGCGACGGCGCGGGCGTGGCACACGCGGCGAGGAACAGGGTCACGGTGAACACGCGCGCGCGAGCTGCACGTCGACGCGGCAGAACGAGGCAGGCGCGAATGAATCGGTCGAAGCGGACCATCCCGGAAGTGTCGCGAGGCAAGCACTTCGCGACCACTCCCCAAGAACGCAGAAACCCCGCCAGGCCCAAAGACCTGACGGGGTTCCGATGAACGTCCTCAACGAGGAAAGCCCGCCAGGTCTCTTCGACCTGACGGGCTTTCGAAAAAGGTCCCACCGTCGCGCTACTCTCCCACGAAAGAAATCCGCAGTACCATCGCCGAAGCCAGGCTTAACTTCCGTGTTCGGAATGGGAACGGGTGTGGCCCTGGCTCTATGGACGGTGGGAAAACCGTCGCGTCTCTCTTCCTTCGCTCGAGATCCGAAGATCCCGAGGTCGTATAGAAAGACGATTGTCATGCGGCGCCATCCCTGGCGCGGCCTTCGACAAACAAATACTTCTCTGAGCCAGATCGTCTGGCTCCAATCGATTTCGATCATGGCAAGACCGAGTGGTCAAGCCTCACGGGCGATTAGTACCGGTCAGCTCCACGCATTGCTGCGCTTCCACACCCGGCCTATCAAACTCCTAGTCTCGAAGTGCCCTTCAGTGTCTTACGACAAGGGAGACCTCATCTTGAGGTTGGCTTCCCACTTAGATGCTTTCAGCGGTTATCCAATCCGAACTTAGCTACCCGGCAATGCTCCTGGCGGAACAACCGAAACACCATTGGTTCGTCCATCCCGGTCCTCTCGTACTAGGGACAGATCCTCTCAAGTCTCCTGCGCCCACGGCGGATAGGGACCGAACTGTCTCACGACGTTCTAAACCCAGCTCGCGTGCCACTTTAATCGGCGAACAGCCGAACCCTTGGGAGCTGCTTCACCCCCAGGATGTGACGAGCCGACATCGAGGTGCC
>CAYYSY010000136.1:0-13402 GCA_964474355.1 uncultured Spirochaetaceae bacterium | reverse complement strand
CGGCCCCGCCTCGAGCAACGCCCCCTGCCAGTTGACGGTGTCGTCGCCGACATGCCCGGCGAGCTCGTCGGCCTCGGCGGTCTTCACGACCACGCCGGCCGCCCGTGCCGCCTCGACGATGGGCTCGAGCTCGCGCCGGGGCGGGCCCTTCTTCAGCCAGAGTGCGTGGAGATCTCGCCGCCCCGCGGCCAGGGCCTCGCTGATCGAGTGCAGACCGTGGAGCCACTCGTGGCCGCCGGGCCCGCGGCCGGGCCCACGTGCACCGCGACCACGCGCGGGGCGGCGCCCGTCCTGCCTGGGCGGGCGGGTTCTCGAGGTCGAGTCGGAGGACGGGCCCGGGCCGGAGGGTCGGCGCGAGCCGGAGTCACGTCGGCGGGCCAAGAGCTCCCCCCAGAGGAGCGTGCCGGGAGGCCCGGACGGCGCTCGGGTGAAGCGGCGAGCTTAGCGCGCGGGGCAGCGACGACTTCGGGGCGAGCGTGCCTCGAGAGACCCCGCTCAGATCTCGAGCTTGGCGCGGAGGGGCTCGACGGCCTCGAGGTAGGGCGTGGCGTCCTCGATCTGCGGGTGATTTCGCAGCTCGAACTCGAGGTAGGCCGCCACCTCCGTGAGCGCCGACGAGACGATGCGCTCGCGGTCGCCCGCGACGCGCAGCGCCCGGGTGAGGAGCTCGTCCGCGTCGGGCAGTCCGGCCGCGCCGAGCGGCACGTCCCCGAGCAGACCCGGATGCCGCATGCCGACCTCGGCGATGGCCAACGCGAGCCGGTCGGCGACGTCCGCCTGCCCTTCGACCGCGATCAGCGGCGAGAGCAGCTCCGAGAGCAGGCGCAGGTGATCGTTCACCGACTGGCAGATCCGGCCCTCGGGATCGGGCACCGTCGGTGCCGACAGATCGTCGCCCTCCGACGCGGCGCCGCGCTCGAGCCTGATCGCACCGGCGAGGATCAGCAACTTCACGGTGCGTGCGGCCGAGAGCGGATCGAGACCGACGCGGCGGCAGATCGTGCCGAATTCGTCGCCCGAGGCCACGCCGTCGATGAACGCGCGCTCGCTTGCCGACATCGCGCCCTGCATGCCTTCGAGCACCTCGAGCTTCGAGCCGGTCGCCTCGAGCATCACGAGGAAGCGCATCAGCTCGTCGCGGCGCCGTAGCCCTTCAGAAATCAAGCGCTTGGTCGGAAGCGAGAGGCGCACGATGTTGTCGGGCTCGATCTCGCCCTCCCAGAAGTGCACCTCGCCCGCCGCGTACGCGAACAGCGAGCGGACGACGTCCTCGACCTGCAACTTGACCGCGTCCCACAGGTCGCGCGGCGTCAGGACGCCGAGCTCGACGAGCACCTTGCCGAAGCGGCCCTCGCGCGTGAAGCGGCGCTCGGCCTCGGCGTGTTGTTCGCTGGTGATGCGCTCTTCGCGCAGCAGGCACTCACCGAGGCGATCGACGCGTTGATTCGAGGTGGCAAAGACGACTTCACCGCGATGCAGGAAGACGCTCTTCTCGTGATCTTCGTGATTGAAGAGCAGGTAGCCCGACTTGCGGCTCGAGTGGATCAGCGAGAGCAGATCGGCGAGCGCGAAGGCGCGCACGTCGACGGTGAGCACGAGATCGCGATCCCAGGGAATCGGGCTCGGCCCTTCACCGAAGCGGCGCTCGAGCAGCACACTGCGCTGGCTCGTCCGAAGCGGGCGCTGCAGCGTGCCGGGCGCGAGCTCGAGGGACTCGAGCGCACCGGCCGCTGCCTCATCGAAACCCTGCGGATCCCACTCGTCGCCCACGCCGCTCCCCAGTTCACCCTGCACGCGATCGTCGCGCTGATTGACACGGACCACGATTCAGTGAGCCCACGCACCTCGTCGGCTCATCGTCGGACCGCATGACCGGCTTTACACACGGTGGGGTGTGCGCGACACGTCTCGGCGTCCGCGCGCGATGGCCTGCGACACGCGCCTGCACCCGCTTGCACCCGCGAGCCACGCGGGCCTGCACCCGGGTTGCGCTCAAGTTGCGTACGAATGAGGCCGAGAAGTGCGTCGAGGGCCCGCCCTCGGCCAGCGCACCCGCTGGCCGCCCGGATCGGCGCCCGGCAGGAGGTCGAGACATGAGTCTCAGGCTCCGCACCGAGCGCATTCGCGTTCATCTGCCCGCTGCGCTCGCAGCCGCTGGCGGCGACGATTTCCTCTCGGCCACGTGCACTCAGCTCAGCGTCGAGGGGGCACACCTGGACACCGACCTGGTCCCTGCCCCAGGCGATCGTCTCGAGCTCGTACTCAGTCTGCCGCGCCAACGCACGTTGAAGCTCTTCGGCGAAGTCACGTGGGCGATCACGACGAGCGCACCTGCCCTGCTCTGCGGCAAGGTCGATCGATCACTCGGCGGACGCTTCGTGTTCGAGTTCGCGCCTTCGAGCCCGGACCTCTTCGCGCTCGGAGAGATCCTGCTCGCGATGCAGCAATCGCGCCAACGTCGCCGTGCACGCGTGCATCGCATCGCGCGAAGATTCGGTCTTCCATCGGCGCGCTTCGCTTGATCCACTCGAGCCGGAGCGAGTATTCTCGGGAACCCATGAAGCCGCCCGGCACGTACAAGCTCACGAACAAGCGCCGCGAAGCCATTCCGGCGGAGTTCGATCCGTTCGGCCGCGAAGGCCGCATCGTCGACTCGCTGCGCGAGCAGATCCTCGCCGGCGGCCCGGGACAGTGCCTGCGCCTGCGTCAGGTGTTCGCGACGCCACGCGAGATCTTCCGCCTCGAGATCGAAGAGCCCGAGTTCCACTACTACCGCACGACCCTCCTCGACCGCGACTCGCTCGAAGACCTGCTCGAGAGCGAAGAGGTGCGCGAGCGCATCGTCGACGGCCACGGCGAGGCGGGCTGAGCACACCGTGCATCCGCAGGACGAGAGCCGGCGCACGTGACCCTCCAGGAGCTCGGCAGTCTCGGAGAGCTGCTCGCAGCCATCGCGACCATCGCGACGCTCGCCTACCTGGCCCTGCAGATCAGGCAGAGCAACCGCTCGCATCAGATCTCCGCCATCACCCGCATCTCCGAGTCGACGGAGTCCTGGATCGACCGCGTGATCGAAGACCCCGACGTCCTCGACGTCTACATCCGCGGCCTGACCGACCACGAGAGCCTCGACCGGCAGCAACGCATCCGCTTCGAGCTGCTCGTCATGCGCCTGCTGCGCGGCACCGAGGGCGCCTGGCTGCAGCTCGAGTGGGGGCTGGTCGACCAGGAGTACTGGTCGGGCTTCCGCGCCACGCTCGTATCGATCGTGGGCTCGCAGGGCGGGCGCAAGGCTTTCGCCCGCAACCGCCACCTGCTGAACCCGCGCTACGCGGAGGCGGTGGAGGAGATCATCGGGGACGATGGCGCGGCGCGCAGCGCGCCAGCGGCGGGGTGAAGTGAGCGCAGACCGCTCCGCCTCGTTCGGCATGGCGGCGAGTGCGGGGAGTGGTGCCCGGGTCAGGACTCGAACCTGCACATCCTGAGGACAGCCGATTTCGAGTCGGCCGCGAAGGCCGCTTCAGCCGGCACTGGAGTGCGTGCCCCGCAGAGCCTGTTCGTCGGCGTCTCGATTTCTCTCAGCACTCGAGCGGCCGCGGTGTGCACTGGGAGAATCGCCGAAAGTCAGCCGCGAGGTAGGTGTCTACCTCTCCGCTGAGAGCAGACCATCCACGGCCATCGCTGCCTGAAGCAGCTCTTCGTGCTGCAGGCGATGAACGACGGGATCCAGCTCTGAGCTGACTCTGCTCCCGCGGCCCGACGCGGCCCGGTCCGAATCGTCACGCAAGCATGCCCGCTGGGTCGTGGATCAGTCCTACGAGTAGCACCCCTGTTGGACCTGGATCAGGTAGCCGAGCACGTCGCCGAAGATCTCCGTGAGGCCGTCGCAGTAGAGGTTCATGATCTCGTCCACGACCGCCTGCTTGGCTGCGCCCGCGAGGTCGTCGAGCTGGTCGATGAGCACTTGCAGGCTGCGGAGGTGCGTGTCGATCGATCCGAGCGCCGACGGATCGAAGGGCGGGTCGAACAGGATCGAGAGCGTGTCCGGTTGGTCGCACGCGTCGCGGCTGCCCTGGTCCATGCCCTTCAGATCCCGGGACACGGCCGCTGCGAGCTGGAGGCTCGCGCTGCCCGGATCTGCTGCGATGGCCGCGTCGATTTCCGCGAGCTGGGTCAGATCGAGGATGAAGTAGTACTGGCCGGGGAAGTCCGTCGTGATGCTGATCTTGGCGAAGTCGCCGATGCCCCCGGCGCGGAGATCCGAGGGCGCCGGATCGCAGGCCCGCGGGTCGGGGACGCCCTCGGTCATTTCGGGCATGTCGCAGCTCCGCTCGTCGAAGGCCGAGTCGTTCAGCTGCACGACGCAGCGGTCTTCGAAGCCCGACTTGACGTCGCAGGCCGACCAGTACATGCAGTCGTAGACATCGCGGGTCGCGTAGTGGCAGCTCGTCGCCTCGTCTCCGGGCGAGGCTTCCATGAGATCCATGCAGTCCGCGTAGCAGTCGCCCTCGACGATGCGGCCGCAGCCAGCGTTGAAGTTGCAGGTCGACGTGCAGTAGCCGTTCGGATCGAAGCGATCGACGAGGATGGGCACGGTGATGTAGAAGGAGCACGCTCCTTCGCTCTCGAACTTCGAGAATTGGAGCGGGAAGGACTCGTTCTCGATGGTCAGGCACTCCGCAGGCGACCACTCCCCGCCGACGACACCCGTCTCCCAGCACACCTCTGTCCCTGGCGAGATCGGGCGAGGGTGGGGCGTGTAGACGTCTCGTCTGCTCACGTCACCGTTCCCGAACTCCAGGAACGCGCTGCCGTAGATCGAGCCCGGCTCGATCCTGAAGTGTCCTTGCAGTCCTGCGCAGCTCCCATCCGGGCTCATCGTCTGTGCGGAGACGCGTTCGACGTCGAACTCGAGTCCCCCTGAGCCCTCCCACTCGGATCCGTCGGGCTCTTCTTCTGCGCAGCCGCTGAGAACGACGAGCGCGATTGCACAGAGCAGGAGGCTCATCGTCGGCAGTCCATCTCGGTCGATCGGCATCGGCACGCTCACTCCCTTCTCGCACGTCCTCGCTCGAAGCCGGGATGACACGGTTGGGGCTCCGCGTGCGTCGCGCTCGTCGGCCCGGTCGAGCTCGCCTCGTTGCGACAGCGTACATGCAGAAGCGCACCGAACCCGAGCGTTCAGCGCACGGGTCGGGCTCGCTGTGTGGACGGGCTCACACAACGAGGCGGGCTTCTCCTCTGGAGATCCCGCGTGTCACCGGACTTCAGATCTTCGAGCGGGTGCGCGGTGAGTCGCTCTCTTCAAGCGGTCGCGCAACGCGATGCCTGCGCGCTGTTCGGTGCCCCGCGCGCCGCCCCGACCCGCCCCGTCTTCAGGCGCATCGCTTCAGGGACCGTGCGCTCGGGGGCTGGCAGAGGGGGGGCCTGGAACCCGCGCCGTGGCCGCGGCGCCGCCCTCGCCCGCCTCGTAGAGTCGACCGCGAGGTACCCGGCTCCAACGTGAAGCGCCCCGGCCGCCATCGCTGGCAGGCCGGGGCGCCGTTACAGAGGAGCTGCAAGTCAGCGAGCTTCCTGAGAAGGGGTGCCCGGGGCAGGATTCGAACCTGCACGTCCTGTGGACAGCCGATTTTAAGTCGGCCGCGTTTACCATTTCGCCACCCGGGCACGGCCCCCGAGTCTATACTCGTTCGGCCCTGCGGGCCGACAGAAACGAGCTCGGGCGCACGGATCGCGCATCGGACGATCGTTCGGTCGACCGAAGCTCGCGCCAGGCGGTGCGCCCGGGTCGGCTATACGCGCACGCATCCGGCAAAGCCCGCAACGAGAGTAGAGAGAGACGGAAGGCCCCATGTTCCACGGCAAGAAGATCGTCGTCGTCATG
Organism: uncultured Spirochaetaceae bacterium; assembly: GCA_964474355.1. Lineage (GTDB taxonomy): Bacteria > Myxococcota_A > UBA9160 > UBA9160 > UBA4427 > CAYYSY01. The sequence goes on along the minus strand of CAYYSY010000136.1, from coordinate 7,518 downwards.
CCCGCCTACAACGCAGCGCGCACGATCGAGCAGACGGTCGCCGAGATCCCCATGGACCTCGTCGACGAGATCGTCCTCACGGACGACGCGTCGTCGGACGAGACCGTCGAGGTGGCGCGCCGGCTGGGCCTGCGCACCCTCGTCCATCCCCAGAACCGTGGCTATGGGGCCAACCAGAAGACCTGCTACGCCGAGGCACTGCGGCTCGGGGCCGACGTCACCGTCATGCTCCACCCCGACTACCAGTACACGCCGAAGCTGATCCCCGCGATGATCAGCATGCTGACCGATGGACCCTTCGACGTCGTGCTCGGCTCGCGCATCCTCGGCGGCAAGGCGCGCGCGGGCGGCATGCCCCGCTACAAGTACTTCGCCAATCGCCTGCTGACGGCGACCCAGAACCTGCTCTGCGGCGCCAAGCTGTCCGAGTACCACACCGGCTACCGCGCCTTTACACGCGAGGTGCTCGAGACCTTGCCGCTGCTCGAGAACTCGGACGATTTCGTCTTCGACAACCAGATGCTCGCCCAGATCCTCCACGCCGGATTCGAGATCGGCGAGGTCACCTGCCCGGCCGCCTACTTCGACGACGCTTCGTCGATCAACTTCCGGCGCTCGATGACCTACGGGCTCGGCGTGCTCGGCACCTCGCTGCAGCTCTTCGCGCATCGCCGCGGCTGCATCCAGGCGCGCATCTTCTCGCCGAGGGGCCGCCGCCTCGACGTGGTGCCCGAGGACGTCGTCCGACCGGAGCCTGTGGTCGCAGCGGTGGACTCGGCGGGCTGAGTCGGCCTCGGCGGCGCCCAGATGGGGTCTCGCCACTCCTTCATCACTGTATCCGGATCCAGTAATTCACCTGTGGTAGCCTCCCGGACCGTCGCGAGGAGGCATCGCCATGGACCGGATCTCCGCCGAGCTCGTCCCCCGAAGCAAGGACTCCCTCTCGAGTGAGCTCGCCGCCGTAGGCGACCGCTTCGCCCGGCTCGACACGGTCAACCTGCCCGACCTCGAGCGCTTCCCGCTCCGCAGCTGGGATGCCTGCGCCCTCGCCCGCCCCCGCTTCGCCCGAGCGATCCCGCACCTTCGCGCCCTCGACGTGGACCTGGCCGAGCTGGGCCTCTGGACCCACCGCCTCGAAGCCCGTGCCCTCGACACCGTGATCGTGGTGCGCGGCGACCCGCCCCAGCGCCCGGGCCGGCTCGTCCACCCGACCACGAGCGTCGAGCTGATCACGGCGCTGCGCGCGGCGGTGCCCGAGCTGCGGATCTACGCCGCCCTCGACCCGTATCGAAGGCCGCTGCGCGTCGAGCTCGAAGACGCACACGCGAAGCTCGAGGCGGGCGCAGACGGTTTCTTCACGCAGCCCTACTTCGATCTGCGCCTGATGGAGATCTGGGCGGATGCGGTCGGCGAGGGGACGGACGCGTACTGGGGCGTCTCGCCGGTCACGCGCGCGGCGTCGCGCCGCTACTGGGAGACGAAGAACGGCGTGGTGTTCCCGCGCGGCTTCGATCTCGGCCTCGCCGCGAACCAGGCCTTCGGCCGCGAGGCCCTCGCCTTCGCGCGGGCGCGCGGGCACGGCGTCTACTTCATGCCGATCCGCGAGGATCCGGTCGTGTACCTCGAGGGTGTCCTCGACGACGCCGACTGATCGCAGCGGCGCTCAGAGCGAGAAGTTCTCGTCCCGCACGCCGACGAGCAGCTCGCCGCACTCGACGTAGATCTTCTCGCTGATGAACGCGTGCTGGGTGCCCGTCATCATGTCGCGGAACGCGCGCTCGAGCCGACTGCCCTCGCGGATCGAGCTCGTGCCGGCCGCGAGATGCGCGAAGGTCACCACCTCGCGACAGGCCTCGGTCGCGTAGGTCGCCGCGAGGCGCACGTCCATCCGCATCTGCTGGGTCAGCTCCTCGCCCGCCTCCATGGCGGCGCCGATCTCGGCTGCCGTGTCGCGCACCAGGCGCCGCGCTGCGCGCCACATGCCCTCGTGGTGGGCGAGATTGCGCTGGAACGTGGGCTTGTATGCGAGCGTCGTGAGGTCGCCCATTCGCACCTTCTCCTGGGCGAGCGCGACGACGTCGTCGAGCGCGCTGCGCGCCACGCCGAGCGCCCAGGCCGCGTGTCCGGTGCCGGTGAGCGGCATGATGCCGAGACGATAGAGCGGACCGCCGCGCAGAGCGTCGCGCGTGAAGAGCTCGTAGGTGCGGTGCTCGGGCACGAAGACGTCGGCACACTCGTAGTCGAAGCTGCCCGTCCCCTTCAGGCCCTGCACGTGCCAGCCGTCGGTGAACGTCACCTCATCACGCGGCATCACGGCCACCCGCATCTCGGGCAGGCCGTTCTCGGCGATCCTCGGCACGCCGTTCTCGCAGGGCATGTAGCCGCCGACGACGTACTGCGAGTGCCCCGTACCGCTGCCGAAGTTCCACTGGCCGGTCAGACGAACACCCCCGTCGACGAGCTCGCCGCGGCCGTTCGGCGCGAACTGGCCGCCCATCGTCACGCGGTGGCCGTTCTGCACGAAGACCTCGTCGAAGCCGGCATCGGGCAGGAAGGCCGCGGCGAAGGCCGACGAGGGCAGGTTCGCGATGCCGATCCAGCCGAGCGACGCGTCCTGCCATGCCATCTCCTGCCACAGGTCGACGAGCTCTTCGAACGCGAGCCCGCTGCCCGCCGCCTCCACCGGGTTGATGCACTGCATGAGACCGGTGTCCCAGAGCGCATCGACGACCGGCTGCGTCAGCGTGCGCGCCTCCTCGCAGGCGGGCGCCTCGCGCTCGATCAGCGGCCGCATCTCGACGGCGCGCGTCATCAGCGTTCCGAAGTCGGGGCGGGCGTCTGCATTGGAAGGCGTTCGGGCTTCGGCGGTCACGGGGAACTCCTGGGTGCGGCAGGCGCCGGTGCGAGCGGGTCGCGGATCGTAGCCGATCGGGCATCGGGCTAGGCTGAGCGGGGAAGAATCCACAGCTCGCGCAACGCGTCGCGGACATCCGGCAAGACGCCGCACCACGACGGAAGACGGGAGAAGACGAATGAAGCGAGCGCTGCTCTTGATCATGGCCGGCCTCGGCCTCGTCGTGCTCGTACTGGCTGTGAACGCGTGGCGCGCTGGCGCGCCCGATCATGCGCCGACCTCACGCAGCACGGTCGAGCTCGCCGACGTCGACGTGACCGCCGTGGCGCGGCACCTCGGCGAGGCGATCCGCTTCGAGACGATCTCGGTCGACGAGCAGCCCGGTGCGAGCCTCGACGCCCTGCTCGATCTGCATGCCTGGCTCGAGTCGACCTATCCGACGCTGCACTCGGTGCTCGAACGCGAGATCGTGAACGGCGCGAGCCTGCTCTACACCTGGCCGGGCGCAGACCCGAACCTCGCGCCCGTCGCGTTCCTCGCACACATGGACGTCGTGCCCGTCGATCCGTCCACGCTCGACGCGTGGACGCACCCGCCGTTCGCGGGTGCCGTCGAAGGCGGCGCGGTGTGGGGGCGCGGCGCCCTCGACATGAAGAGCACGCTCGTCACCTTGATGGAGGCCGTGGAGCTCTTGACGAAGGCGGGCGTGCAGCCGGCGCGCACCGTGTATCTCGCGCTGGGCCACGACGAAGAGGTCGGAGGGCCGGCCGGCGCGGCACAGATCGCCAGACTGCTCGACCAGAGAGGCGTGCGGCTCGCATGGGTGCTCGACGAAGGCGGCATGATCGCCCTCGACGCCGTGCCTGGCATCGACGCGCCGCTGGCGATGATCGCCGTCGCCGAGAAGGGCTATCTGACCCTCGAGATCACCGCCTCGGCCGAGGGAGGCCACAGCTCGACGCCCGGCAGGGAGACGGCGGTCGGCCGTCTCGCCCAGGCGATCGTCGCGCTCGAAGCCGCGCCCTTCCCCACCTCGATGAACGACACCCTCGGCGAGATGATCGAGCGCGTCGGCTCGCACGGCCCTTTCGTCGCGCGACTCGTCACCGCGAATCGTTGGCTCTTCGACCCCTTGATCCTGTGGGCGATCTCGAGCGATCCCGTGCTCGGCGCGATGACACGTACGACGACGGCCCCGACGATGCTGGTGGCGAGCCCGAAGGAGAACGCGCTCGCGCAGACGGCGACGGCGACGGTGAACTTCCGGGTGATCCCCGGCGAGACGACCGAGACGGTGATCGCCCGCGTGCGCGAGATCGTGGGCGACGACCGCATGGAGGTGCGCCAGGTCTCCGAGCCGTCCAGCCCGAGTCCGGTGGCCTCGACGCGGGGCGAGTCGTTCGCGCGACTCGAGCGCAGCATCGCCCACGTCGTTCCCGACGCAGTCGTGGTGCCGGGCCTGCTCATGGCCGGCACCGACTCGCATCACTACGTCGACGTCGCCGACGACCTCTACCGCTTCGCGGCGCTCCGCATCGGCCGCTCCGACCTGTCACGCTTCCACGGGCTCGACGAGCGCGTGCCCGTCGATACGCTCGGGCCGATGGTGCAGTTCTACGTGGATCTCATCGGATCGGGACTCGGCGCCGAGGCACCCTGAGCCGCGGCGCCGAGCGCCGGTCGATCAGTAGACGCTCAGCCAGGGCACCCTCGGCGGGCCGAGCCGCCGGGTCGCGGGTGCCTCGGCGCGCGCGGCCGACGCGGCCGCCACGGGGCAGCTGCCGGTCGCGGCCACCGTGAGCGCCTTCGACAGCGAGTCCTCGTTCACGTCGCCGAGCGCGTGGCCGAGGTCGTCCTCTGCCGGACAGGTGGGGGCGATGCCGCCGAAGTACTCGCCTTCGTAGTCGACGTTCACGAGATCGAACGAGACGAGCCGCAGCCGGTAGTCACCGTCGCAGTAGTCCCGCGCCTCCTGCCCGACCGGCTTGCCGAAGGTCCGCGAGCCGACGACGTGCACCTCGCGGTACGGCGCGAGCGCGTTGATCATGAGCTCGCTGGCCGACGCCGTGTCCTCGCTCGTAATGAAGGCGATCCTGTCGACGTTCAGCGCCAGCGGGTCGTTGAAGAAGACCTCGTTGAGGCTGCGGAACGAGTTCGCGGCGTTGTACCGCTGCCGGTACTGCACCTCGTTCACGTTGCCGATGCCGCCGAGCACGTCGTTCATGTTCGCCGCGAGCCAGAGCAGGCCGCCGCCGTTGTAGCGGAGGTCGATCACGATCTTCGTGATTCCCGCCGTCTGGAAGGCCTCTAGCGCCTCGATCAGATCGGGCACCGCCGGCGGGATGAAGACGTGGAAGAGCAGGTAGCCGACGTCCTCGCCCCCGACGTCGTAGATGTCCCAGATGGGCACGAGATCGAGGGGCATCTCTTCCTTGGACATCGTCACCGTCTCGTCCGCCCCACCACCCTTGGGACGAATCAGGAACGTGATCGTCACCCCCACCTCCGACGGGCCCAGCGCGACGCCGAGGCCCTCGCCGTCGTTGATCTCGGCGATCGTCTGCCCGTCGATCTCGATGATCTCGTCGCCGCGCTCGAGGCCCTCCGCCTCGGCCGGCGAGCCTGCGAAGACCTCGCGAATGAAGAGCTCGTCTTCGGACGGCGTGGCGAGCCCGATGCCGAAGCCGACGAAGAGCCCCTGGTCGATGAAGGCTTCCTCCGCGGCCGGTGTCGTGATGTAGGTGAATCCGCGGTCGTACTCGTCGGGCCGGTAGCGGAGCACATCGAGGAGGTCCTCGACGTGGTCGAAGTCCGCGAGGCCCAGCAGGTCGTACTTCACGGACTGCTCTGGCTCGTCGTTGAAGAAGTAGAGGCAGCGCATGAGCCCGAAGACCGAATGCTTCTGGGCGTCCATGGTGCACGCGTCACCACCGGGGAAGGTATGGACCCTGCACACGTCGCCGTCGCGATTGCACCCGATCCATCCAGCCGAAGCGAGCAGGACGACCAGCATGAGCGCGCGGCGCAGGCCGCGGCGACCGGGTGAGCGTTGGAGATGGGCCGACATCGGGCGTCGATCCTCGGGTTGGGGACGGAGTCAGGTGCGGAGCCGGCACATGATAGACGATCCGCGGCCCCCGCCGGTGCCCCTCCGTGACGAGCGGGTGCAGAGGCGCCTCTCGTGCGCCTGCGGCGATGCTCCCCAGCCGGCTGGCGGACCCGGCCCACTCCCCTTGCCGATCGGCGCTCTGACCCGAAGCCAGTGTGAGCCGCGTCTCAGTCTCACGACGAAGCCACCCTTCAGGCGAGGATCTTCTGCACGGCGTTGCCGTGGACGTCGGTCAGCCGGAAGTTGCGTCCGCGATGCCGATACGTGAGCCGCGTGTGATCGAGCCCGAGCAGATGCAGGATCGTGGCGTGCAGGTCGTGCACCGAGAGCAGACGCCCGCCCCTTGACGGGGCGAACGGGCGTCGCGGAGTGTGGCGTGGTGTGAGGGCGATGTGGAGGCGGCGACCGGATTCGAACCGGTGATCAGGGCTTTGCAGGCCCGTGCCTTACCACTTGGCTACGCCGCCTCGGGGCTCGCGCCCGGGCCGGGTCGGCGATGCGACCCGGCGTGGAAGGACCCGAGAGAGTAGGCGGCCCGCGCGTCGCGTCAATCGAAGGGGCGCGCGACAGCAGGCCTCGGCCGGATCGCAGCGCGGCAACATCGCGCCGGCCTGGCCATCACAGCGCCGGCAGCGGCGTGAAGCGCCCCTTCCACACGATGCCCGGCACGTCGTCTTCGTCGAGCTCGACCGCGTCGAGCAGCTCCGACTGCGCCGCGTGGGTGAAGCGGGCGAGCAGACCGCCGGGCGCCGCACCGTGCTTCACGTGGCAGAGCAGCGCCTCGTCCATGGGCGACGCGTGCAGCGACGCGAGATCGAGCGCCGAGCGCGTGCCGTCCGAGAGCGCGACCTCCCCTGCCTCCGCATCGATCTCGCGCACGAAGAACGCCGCTTCCTCGACCTCGATCTCGCCGCGGAAGTGCTTCAGCCGGACGATGTACTTGCACTCGTCCGGCACGTACTCGACCGAGCGATCGAAGTGTTCGCGCAGCTTGCGATTCAGGATCGGCTGCCCTTCGTGGCTCCAGCGCCCGTCGTGGTGCAGCACGAGCCCGAATGGGCGCAGCGGCGGCGGACCCGTCGAAGTCACCCGGCGGGCTCCGAAGACGCCGCGCCGAACCCGTCGACGAACGCTTCCGCCACCGCGGACCGCACCTGGGCGTCGAGGCCGAGCGCCGGCCGCCCGGTCTCGCGCGCGACCGAAGTCATCTCGACGTCGCCGAGGCCGCAGGGCACGATCACGTCGAACCCCTCGAGGTCGGTCGTCACGTTCAGCGCGAAGCCGTGCCACGTGACCCAACGCTTCACGCCGACGCCGATCGAAGCGAGCTTGCGGTCGCGCCCGCCCGCATCGTCGCCGGTGTCGACGAAGACGCCCGATCGGCCCGGCACCCGCTTCGTCTTCACGCCGAAGCGATCGAGGGCCGTCATCAGGGCACCTTCGATGCGGCGCAGATGCAGATGCAGGTCGCGCTCGCCGCGCGCGTCGAGGTCGACGACGAGATAGCCGACCAGCTGTCCGGGCGCGTGGTACGTGACGTCACCGCCCCGAGCCG
>CAYYSY010000135.1:0-2701 GCA_964474355.1 uncultured Spirochaetaceae bacterium | reverse complement strand
CGTCGTTCGTGACGGACGACGACGGCTGCTACGGCGGCAGCGTGGCGACGCCGGCCGCGCCGACGTCACTGGGCGCCGTCGCTGCCCGCGAGGGCACGCCCTACGAGGGCGGCGGCGCCGCGCCGCTGGTCACGCCCTTCGACATCACGACCGGCGAGACCATCACCCTCGACTTCGACCTCCCCGAGACGGGTACGCTCAGGGTCACGTCGAGCGATGCGTCGGGCGCACGCATGCCGGCCCGTGTCAGCGTCGTCGGCTTCGACCCGAGCCCGCCCATCATCCTGCAAGGGCCGAGCCTGCCGACCTTCGGCAGCTCGAAGCTCGGGCTCTTCCTCGACACGGGTGACAGGCACCCGTTCGGCATCGTCGACGCTGTGTACACGGGAGCCGACGGCGAGGTCGAGATCGACCTCGAGCCCGGCAGCTACCGCATCGTCGTGAGCCGCGGCACCGAGTACTCGATCTCCGATCAAGCCGTCACGATCGTGGCGGGCCAGCAGAGCGTCGTCGACGCCCAGATCGCGCACGTGCTCGACACGACGGGCTTCGTCAGCTCGGACTTCCACGTGCACGGGATCAATTCGGCCGACTCGAGGGTCAGCCATCGCAAGCGCGTCGAGGGCTACGCGGGCGAGGGGGTCGACAATCTCATCATGACCGACCACCACGCCCATACCGACCTCGACCCGACGATCGCAGCGCTCGGTCTCGAAGACTGGCTGAGCTCGAGCATCGGTGAAGAGATCACGACCTTCGACTACGGCCACTTCAATGCATACCCGTTCACCGTCGACGCCTCGCGGCCGTCGGGCGGCTCGACCGACTGGGCGCTGGCAGCGCCGCCCGGCGAGGACTTCCCTTCGAGCGGCCACTACAACGCGACGCCCGCCGAGATCTTCACGCTCGCGACCACCGGCGCGACGTCGACGCCCGACACCACCGCACAGATCAACCACATCGGGAGCCATTTCGGTCCGCTCAAGATCGACACGAGCCTCGTGCCGCCTCGGGACGACCTCGACGCCGCAGCGCGGCTCGAACGCAGGCTCGACGAGCCCGTGAACGAGAATCTCTTCTTCGCCTTCCCGGCGGTCGAGCTCTGGAACGGATACAACCGCGGCGCCCAGCGGGAGTTCCTCGAGGAGCGGATCGGCATCTGGTTCAACCTGCTCAACCAGGACATCCGCACGACGTTCATCGCCGATACCGACACGCATCGCCACGACACCGTGCGCCAGGCCGGCGCCCGTACCTGGACCGCCGCCGCGCCCGGCAGCGACTCGGCGGGCAGCGTGGACGACGGCGAGGTCGCGCGCATGGTCGATGCCGGCAAGGCGACGGGCGGCCAGGGCCTGTTCGTGACGACGGCGCTGAGCGCCACGGACGGCAGCGGCGCCGAGGCGAGCCTCGCCCACGACGGCAACACGACCCTCGCGAACGCCGGCACGTCGGTCGATCTCGAGATCCGCGTTCAGGCCCCGGCCTGGTCCGCGTTCGACACCATCGAGGTCTACGCCAACGCGGCGACCAGCGTGGTCGACGCGGAGGAGCCGTACGCCTACGGTGCGATTCCGACCAGCGTGTTCTCCGAGGGTGACTGTGACCCGACGACGACGGGCGACGGCGACTTCGACGTCAGCGTCGTCGATGTCGCGCCTTCGGTCGCGGGCGCCGAACGGCTCGAAGCGAACGTGACCGTGCCCTTCGCAGGGCTGACCGAAGACACCTGGTTCGTCGTCGTCGTGAAGGGCACCGATGATGCCTGCCCGGCCCTCTTCCCGGTGTTCCCTGCGGAGCTGGCGAGCGCCGGCAACGCGACCGCCGACGATCTGATGGACGGCAATGTCGGCGAAGCCGGCACGATGGCCCTCGGCGTGACCAACGCGCTCTTCTTCGAGGTGCCTTGAAGCCCATGCACCGAGCAATGGGGACGGGCCGGAGGTGCCTATCGCGCGTGCCCGCCCTCGCGTGCCTGCTCGCATGGCTGGCCTCGGCGAGCCCGGCGACGGCCGGTCCGCCGCCGCCGCGAGACCTGATCGCCCGGCTCGAGGCGTCGTCCGCCGTCGTCGTCGGCACGTTCGAATCGGTCACGCCACTCGCGCACTCGGCCCATCTGGGCTCGTTTCGGGTCGAGCAGGTGGTCGCCGGCGACGAGCCTACGCGAACGGCCATCGACGTGGTCTGGGAGGAGCCGGGCCTCTCGGTGCCCGCGCGCTTCTCGCGCGGCAGCCGCGCGTTGCTGGGGCTCGCACCGCTCCCGACCGCGTCGATCTGGCAAATGCGGATCCCCGACGCCGAGCTTCGCGAGCGCGCCGTCAGCGTGGCCGACGATGGACGTGCCTCGCTCCCGCGGCCTTCGCTCATCGAGACCGATCTGCTGGCGCACTACCTCGCGCTGGCGCCCGACGCGCGCGCAGGAGACGCCGGCATGACGCGGCTCGCACAGCTCGCCGCCGCCGCCGAGCCCGGGCTCGCCCGCTCGGCCGCGGTGCGACTCACCGAGGTGCATGGCGCAGCGCAGCGGCCCGTGCCGCGCGAAGGCGCCGACGCCGTCGCCCGCGCGTTGCTCCGTCGCGATGCGCCGGCGCTCGCCAGCGAGCTGATCGCGTGGATCGAGCGGAGCAGGCCGGAAGAGCTCGCCCCGGCCCTGCGCGCCGCCGCAGCGGCGGGCGACGACGCCCCGATGCCGACGGCCCTG
>CAYYSY010000134.1:0-6789 GCA_964474355.1 uncultured Spirochaetaceae bacterium | reverse complement strand
GCGGAGATGACCTCGGCTCCACGAAGGGCGAGGCCGCGGGTCGTATCGAGACCGATGCCGCGAGTGCCGCCGGTGACGAGTACGACCCGGCCGTCGAGCCTCGGCCCCTGTGGACAGATCGCGCTGCGAGCGCTCTGACGCCACATGCCCATCGCGATCCGCCGCGGCGGCCACACGGGGGGATGGACCGTGACGCGGTCGCCGAAGTCGGTGCTCACCTGGAGGCTCGCTGGCGAATCGGGAGGCGGCGCATGACGTCAAGCGCTCCAGAAGTAGTCGGGGATCTCATCGTTCAGCACCAGCACCGACGCTGCCTTTCGATCCGAGAGCACGAACCTCACGGCCGCCCTCGCCAGCTCCTCCACGCCGATCGTCGGGCACCACCGCTCTACGAGCTCGTACGCGCCGTCCAGTGGCACCTCGATCTTCACCGACGTGGGCAATCCGGGCACGGTCCTCCTCGTTCCGGTGACGAACCCCGCGCGGAGGCAGATCGCGTTGCCGGCATTCTCGACATCACGCTCTACGAAGGCCTCGATCTTGCGCTTGCCCTCGTAGTAGCCCGGGATCAAGTGAGGGAAGGGATACCACCAGTCGTCCATGTTCGACCTGTCGCGCGTCATCACGGCGAACTTCTTGGCCCCGATCTCCTTGCTGATGGTGTACGCGTTGATGTTCGCGTCGCCGCACGTCCGCACCATGTTCGACTGCGACCACGGCGTGATCGCCCCCACGCACGAGATGCAAGCCACGACGTCGTACTCAGCCGTGACTGGGCCCAGCGCGTCGCGAACGGCCTGTGGCTCGAGGAGGTCCCCGCAGAGGAAGTGGAGCCTGGGCGTCTGGTAGACAGGGTCATCCGAGAGCCACTTGGGTGCGACCCCCGTCCGGCTCACGACGAAGATGTGCAGGTCCGCGTCCTGCGACAAGGCCTCCGCCAACACGGCCGTGCCCACGAACCCGGTGCCTCCGAAGACCACCATTGCGGGGGGAAGTGTCTCGCCGGAAGAGGGCATCTCGACTCCCTGAAATCGACCAGGCCCCTAGAGTAGTGCTCACAGGCGTTGGAAGCTGCGCGTAGAAGGGCATCGGGGCTGCCGCTCGACCAGGCACTGTTCGCCACCTGGACGAGTTGGAACCGGGCTCGAGTGGACCTTCGGCCCGAGGATACGCGTGGTGCTCTGGGGCTCTTCCGCAGATCTCTCCTTCAGGGAACTCGAGTCCCTGATGTCCCATGGCAGGACTGCCCGCTCGGGGAAGTCAGGATCGTCGAGGGCTGCCTCGAAGGTCTCGGCCAGCTCGTCGACGGTCGAATCACCTGCGTTCGTCAGCCAGAAGATCCTACCTTCGAAGCGATCGCTCACAGGCATCGGCGATCCCCGTGCAGGAAGTCGAAGAGGATGACATCTTCGAAGAAAGGGACCGTGTAGCTCGACGACCGCCTCGCTGTGCTCGAAGTGGTGCTACATCACGCTGACATCCGGACGCCGAGCCAGACCGAATCTCGATCGTCTCGTCAGCCCAAGGCGAGCATCGAGCACGACGGCGACTTCGTCTCGGAGTGCGCTGGAGGGCGCACGCTGCTATCGGACTTTCTGGCGAAGTCCGATCGTCGCCAGCCCGAGCCCGAGCAGGAGCCCCGTCGCGGGCTCCGGAATCGCGCTCAGCTGCAGGCGCGCGTAGCCCGTGGCCGAAGCGTTGGTGAAGGCGCCGGATGGGCTCGCATTGATCTGGGTGCCGTACTCGAAGAGGTAGGTCTGCCCCGCGATCAGGATTCCGATGGCCGAGCCGGTGAGATGATTGTCGAAATCCCCTGCCATTGCGCCGACGACGAAGTCGGGATGGGCGGTCGACCGGCTGTCTTGACTGCTGGCATAGACGTAGCCCGGCAGCCCCGGCACTCTCAGCGAGGCCCCTAGAGAAGCCATGCGGCCTCCGGCATCGACGATCGAGTAGGCGCCCCCGTGATCTCGTAGTACACGTCCTCGTCCACGCTGAAGAGGACATCGCCGAACGAGCCTGCCGATTCGGAGACACCCGAGCCGCGGCTGTGATCGAACGAGACATCGAAGGCGTCACCGGAGAAGTCGTACTGCGTCGTGTTGCTTGACGAGCCAGAGAAGATGTCCGTCGTCGCGGCGTACGGATACGCAGCTGGAAAGACGTTGTGTACTCGAGAGGTAGGCGTTCCGTTGCCTCTCACGGTCGTCTGACCAATGGTATTGCCGACGCCACCGATCACAGTGACGGTGAAGGCATGGGCCGTGGATGCGACAGTGAGGCTGACAAGGCAGCCGCATAACAGGACGAGGGAGGGAGCGTGTCGCCGCATGAACATCTCCCAGCTGATGTGCCGGCCCGCTGAGTGCCCCGGCCGGATCACGATTCTCTCAGCACGAAGCGGCTCATGCAAGCAGAATCAAGTTCGATTGCTCCCGCATACACGCATACAGCTCAGTCGAGGCAGCCGTACAGCGCCTTCACCAGGCCGTACGCACGCGGATCGGGCTCGGCCTCGAGCTGCATGCGATTCATCACGTAGCCGAAGCCGAGCTCGGCATCCGGATCGGCGAATGCGAGCGAGCCGCCTGCGCCGGGATGCCCGAAGCACGCCGGCCCGCACGCGGCGGAGAGCATCGGGGGCAACGAAAAGCCCAGCGCGAAGCGCGAGGGCACGAGGATGACCTTGTCGGGTCCCTCCGACTGCTCCTCGCGAGCGATCTCCACGGTCTGCGGCGCCAGCACTCGATTGCCGTCGACCTCGCCCACGGTCGCAGCGTAGAGCCGCGCGAGCGCCCGCGCGTTGCCGACGCCGTTGGACGAAGGCAGCTCGGCTGCGAGCACCTCGGGTCGATTCCACATCTCGTCATAGTTGAAGAGATCGGACGGGCCGCTCATCGCTCGCGCGGTGAGCGACTCAGCGCCGAGGATCTGCGCGAGTGCGTCCATGCCGCCTTCGGGAGGGATCAGCTCGGCGCAGCGTGCGTGCTGCGCCTCGGGCAGCCCGATCCAGAAGTCGAGACCGAGCGGCTCTGCGATCTCGCGACGAAGCAGCTCACCGATCGTCGCTCCAGTGATGCGGCGCACGATCTCCCCGACGATCCAGCCGTACGAGCGGACGTGATAGCCGTGCGCCGTCCCGGGCTCCCAGTTCGGCGCCTGGGCGGCGATCGCCTCGACCACGGGCTCCCCGTCGAGGGCCTGCTCGAGGGTGAGGTCACCCTCGATCATGGCCAGCCCCGCGCGGTGCGACAGCACCCAGCGAACGGGGATGTCGGCCTTGCCATTGGTGGCGAACTCGGGCCAGTAGTGCGAGACCTTCGCATCGAGGTCGAGCTCGCCGCGCTCGACCAGCCAATGCGCGCAGATCGCAGTCACGCCCTTCGTGGCCGAGAACACGATCGCGATCGTCTCCTCTTGCCACGCGTGCTCGCCCGCGGCGTCTCTCGCCCCACCCCAGAGGTCGACGACGGGGCGGCCACGGTGATAGACGCACGCACTCGCGCCCACCTCGGCGTGCTTCTCGAAGTTGCGCTCGAAGGCCTCGCGAACCGGCTCGAAGCCCGGCTCGACCCTCCCGTGAATGTCAGCCACCCGAATTCCTCCTTGCCTGCTTCGGCCAATCGCCGCCCCGCGATCGTAGCGCTGCACCGATTCGCGCCCGCGCCGCCCATGACCTCACGGTGAGCCGCACCGCAGGAGCTTCACTAGAATCAAGACATGTCGCCTCGCGCAGCGGTCGTCGCAGTCTTCGGAACGTTGATAGCCATCCTGGTCGCTCTGACGTGGGTGATGAGTGCGATCGTCGCGAGTCAACGCGAAGTCGCCGCCACTGAAGAGCGCCGCTACGCGTCATCACGGCTCGCAGACGAGCTGCGCCAGAGCTCGAGCGACCTGACCCGCATGGCGCGCACATACGTCGTCACCGGCGACCCGATCTACGAGCAGTACTTCCGCGACATCCTCGCGATCAGGAACGGCGAGATGCCGCGGCCCGCGAGCTACGGAGGGGCGTACTGGGACTTGGTCGTGGACCAGCGAGAGCGGCCCACGCCGGACGGTCCGCCGATCTCCCTCGAGCAGCTCATGCTGGACATGGGCTTCACCACGGCGGAGTTCGGCTTGCTCAAGGACGCGCAGAACAAGAGCGATTCGCTGGTGCACCTCGAGCGGGTCGCGATGAACGCGATCGAAGGACGCTTCGACGACGGGACAGGCCGCTTCGCAATCCAACGCGAGCCCGATCCGGAGATGGCGCGGAGCATCATGCACGGTCCGGAATATCACGCCGCCAAGGCTCGCATCATGGAGCCGATTACTGCGTTCTTGAGCATGGTGGACGAGCGAACCGCCAACGAGCTCGCCACGCTGCGCGCCACCGAACGTCGCTACACCTGGATCGCGCTCACCCTGCTGGGCGTCGGCCTGCTCCTGGTCGCCGCGATCGGCGCGTTCGTCTATGCGCGCGTGATCGGGCGCCTCGAGCGACGCTACGAGACCGTTCGCCAGCTCGGCCGCTACCAGGTGCTCGAGAAGATCGGCGAAGGTGGCATGGGCAAGGTCTACCGGGCACAGCACGCGCTGCTGCGCCGACCCACCGCCGTGAAGCTGCTCGACGCGGAGGGGGCGAGCGAAGAGGCCGCGGCACGTTTCGAACGCGAGGTGCAGGCGGCGGCCAGCCTCACGCACCCCAACACGATCGAAATCTATGACTATGGAGCCACGCCCGACGGCGGCTTCTACTACGCCATGGAGTATCTGGACGGAATCAACCTGAGCGAGCTCGTTCAGGAAGAAGGGCCCCTGCCCGAGGCGCGCGTGCTGCACATCCTGCGCCAGGCAGCCGGCTCGCTGGCGGAGGCCCACGCGAGGCGCATGATCCATCGCGACCTGAAGCCATCGAACATCATGCTCTGCAGGCGCGGTGACACGTTCGACTTCGTGAAGGTCGTCGACTTCGGCCTGGTGCGACCGCGGGACACCGACCTCAACCTCACGAGCACGGAGTCACTCACCGGCACACCGCTCTTCCTTTCCCCCGAAGCGCTCGAATCACCCGAGAAGGTCGACACCTTCAGCGACGTGTACCAGCTCGGCGCGGTCGGCTACTACCTGCTGACCGGGCGGTATGTGCTCAGCGGCGAGAACCTCATCGAGGTCATGACCAGCCTGCTGCATGAGACCCCGCAGCCGCCCTCGACCGTGCTCGGCCATGCGCTCTCGCCAGAGCTCGAGCAGCTCGTGCTCAGCTGTCTCGAGAAGGACCCCGCACAGCGTCCCGCGAACGCGTCGGTCCTGCTCGACGCCCTCGAGCAGTGCTCGGTCAGCGGTTCGTGGACCCAGCGGGACGCGCGCGCCTGGTGGGACGCGTCGGCAGACCTGCGCGCCCGGGTGCACTCGGCCAGCTCCGACACGAACAGACTTCCTTCCGGCTGGCAGATCGATCTCGAAGACCGCTAGGGAGGGACGAGGGCGGCCGAGCGCGCCTCGCCGACGACACCGATCGGCCAGAGGCCGCACGGGCGGGCGAAGGCGTCGCGCGTGATCGCCGCGCGCGTGGACGGCTCCTCATGTTGATGCAGCCATCGCTACCATCGGCGAGGGCCAACAGGAGGGGATCGACACCATGGCGACCGCAAATTGCTGGAACGACGGCACGGAGTACGACTTCGCCGGGCTCGTCGCCTCGCTCAATCAGTACCTGCGCCTGCGCACGAACCCGGTGGGCATGAAGCGATTTCACCGCGAGGCCGATCTCGAGGGGATCCACCGGCTGCGCCGCCCTGCCCCGGGCGAGAAGCTCGCCACCGACCAGATCGTCGGGCAGGCCCGTTGGATCGGCTACACGATCGGGATCACGATGGACAACCTCGTCGGCTCGCAATGCGGCGCGGTGATCGGCCTGCACCCTCGCGACGAAGACTTCCTGAGCGGGAACAACTTCAACGGCGTCTGGTACGGCGACCTCGAGAGCAGCGCAGCGCACCAGCGCGAGATGTCGTGTGCGCGCTACGGCGAGTACGAGGCGCTCGTGGTCTCGCCGCTGACCTCGGGACGCATCGACAACCCCGACATCTGCCTCATCTACGGCACGCCCGGCCAGATGATCACGCTGATGAACGGACTGCAATACCGCAGCTACAAGAAGTACACCTTCACCTGCGTGGGCGAGAGCGCATGCGCAGACAGCTGGGGCCGCGCGCTCCAGACCGGCGAGCCCTCGCTCTCGCTCCCGTGCTATGCGGAGCGCAAGTTCGGCGGTGTGCAGGACGACGAGCTGCTGATGGCGCTGCCGCCGAGCCACCTCCCGCAGATCGTCGAGGGGCTCGCGTCCCTCAGCAAGAACGGGCTTCGCTACCCTATTCCGAACCACGGCCTGGACAAGTCGCCGCTCGCCAGCCTGGCCCAGAGCTACGGCGGCCGGTAGCGCGCGGCGACGCCCACGCCCGCTCACAACATCGCGTAGTTGCCCTCTCCGCCGAGCAGCAGCGCCCCGATGCCCTCCCAGCCCTTCGTCTGCCCGGCCACGTGCTGACACGCGGTCTGCATGTCGCGGAGGTGGCGGTCGAAGGGGCTCTTCTTCGTGTAGATCGCACTGCCGCCGATCGTGTCGTAGAGGATGGAGACGACCCTGCGCCCCGCCTGGAAGGCGTTGGTGCGCGAGAGCCATGTGTTGGCGCGGTCTTCTTCGGTGAGCGGCTCGCCGCGCTCGACCTTGCCCCATTGGGTTTCGAGTGACGTGAAGACATAGCTGCGCGCGGCGCCCAGCAGCGACTGCGCCTCGGCGAT
>CAYYSY010000133.1:0-7562 GCA_964474355.1 uncultured Spirochaetaceae bacterium | reverse complement strand
AGCTCTTCGTGCTCTTCGAGGTGATGCACATCGGCAACTCGCGATCGGAGACGATCTCGCTCTTCCGGCTGAATCCCCTCCGTAATCCCGTGCTCCTGGTGGGCACGCTGGCCGCACTCTCGGTGCACGTCGCGGCCATGTACACGCCCTTCCTGCAGCGGCTGCTCGACATTGGCCCGGTCGACCCGTCCGACGTGATGCAGCTCGTCGTCGCCGCCTCGTCGATCGTCGTCGTGATGGAGCTGCACAAGCTCTGGCGAAGGCGTCATCCGATCCCGGAGCGACGCGACGAGTTCTGAAGTGTCGGTCGCGCAGCTTCACCCGACATCTGTCCGTTGCAGTGCTCGGGATGTCCGTTCCAAGGCCCTGTCGAACACGCACGACTCGGAGCGCTCTGCCTCGGTCGCGCCGTACCTCGATCACGAGTCGGAGTTCGTACGCGGGGCAGCCGCCCGCGCAGTGGGTGCCCTCGACGCGCCGGGCGCGGCCGACGTGCTGAGCGAGCGTCTCGCTACGGAGCCGAGACCGCGCGTGCGCGAGGCGATTGCCGATGGACTCACGCGCGTGGAGGAGCCGACGCCGACTTCGCTCCAGCGCGTCGCCGACTTCGTGCGGAGCGAGCCCCGCGCCGAGGCGCGCGTGAACATGGCCGAGTATCTCGGCGCGCACGTCGGCGGCGCAGGTGCGGGGAGTGCGGTCGACGCGCAGGTCGTCGCGACGATCAAGGAGCTCGCAATCGGTGACGAGTCGGCCGCGGTGCGCCGGCGGGCGGCGGTGGCGCTGCGCGACCAGTAGCGAGCTCGCGCGGCTCGACATCCCCGGCGCTCAGTCCTCCAGGTCGTCGAAGTCCGCTCCCGCCTGCTCCTCGAAGGGCAGGTCGTAGATGCCGGCGGCCGCCTGGCTCATTGCATTGACCAGCCCCACGCGCGACGTCGGCATGAGCGTTCGTGCGAACGCGCGGTTGCCTTCGCCGGCTACCCACACCGGCCCTCGACCGAGTGCGTCGAGCGCGCCCTCGGCGACGTCCTCTGGCTTCATGATCGAGGGATAGGCGTCGAAGCCCGGGCTCGACGCGAGCATGCTCGGCGTGCGTGTCGCGCCTGCGATCGCCGTCATCACGTCGACGCCATGGGGCGCGAGCTCGTGCCAGAGCCCCTCTGCGAGGATTCGGTCGAATGCCTTGGTGGCGTTGTACGTAGTCGTGTACGCGCTGCCCGCCATCGAGGCCATCGACGACATGAGTACGATGCCCCCGCGACCGCGTGCGCGCATGCCCCGGCCGAAGTGGTGCACCAGCGTGAGCGGCCCGCGGCAGTTCAGGTGGACGAGGGCGAGGGCGTCGTCGAGGGGGCGATCGAGGAATAGGCGAGCGCCGTGGACGGCTCCCGCGTTGTAGACGAGGCACCCGACCTCGAGCGAGTCGGTCGCGCGGGCGACCTCATCGACGAGGTGTTCCGAGGTGAGGTCCGCCACGACGATGCGCGTCTCGACACCGTGCTCCGCCTCGATCGCGCGGGCGACGTCGGCGAGCACCGGCTCTCGCCGCGCGAGCAGGGCGACGTTCAGCCCGCGTCGGGCCAGGCCGTGCGCGAAGCGCTCGCCGATGCCGTCCGAGGCGCCGGCGATCAGGGCCCACGGCCCATAGCGCTCGGTGAAGGTCTCTCTCGCCGCGTCCGCCTCGGCCGATCGGCCGGCGCTCGTCTCTTCGCTCACGCCTCGACCTCGACCAGGGTGTCGGTCCTTCGCATCGCGCCGCGTACGACCGCGTACACGCCGAGCCCGATCGGCCCGACCATCAAGGTCAGCACCAGGCACGGCAGCACGATCAGCTGGTGGATGTCGCGTCGCACCGCGTCGCGGCTGATCCAGGCGCCGACGAAGAGGTCGAACACCAGGTAGTGGACCCAGCCCGCGAGCAGGGCCTCGGGGCGGCTGAACAGGGCGCCTACGCCGGCGAGGCTCGAGAAGTCGCCTTCGCCCCCCGACCCGGTTGCGAGCAGCCAGAGATAGATCGGGGCGTAGACCACCGCGATGATGACCGAGTGCGTCAGGCGCCGGGTCCACTCCCAGCGCGGCGCGACCATGATCAGCAACCAGAAGGGCAGCACGGCCATGTTGAGGATGGTGAAGAGCGTCTCGAGGTTCATGTGGGTCCTCCCTTCCGGGATGCTGGCCCACGTCTCGTGCTTATCCAAGGTGCGCGCCGGGGTGCTCAGCCCTCGACGTAGCCCGCCATGTACGCCTCGAGCATGCGCTGCAGCTCGCGCATCAGCCGCTTGCGTGCAGCCGGCTTCGCGCGGCGGGCGAGGGGGAGGACACCTCGCGCAGCCTCGAGCATGACGCGCGCGATCGCGTCGCGGTCGGCGCGTGTGCCTTCGACGCCGTAGGTGTCGAGGCGCTCCGCGATGGCGCTGGCCTCGGCAGCCAGGCTGGCCTCGTCGATCTCGCGGAGCGGGGCCGAGCTCGAGAGCACGGCGGCGAGCTCCGCGAAGCCGGGGCGTGACACGAAGAGCTCGAGATAGGCGTCGAGGATCTGCGCGATCTCGTTGCGCCAGTCGCCCTCGCCCGTGAGTCGATCCGCCAGCAGGTCGAGCTGCAGGTCGCGCATCTGGTCGGCGAGGGCGACCAGCACTGCGTACTTGTTGGGGAAGTACTTGTAGAGCGAGGCGACGTTCACCTCGGCCCGCTCGGCGATCAGGTTGGTCGTGATCGCGTCGAAGCCCACCTCGTCGAGCAGGGCCGCCGTGGCGTCGAGGATCCGCTCGAAGGTCTGCCGGGCTCGGCCTGCCGCGGGGCGGCGGCGGGGCTCCAGATCGCTGGGGATGGGCTCGGACATGACGCCTCCGGGGAAGGGAAGTATTTGCTTACTTTCGCCTTGCCAAGAGCCGACGTCAAGGGTAAGTAATCATTTACTTTCGATCGACGGAGGTCCGAAATGAAGATTCCTCTCCTCGTTCTTCTGGGTCTGGCACTCGCACTGATCGTCATGACGGCGGCCGGAGCGCTCATGAGCCGGCGCTTCGAGACGCTCGACCACGCCGACGCGCCGAGCGATCCCGAGACGCGATTCGTCGAGACGCGGTCGGGCCGCGTGCACGTGCTGGACGTGGGCGCGGGCGAGGGGGAGGGCGACGGCGTCGTGCTCCTGCTGCATGGCACGGGCCGCAGCGTCGCCGACTGGCAGGAAGGCGTGGCAGGCCTGCTCGCGGCGCGAAACCGCGTCGTCGCGATCGACTACTACGGCCACGGTCTGAGCGATCGCGCACACGGCTGGCGCTACGGCATCGCGCTGTGGGCGCGCCAGGCGATCGACGTGCTCGATGCGCTCGGGATCGAGCGGGTCACCGTCGTCGGGCACTCCGCCGGCGGCTGCGTGGCGGCGATCCTCACGGCCGATCATCCCGAGCGCGTCGATCGCGCCGTCTTCATCGGCCACGGGATCGCGATGGATCCGGTTCAGATCATTCCGATCATGCCGGGGCTCGGGGAGATCCGGCTCGGGCGCACGAGGATCTTCAGTGATCTGTTCTCGCCGGAGCACGAACGCCGGCTGGCTCAGGCCTACGCAATCCGTGGTACGCGAGCGGCGCTGCTGACCTACATCCGGCGTCAGTACACCATCGACGGGCTGCGTCTCGTGCTCGCTACCTATGAAGACATCCGCCGTCCGGTGCTGCAGGTACACGGTCGCGAAGACGTGTCGATCCCGATCGGCGCGGCCCGCAAGCTCACGCCGCGCCTGCGCGACGCGCGCTTCGTGGCGGTCGAAGGCGTCGGGCACGACGTCCACATCGAGGCGCCCGACGTGCTCGTCGAGGCGATCGAGCGCTTCGTAGCGGAAGGCCTGGCGATCGGCGAGGATCAGGCAGGGGAAGGGGAGGCCTAGACGATGGCGCCCTCTCGCGCACCCGCGGCACGGCCCCGGGGCCGATTCTTCGGGGCGTTCAACTTGTCGGGGCTCGCGCTCGGTTGGCTGTGGCTCGGGGTGGCGCTCGCGTGGCCGCTGCTGGTCGTGATCGTGCACCTGGCTTCGGGTGCGGTCCTCGGTCCGGCATCCCTTCCGTTCACGCCAGCGAGATTCGCCTGGGTCATTCTCGCGAACGGCTCGCTCCTCGGGATGCTCGTCGCCGGACAGGCCGCGCTTCGACGCGGCGTCGAGGCCGATCTGCGCGAGCTGGGACCGATCCTCCCTTCGCGGCTCGGGGGCGCCGGCCATCTCGAGAACGAGATCGCCGATCTGCCGAAGGCCACGCTCATCAAGGCGATCGTGCTCGGCATGGGCGGAGGGTTCGCGATGGCGACGCTCGACCCGGTGCTGCGCGGCCTCCACGACGACCTCTCCGCGGTCGATCCACGCTACCTCCTGTTCGTCGTGCAGAACCTGCTGTTCGGGGCACTCGGTTTCCGGCTCTTCGCGACGGAGATCCACATGACGCGCGCCTACGCACGCCTCGGTGAGCAGGTCGAGGTCGATCTGTTCGATCGCTCTCCCGCCCTGGTCTTCGGCCGCAAGGGGCTCCGCAGCGTCGTGGTCTGGGTCCTGACCTCGACCGCGATCTCGATGTTCTGGGTGCTCGATTCGGCGGGGCAGGCGAACGTGGTGTTCCCCATCAGTGTGCTCGGGGTGACGATCGCGGCGCTCGTCTCGCCGACGCTCGGCGTGCGCCGCAACATCGCGCGCGCAAAGACGCGCGAGCTCGAGGTCGTGACCCGGGCGATTCGTCGCGAGCGCGACGCAATGCTGCGCCCGGGCGGGACGGATGGCTCGCGTCGCGACGGCCGGCTCGCCGACCTGATCCAGTACGAGGGGTTCGTGCGCGCGATCCGCGAGTGGCCCTTCGACCTCTCGATCGTGTCGCGATCGCTGCTCTTCATCGTGCTGGGCTGTGGCTCGTGGCTGGGCGGCGCCGTGGTGGAGCGATTGCTCGGGCTGCTGCTCGACTGACGATCGGCTTCGAGCGGGATCGCACGCTCAGTTATCCGCCTTGCGCTCGAAGTACTGCAGGTCGATGAAGAGACCGGCGGCGAGGATCAGCATGCGGTCGTCTTCGGTGAGCGAGGGGTCGACGAGCTCGATCTTGAAGTTGTCGGCGTCCATGAAGGCCTCCTTCATCAGGCCGGACCACTTCTTGCGGACGAAGGCGACGTCGCGGCCGTCGCGCTCGAAGGGGAAGGTCCACGGCTTCCAGAGCGGGCTCGCGACCCTCATGCGCGCAGCGCCGAGCGCGTCCTCGACGTCGAAGCGCTTGTAGAGCAGCGAGAAGCGCTGCTGCAGCGCCCCGAGCGCGCGGCCGTCGGGCGTGCGGATCTCGAGGCGCTGGAACCACAAGCGCCACGGATGCTCCGCGACCAGGACGAGCTGGCGGGCCGTGTCGAAGACGTGGATCTCGAACGTCCGCCAGTGGCCGAGGAACATGCGGGCGAGCGTCGCGCCGAACCCGCTCCCCTGCTCGGCGGCGAAGCCGATCTGCGCCCCGTCGGAGCCCATGATCTCGAACTTGTTGCGCGTCTCGAGCCCCGCCAGCTCCGCGAGCTCGCGGCGTTGACGAAGAACGATCTCCTGGCGCGATACGAGGTCCATGCGTGCGAGGGTATCGATCAGCCGCAGACGGCGCTCACAGTGGCCGCGTCCCGTCTTGGCCGCTGCCCAGCTCCTGTCCACCCGAGTCGACGAGCCGCTCGAAGCGCGCGGGCCTCGGATCGTCTTCGGGCACGATCTTCGTCATCCACTCGCGCACGTAGTCGAAGTCGAGCTCGCCTTCGGCTGCGAAGATGACCTCGGCCATGTCGCGCCAGTCCTTCTCGCGGTCGAAGACGATCTTGTAGACCATGAGATCCTCGGCGGAGAGCACGTGGATCTCGTCCCCCCCGAAGTCGACGCGGCGGCGTCGCTCCATCGAGCTGTCGTGCAGCGGGTCGTACGAGAAGAAGAGATCGATCGGCGTCTTGTCCCAGAAGACGCGGGCCTGGCCGTCGCGCTCGATCAGCTCGGCGACCCGCGTGCTCGACGTCGCCACGCCGAGGTCCCCGAGCACCTCGAGCACTTCGCTCGCGCGCGACGAAGCCACGAACACGTTGAGGTCGATGTCCGCGGTCGCGCGCGGCGTGCCGTAATAGGCGAGGGCGTTCGCGCCGCCGAACGCGTGCGCGATGCCCGCGTCTTCGAGGGCGCGCTCGATGGCGACGATCTTCTCGTCGAAGAACACGGGGCGCGCCTACCTACGCTGCCCGCTTCGAGCTGAAGCGCGGAAAGACTTCGGGCGCGGGCTCGCGCAGCGGCCCGCGCGACCGGACGATGCGATCGGCGGTACGCAGCAGGCCGCGCAGCGCCGCGCCGCGTTCGGGCTCGGCCTGACCGATCCAGTCGGCAGCGTCGGCGAGATGTTCGGGGACGGGGTGCGCGTCGAGTCGCTCGAGCGCGTCGCGCAGCAACGCCACGAGGGTCGGGTCGAGCTCGCCGCCGCGCCGCAGCCGCGCGAGCAGACCGCGCGCGTTCGGGTAGCGCCGCCGCTCGCGCACCGGGATGCCCAGCTTCGCCGCACGCGCGGCGAGCTCCGCACGATCGAAGGGTCGACGCGCATTCGCCTCGGCCTCGTCGAGCACCTCGGGCGTCAGCGGCCCCCGGAATCGCGCGAGCGCGCGCTGCCGCGGCCCCTGCTCGGTGGGGACGCACTCGCGGATCTCGCATGCGTCGCGCTGCTTGCGGATGGAGGCCATGGCCGATCCCTCTCCTTCGGGCACCAGGTTGGGTATCGTACTTCATATCAGTACTCATGAGTACTGAATTGTCCATAAGCCCCAAGGGGCCGCCGTCTCGGGCCACGAGGAGAGCCCCCGGTGCTACGGTGCCCTCCTCGTGCCGGGGTGGCGAAACTGGTAGACGCAGTGGCTTTAGGAGCCACCGCCTTTGGCGTGCAGGTTCGAATCCTGTCCCCGGCACCCCCTCCCGATCCGGCGCCCGCCGCCGAATCGCCCGGGAGCCCAGCCGCGCAGCGAGGCCGCCCGCCGTGACGTCCCGTCCCATCATCATCGTCACCGGCGTTCCGCGAAGCGGCACGTCGCTCATGATGCAGATGCTCGAGGTCGCGGGCGTCGCCCCCCTCGTCGACGCGCTTCGGCCCGCCGACGCGTCGAACCCGCGCGGCTACTACGAGCTCGACGCGGTGAAGCGCACGCGCACCGACGCGAGCTGGCTCGACGCAGCCGAAGGTCGCGCGGTCAAGGTCATCCACGCGCTGCTCGCCGATCTGCCGCGCGACCGGCGCTATCGCGTGATCCTGATGCGGCGCCGGCTCGACGAGGTGATCGAGTCGCAGGAGCGCATGCTCGATCGGCTCGGTCAGACGGCTTCCGCGCTGCCTGCGGACCGGGTCGCGGCCGTGTTCGAGGCGCAGCTCGACCAGGCTACTGCGCTGCTCCGCGACGAGCCCTGCTTCGACGTGCTCGAGGTCGAGCACGCGCGCCTGATCGCCGACCCGCTCGCGGAGGCGAAGCGCCTCGCGGCCTTTCTCGGGCTCGAAGGGGTGGCGGCCGACATGGCCGCGTGCGTGGACGCGTCGCTC
>CAYYSY010000132.1:0-6816 GCA_964474355.1 uncultured Spirochaetaceae bacterium | reverse complement strand
GCCTTGCTCACGACATGCGTGCCGCAGTTCGCACAGAACTCGCGGGTCACCGGGGTCTCGAGGTCACTGCGGCTGAAGCCCTTCGGCGCACCCTTCGTGTACTCGAAGTCCGCCTCGGGGAACGCCATGATCACGTTCGGCGAGCCGCCCGAGATGTACTGGCACTCGCGGCAATGGCACTGGCCCTTGAAGACCGCATCGCCCGAGACCTTGTACCGCAAGTCACCGCAGTAGCACCCGCCTTCCAGCTCCATGTCGCTTCCCTCAAGATCGGGCGACCAGCCGAGGGTCGCCGTCCAACTGCCTCTGATTTTCGCGGAGACCGAGGCTCGGGGGCTGACGCAGCCCACGCCTCACCGACTCGCGCGTCGTGCCCCTCGGCGCAGTCACGACCTCGCGATCCTAACCCACCCCGCGGTCACGACGCAGCGGTCGCCGCGAAGAGGCGTCGCGTCGACCGGAGTCTCAGCCTCAGTGTCCAGTCGCGCAACCGGCACCGCCGCCGTCCCTGAAGGGCCAGCGGTCGACGGCGACGCGGCCATCGACCAGCTCGCGCTGTAGCGCAGGCAGTGCCTCGAGCTGCTCGCGCACGATTTCGCCGATGCGGGGCGATGGCGAGATCGCCGGCCGCAGCCCGATCTGAACGATCTGGGGCTCGCTGATCGGATGACCGATACAGCTGACCAGCATGCACTGGACCTCGTCGATCTCGGGCATCGACTCTGCGATCGACTCCGCAATGAGACCCGCCGCAACGTTGTAGAGCTTGCCGACGTGGGTCACCGGGTTCTTCCCCGCGACCGACTCGAGGGTCATCGGACGATGCGGCGTGATGAGGCCATTGGCACGGTTTCCGCGCCCGGCCTCACCGTCGTCACCGGCCTCCGCCGAGGTGCCGGTGACCGTCAGGAAGACACTTCCGGAGCTCGGATCGTCGGCGGCGTTGATCTCCAGCTCGACCTCGCGATGCGTGTGCTCTCGGGCGGCGCCCATCGCCAGCTCCGCCAGCGCAGCCTTGGCTCCGAGGTAGTCGTCGATGTGGGCCAGGTGGCCTCCGACCATCGCGCAGCCCACCGTCAGCCGGATCCGGTCGCCGACCCGCACCGCCATCACCTTGACGTCCTCGCCGGCCTCTGGCCGGTCAGCGAGGCGGGCCGCACTGCTCAAGCGATGCTCGACCGCATGCACGACCTGCTCGAGGTCGCTGAGCGGCGCGTATCCGACACCGATGGACGTGTCATTGGCCAGGAATCGACCTGCATCCCGCTGCCGCGCGTAGAGCTCGACGAGATCCGATGAGCCAGGCCGAACCATCGGCTGCACTCGCACATGGCGATCGGGATCGAGCGCGTGCATGTGATCACGCAGCCAGCGCCGACTCGATTCCACCGCCAGCTCCTCGATCGGGATGGGCTCGCCCTCGACCTCGGCGACGGCGCGACCGGCGAGATAGACCTCGATGGGCTCGACGACGCGTCCCCCTCCGAAAGCCGGCTCCGCGCTTCCTCCGCGCAGCAATACCTTGTCGACGTTGTGATGAGCGATCACTCCACAGCGCTCGATGTAACAGCGCGACAAGGCGCGGGAGAACTCCTCGGCCAGCGCATCCGAGATCGTGTCGGGGTGCCCGAGGCCCTTGCGCTCCACGACCTCGATCTCGCGCCGGTCCATGCCCGGGCCCTCGAGCGGTGTGATTCTCAGCCCCATCCGACCGACTCCCTGCTGTGTCCAGCCGTCGAGTATGCGCGCTCAGGTACCCGAGGGCGAACCTGGCCACAGCGGGGCCCCGGCTCAGCCGATCATGAGGCGCGCGACGATCAGGGAGAAGGCAAGGGGCATCACGACGCGGGCGGCGCGGTCGATCCGCTGTGCGACCGCTTCGCGTCCGACGCTCGCGAGACCGACGGTGAAGAGCGCCTCGAGATAGGCGACGAAGACGAGCGCCAGCGAGGCGTAGACGAAGAAGTCCATGCGCGTGAGATACGAGATCGGCGGCAGGATCCCCCGCAGGCTGAAGAGGAAGGCGATCAGCGTGAGGATCGAGGTCGAGGCCGCGCCGAGCTGGGGGCCGACCTGCTTGGGGTCGACGAAGAAGACCGACCACGACATGAATACGATCAGCACCAGCGGCAGCACGACCTTCCACTGGTAGTAGCGGATGTCGCGCTCGACCTCGAACGTGAAGTCGGCGCGGCTCTTGGCCCGCACCTCACCCGCGCCGAATCGTGCCTCGTAGGTCGAGCTCGTCACGGAGTGCTCGCCGATCTCCCAGCCCGGCAGCGAGAAGCTCTCATCGAATCCGCTCTCCTCGGGTGGTGCGTGGAGCTTCACGAGGTGCTCGTCGTAGAAGGAGATGACCGTGAAGGACAAGGTCTGGTGGTCGAAGGGAAACTCGCGCAGATCGAACGGGCTCGAGAAGGTTCCGTAGAAGCGCCTCGTGATCCGTGCCGTCCCCGTCTCATCGACGCGCACCAGCCCGGGCAGGCGCATGCGGACGTTGCGGGTGTTCATGAACTGGAGGAAGGGATGCCAGACCTCCTCGATGGAGAAGCTGCAGGGGGCGCCATTGCGCCGCACGACCTCCCCGAGTCGGTCGTCCTGCCAGCGGGCCGCGGCCACGATGTCGGCGGTGAACTCCTGTTGGGCATCGTCGATCGACTCGATGTCCATGACGTAATACGCGACCTGGACCGGGGTCGGCTCGCCCTCGGGCCCCGGCCGCACGGATGCCGCCTCGACCGGTACGACGCACCCGGTCTCGGCGAAGGCGCCCTGTGGCACGAGCACCGCCATGGCGAGCAGCGCCCACGCCCCGAGCGCGCGCTTCGCTTCGTTCACTCGCCGGCGCCTTCCCCACAGCGGTAGATGCCGAACTCCTGGCGGCCCTCGGCGACGTCGCCGAGCGGCGCGACGTCGGTGCCGCCCATCTCGGCCGCGTCGATGCGCGCGAGGTTGGCGAGCTCTTCGGCCACCTTGTCCTCGTTGCGGGGGAAGATCCACGCCTTCGGCGCGGTCCGCGTCTTCGTGCGGCCGATTCGCTCGCACTCGGCGATGGCCTCGGGCGACGACAGGCGGACCTGCTCGCCTTCGGGCGTCAGCTTCACGAAGGTGCACGACGCTGATACGAGTAGGACGAGAATGAAGATCGATCCGAGCGCGACTCGGACAAGGATGCTCGACGGTGCCATGACTCCCCCCTGGTCTGACCGGGGCGGAGCATATCGCCGTTCCCCGCTGCGGGCTCAACCGGCCTCGCCCTGCCAGGTCGTCGCCTCGCCGACGTCGTCACTGATGCACGTCCCGGCGAGCCCTTGGAGCACCCGGCGCGCCTCGTCGAGCGAGCCGATCATCGCCTTGCGACCGGTGCGGGCCGCGAAGTCGCAGGCGGCCTCGAGCTTCGGGCCCATCGAGCCGGGCTCGAGGTCGAGCCCCTTCACGATCGTGCTCGGCGCCGAACGCAGTAGCTCCTGCGCGGGCTCGGGCCAGTCTAGGTACACGCCTGGCACGTCGGTGAGCAGCAGCAGCGCGTCCGCGTGCAGGGCCTCGGCGAGCAGCGCCGCGGTGTGATCCTTGTCGACGACCGCCTCGACGCCGCGGAAGCTCCCGTCCGGCTGCGCCACCACGGGCACGCCTCCGCCGCCCGCGGTCACGACGATGACACCGGCCTCGAGCAGGATCTCGATCGTGCGCTGCTCGCGCACATGCGTCGGCCGCGGCGATGGCACGACACGCCGCAGCCCCCCGCCCTCCTCGCGAAAACGCCAGCCGAGCCGCTCGGCGTAGTCGCGCGCCCGCGCCTCGGGCAGCACCGGGCCGATCGGCTTCTCGGGCTCCGCAAACGCCGGATCGTCGGCGTCGACCTCGACCTGGGTGAGCAATGTCGCCACCTCGCTGCTCGGGAACAGCGACGCGAGCTCTCGTTCGAGCATGTACCCGATCATGCCCTCCGATTCGGCGCCGATAACGTCGAGCGGCTGCGGATCGAGCCCGGGCGGCCCGGCCTGGGCCTGCATGGCGAGCAGGCCGACCTGTGGCCCGTTGCCGTGGGTGACGACGGTCTCGCAGCCCCGCGCAATGTCGGCGATCGCCGCCACCGCCTCGCCGATGCGCACGCGCATCGCCTCGGGCTCGACCGAGCCGCCCTGCCCCGCGATGGCGTTGCCGCCCAGCGCGACCACGACTCTCATGCGCTCGTGCCTCCTTCGGCGAGGAAGCGATCGAGCTCCTCGGCGAGGAACGGCGCATCGACGTCCGCCAGCGCGTAGCGCGCGCGCACGACGGGCAGGCGCGGCTCGACGAGGCGCGCGAGGTCGATGGGCGTGCCGCTCACGATCACGTCGGCGTCGGCCGAGTCGAGGGTCGCCTTCAGGTCGGCGCGCTGATCGGCGCTGTAGCCCATCGCGGGAAGTACGTGCGAGAGATGTGGGTAGCGCTCGAAGACGCCGCGCAGGCTGCCCTTCGCAGCGGGCCGCGGATCGACGATCTCGGCCGCGCCGGCGGCCCGGGCGGCCACCCAGCCCGCACCGAACGCCATGCCGCCGTGGGTGAGCGTCGGTCCGTCGTCGACCACGACGACGCGGCGGCCCTCGACGGCGGACGGCTCATCGAGGCGCACCTCGGAGCGCGCACGCACGATCGGCACTTCGCCGATCAGCGCGTGGATCTCGCGCTCCATCGCGCGCACGGCCTCGAGGTTCTCGTCGCCGACCTTGTTGATCACGACGGTGTCGGCCGAGCGCAGCACCGCCTCGCCCGGGTGATGGGTCGTCAGCTGATCGGGCCGCAGCGCGTCCGTCACGACGATGTGCCAGTCGGGCGCGATGAAGGGGAGATCGTTGTTGCCCCCGTCCCACAGGATCACGTCCGCCTCGTCTTCGGCCGCTGCCAGGATCTCGGCGTAGTCGACACCGGCGAACACGACGCAGCCCGCCTCGACGTAGGGCTCGTACTCCTCGCGCTCTTCGGCGGTGCAGTCCGCGGCGTCGAGGTCGGCCGCACTCGCGAAGCGCTGCACTCGCTGCGCGGCGAGATCGCCGTAGGGCATGGGGTGACGCAGGGCGACGACGCGCCGACCGCGTGCTCTCAGCTCGGTCGCGAGACATCTCGATGTCTGGCTCTTGCCGCAGCCCGTGCGCACGGCCGAGACGGCGATCACCGGGCGCACCGAGTGCAGCATCGTACGCTGCGGCCCCGGGATCGACCAGTCGGCCCCCGCAGCCAGCGCCCGCGACGCGAGGTGCATGACGTCGGCATGCGCGAGGTCGCTGTAGGCGAAGACGACGCGGTCGATGTCTTCGCGTGCGCAGAGCGCCTCGAGCTCGGCCTCGTCTTCGATCGCGATGCCCTGCGGATAGAGCGGCCCGGCGAGCTCCGGCGGGTAGCGCCGGCCCCCGATGCCCGGGATCTGCGTGGCGGTGAAGGCGACGACCTCGCACGACGGATCGTCGCGAAAGACGAGGTTGAAGTCGTGGAAGTCGCGGCCGGCCGCGCCGAGGATCAACACCCGCTCACGCTTCACGTCGGATCGCCTCTCTGGTCGGGTGATCGCGGCCCGCATCCAGCCGTTCTCGGAAGCATGCCGAACCCCGGCGGCCCCAGCGAGGCACGCACCGGGCCGGTCCTCTACGGTCTACTCTATCGGGACGGCCGACGACGTCGATGCAGGCGCCCGGTGCGAACGAAGCGATCGGATACCGAAATGCCCCCTGAAGTCGACGAGCGGCCTCCGGAGCCCGGCCAGAATCAGCCGCCCCGTCCGGGCCCCGGCCAGGGCGAGCCCGGCGGCTTGTTTCCGATCCGCGTCAATCTCTGGCTGGTGATCGGTCTCCTGTGGCTGGCGTTCCTCGGCGCGCAGCTCTGGTACGCCGAGTCGCAGGTTCAGACGATCCCGTACAGCGAGTTCCTCGAGCTCAAGGCCGAGGGGGGCGTGAAGGATCTGCGCGTCGGCAGCGGCCAGATCACCGGCAAGCTGACCGCGCCCGAGGAGGGGATGCCCGAGGTCTTCCGCACCGTGCGCGTCGACCCGGAGCTCGCCGAGGAGCTCGCCGACGAGGGGCTCGAGTTCAGGGGCATCATCGAGGACACCTGGCTCGGTCGCGTGCTCAGCTGGGTGCTGCCGGTGATCCTCATCATCGCGGTGTGGATGTTCCTGCTGCGCCGCACCCTGGGCGGTGGCCCGGGCGGGCTCGGCGGCGGGCTCATGTCGGTGGGCAAGAGCAAGGCGAAGATCTACGCCGAGAAGGGGGTGAAGGTCTCGTTCGCCGACGTCGCCGGGGTCGACGAGGCGAAGGAGGAGCTCGCCGAGATCATCGGCTTCCTGCGCGAGCCGCAGCAATATGGCCGGCTGGGCGCGCGGCTGCCGAAGGGCATCCTGCTCGTCGGACCGCCCGGCACGGGCAAGACGCTGCTCGCGCGCGCGGTCGCGGGCGAGGCGGGCGTGCCCTTCTTCTCGATCAGCGGCAGCGAGTTCGTCGAGATGTTCGTCGGCGTGGGTGCCGCGCGCGTGCGCGACCTCTTCGAGCAGGCCCGGGGCCAGGCGCCCTGCATCATCTTCATCGACGAGCTCGACGCGCTCGGCCGCGCCCGCGGCATGGGGCCCGCGATGGGCGGCAACGAGGAGAAGGAGCAGACACTCAATCAGCTGCTCGCCGAGCTCGATGGCTTCGACCCGAGTGAGGGCGTCGTGCTGCTGGCGGCGACGAACAGACCCGAGATCCTGGATCCGGCGCTTCTGCGCGCAGGGCGTTTCGACAGGCAGATCCTGGTGGATCGTCCCGACCGGAACGGTCGGGCCCAGATACTTCGGGTGCACATGAA
>CAYYSY010000131.1:0-5162 GCA_964474355.1 uncultured Spirochaetaceae bacterium | reverse complement strand
GCCGAGCCGGGGCACTGGCCGCGCGTGGTGGGCGTGGAGATCGGGGCATCCGAGCGAGAGCAGCGCGCCGGTGAGGGGCCGGGGCTCGACGTGCGCGGGCGTTGGCTTCCGGCGCCGGGCGCCCCCGCACCCGACTGAGCGGCTTCGGACGAGCCGCACCCCTAGTTCAGCAGCTTCGCCTTCGCGACGGCGAACTCCTCTTCGGAGATGATCCCGTCGTCCGCGAGCCGGCGGAGCTTTGCGAGCTGGTCGGCGAGCGAGCTCTGATGCTGGATCTCGACCGGGAACGACACGTCGGTCGTGACCACGAAGTCGGCATCCTTGCCTTCCTCACTGGCCTCCGCGTTGGCGGGGGCCGCAGCGTTGGCGCCCGCCTGATCGACCTCGTCCAGGCCGAGCTGGTCGCCCTGGACCTGGTCGGTGGCGGCGACCTGGGCGGCGAGCCGTCCTTCGCGTGACTCGAGCGCGTCGAGCCCGGCTCCGTCGACCTCGGCCTGCTTCTTCGCGGCGCGCTCGGCCGTCACGTTCTTGATCTCGGGGTTCAGGCGGCGCAGCGTGCGCGCCTCCGACTCCTCGAGCGCGACGTGGTTCGCCTTCATGAAGACGATCAGCCCGAGGACGCAGACGACGAGGCCGGGGAAGAACGCGATTGCGGGGATCAGCTGATTGGTCGTGCCCAGGAAGGTGAGCGCGCCCACCACGAGCAGGAGCAAACCGGTGGTTCGGGACTGGTTCATGGCGGACTCCATGAGAACGCTGTGCCGGTCGAATCGATCGATCGGCAGATCGAATGCATGAATCGGCGTACCGGACCGCGCGACTTGAGGTCTGGAAGACCCGAGTGGCCCCGAGGGGGCAGGCGTCGTCGCCTCGTCGTTTCTCGGCTCGACTCTTTCGGGCTCCGGGCGGATTCGACTGCCCGATTCGCTGCCCGTCCTCGCTTCAGGAGATGAGGCCCATGAAGGGCCCGCCCGAAACGAGGAGCACACCGCCATGCAGGTCCAGATCTGCGACGCCGAAACGACCCCGACCCCCATCCCCGTCGATCGAAGCGCCACCGACCCCGTGACGCGACCGCGCCGGCCGAGCTTCACGGGGCTTCGGCCGAAGGAGCGCGCCCTCGTCCTCGGTCTGCTCGACCGCCGCCCCGAGGCGTTCGACGAGCTCGATCGCGAGTACCGCGAGCGCATCCGCCGCTTCGCGCTGAAGCGCCTGCGAGACCCGGTCGAGTCGGAGGACGTCTGTCAGGACGTCTTCCTCGACGTGCACCGCAGCATCGCCACGTTCGAGGGCCGCTCGAGCTTCACGACCTGGATCTTCGGCATCGCCCACCACCAGGTGCACCGGCGCTTCCGCCGGCGCGGTCGCGATCACGTGTCGCTCGAGAGCCAGACGGTCGAAGACCTCGCCGTGGAGCGCCCGCGCATAGAGCAGCGGGTGGACGCGGCCCGCGCCCTCGACCACCTCGAGCGCGCGCTGGAGGAGGACGTGACGCCGCGGCACCGGCAGATCTTCCATCGCCGCTATCGCGACGGCCTCGCCACGCGCGAGATCGCCGACGAGATCGGCCGGTCGAACCAGTCGGTGAAGATCAGCCTGTTCCGCACGCGCCGCGCGCTGGAGGCGCGGACGCCGCATCTCGGTGAGCTGCTGGCGGCGTGCTAGAGAGCGGGGCGCGGGCCTCAGCCCGCGAAGTGCTTCGAGAGCTGCTCGCGGGCCAGGCTCCAGTCGCTCTTGGCCGTGCGCTCCGACACGCCGAGCTCGCGGGCGATCTCGCCGAAGCCGAGCCCGCCGAACACGCGAAGCGACACCACGGTGGCCGCCCGGTCGCTCCGCACGGCGAGCGCCTCCAGCGCTTCGCGCGCCGCGTCGAAGCCCGCCTCGTCGTCCTGCAGCGCCGGGAAGACCGACTCGTCGAGGGTCTGCCGCACGGCGCCACCGCCGCGCTTGTCCGCCACGCGCGCCCGCGCATGGTCGACGAGGACGTGGCGCATGATCGTGGACGCCGTGGCGTAGAAGTGGGTCCGGTCACGCCACGCGTCGGCCGGTCGGGTCGCCAGTCGAACGTAGGTCTCGTTCACGACCGCTGTGGCGCCGAGCGTATGGTCGGGTCGCTCGCCCCGGCACAGCCTGCCCGCCCGTGCACGCAGCTCGGGATAGACGAGCGCCCACAGACGATCGGCACCGGGTCCGGCGCCCTCGACGCCATCACGAAGCAGCTCGGTGATCTCGCCGGGTCGGGCGCTCCTGTCGTCGCTTCCTTCGGGCATCCACGCTCCAGCGCGTCAGCGCGTCCCTCGGCCGTGGGCAGATCCAGCGCGTCGTCGCTTCCCTCGGCCATGGGAAGCTCCAGCGTGCCGTCGACCAGGAGGCTAGCAAGCTGCGGACCGGCTCCCTGCCGGCGGCCTGCGCGCAATCCCTGTCCGACGGGGTAGAATCACCGTCTTCGATCCCATGCATGTCGTCACGACGATCGCCCCCGCGCTTCACGACGGGGCGGCCGGACGATGTGCGAACGCAGAGGAGCCCGGCGTGAAGAACCTGTTCGACGTCTCCGGCAAGACGGTGCTCGTCACGGGCGGCACGAGCGGCATCGGCATGATGATCGCGCGTGGCTTCGTCGAGAACGGCGCGAAGACCTACGTCGCCTCGCGCAAGGCCGATCAGTGTGCCGAGACCGAGAAGGCGCTCTCCGAGTACGGTGAGTGCATCGGGATCCCGGCCGATCTCTCGACCGAGGCGGGCTGCAATGCGCTCGCAGACGACGTCGCTTCACGCGAGGGTCGGCTCGACGTGCTCGTGAACAACGCGGGCGCCAACTGGGGCGAGCCCATGGAGACCTTCCCGGACGAGGCGTGGGACAAGGTGCTCGCGCTGAACGTGAAGGCCGTGTTCCATCTGACGCGCCGACTCGTGCCCCTGCTCGAGAAGGCGGCGAGCGACGAGGACCCGGCGCGGGTCATCAACATCGGCTCGATCGACGGTCTCACGCCCCCGATGCTCGACACGTTCTCGTACTCGGCGAGCAAGGCCGCCGTGCACCACATGAGCCGGGTCCTCGCCAAGAAGCTCGCACCGAAGCGAATCACGGTGAACGCGGTGGCCCCCGGACCCTTCCAGAGCAAGATGATGCGGGCGACCCTCGAGACCTTCGGCGACTCGATCCGTGACTCCAACCCGCTCGGCCGCATCGGCCAAGACGAAGACATGGCGGGGATCGCCCTCTTCCTCGCATCCCGGGCCGGCGCGTATGTGACCGGTGCGGTGATTCCAGTGGACGGGGGCATGTCGACCACGACCTGAGCACCGCGCGCGTGCGGTGGCTGCACTATGCTCGCGCCGCGATGCGTCGTTGCGTCGCGGCACCCATCCTCGCGCCTACGTGCGCCGTAGCGCCACGCGCCCGCCGAGAGCGGAGAGCCGAGAGTCCAGAGTCCAGAGACCAGAGTCCAGAGGCCACGCCGCGCTCGCCCGCCCGAGTGCGCACACCGGAGAACGAATGTCCGAAGAACCCCTGATCGCAGTCTTCGTCGACTTCGAGAACCTCGCGCTCGGCGTGCGGGACATGAAGTGGGGCCAGTTCCGCGTCGACCTCGTCCTGAAGCGCTTGCTCGAGAAGGGGCGCATCGTGTACAAGCGTGCGTACTGCGACTGGAGCCAGTACCGGGACGACGTCCGTGAGTTCCACACCCGCGGCATCGAGCTGATCGACATCCCGCGAAGCCGGGTCAGCGGCAAGAACAGCGCCGACATCCACATGGTCGTCGACGCCCTCGACCTCTGCCTGAGCAAGTCGCACATCGACGTGTTCGCCCTGCTCACGGGTGACAGCGACTTCTCGCCGCTGGTCTCCAAGCTGAAGGAGAACGACAAGCGCGTGATCGGCTGCGGGGTCAAGCGCTCGACTTCGAACCTGCTCATCTCGAACTGCGACGAGTTCATCTACTACGACGATCTCGTGCGCGCGGCCGAGAAGCCGGGCGGGCAACGGGGACGCAAGCGCGGCGCGGCGGCCGACGCCGAGAAGTCGGAGAAGGCCGAGAAGAGCGCGCGCGGCGGCCGCAACGGAAAGACTGAAAAGAGCGAGAAGGCCGAGAAGCTCGAGAAGCCCGA
Source organism: uncultured Spirochaetaceae bacterium (assembly GCA_964474355.1). Lineage (GTDB taxonomy): Bacteria > Myxococcota_A > UBA9160 > UBA9160 > UBA4427 > CAYYSY01. The sequence continues at coordinate 1,049 of CAYYSY010000131.1, read as the reverse complement.
GAAGGCCGAGAAGACCGAGCGCGGAGACAAGGCCGAGAAGGCGGACAAGGCAGAAAAGACGGAGAAGGCCGGGGAGCGCAACCCCGAGGCCCTCGATCAGCTGCTCGAGATCATCGAATCACTCTCGCTCGACTACGACGCGATCTGGGGCTCGATGATCAAGCAGACGATGCGCCGCGTGTACCCGGGCTTCAACGAGGCGTACATGGGCTACCGCAACTTCGCCGATCTGCTCAAGCACGCCGAGAGCGAGGGCTACATCGAGCTCGAGTTCGACCGCGACCGCGGCAACTACAAGGTGCGTCTGCTCGACGAGTGAGCCGCGATCGGGTGATCAGGTGGCGCCGCCCGCCGCGCGCGATCGACCGAGCCAGCCGAGCAGCGCAGCCAGCGCGCCGGCTCCGAGGCCGGAAGACACGGGAACGTAGGGCAGGGGGCCCTCGCTCGGCGCCGTGGGCGACGAGCCGCAGTCGGTGTCCTGGGGATGATCCGTCTGCCCGTCGCCGTCGTTGTCGATGCCGTCATCGCAGGCGAGGCTCTCCGACTGCTCCGAGTCGTCGCTCGAATCCGCACAGCCGGGGTCGGCGGGCCAGTCGGTCAGACCATCGCCGTCGCTGTCGATGCCATCGTCGCAGACGAGATTCGAGTCGCGCTCGTCGTTGTCACTGGCCGACTCGCAGCCGGGGTCGGCGGGGTAGTCGACGAGCCCGTCTCCGTCCTCGTCGATGCCGTCGTCGCACGTGGGCTGGCTGATGACGGAGAGGATCTCGTCGCGGTACGCGGAGAGGTCCGCCATCAAGGTCTGGTTGCCGAAGAGGACGTAGTTGTCGGGCTGCTCCGGCGCGTTCTTGCCGTTCGCGAACATGATGCCCGAGAGCTCCCACGCCCCCCCACGCTTGTAGAAGACGGCTCCGCCCGAGTCTCCGTTGGTCGACTGCGCCTCGTCGTCACCCACCTGGCCGCCATTCTCGTCGAACTCCGTGAAGAAGATCTTGGTGTTGAGGGTCATCTGATCGATGCCGACGACGCGATTCGTTCCCCACCGAAGG
>CAYYSY010000130.1:0-9693 GCA_964474355.1 uncultured Spirochaetaceae bacterium | reverse complement strand
AGCGGGCTGCCGCCGAATGTGGATCCGTGGGACCCGGGCTTGAGCGCCTCGGCCGCGGCTCCCCGGGCGAGACAGGCGCCGATGGGCACGCCGTTGCCGAGCGCCTTCGCGAGCGTCATGACGTCGGGCTCGACGCCGGTGTGCTCGTAGGCGAAGAGGCGGCCGGTGCGGCCCATCCCCGACTGCACCTCGTCGAAGATCAGCAGGCAGCCGTTCTCGTCCGCGGCGCGGCGGAGATCTTCGAGGAACTGCTTGGGCGCGGGCCGCACGCCCCCCTCGCCCTGGATCGGCTCGATGAGGATCGCCGCCGTCCGCTCCGACAGCTTCGACTTCACCGCGTCCAGGTCGCCGTAGGGCACGTGGTGGATGCCGGGCACGAGGGGCCCGAAGCCCTCGTGATACGCGGGCGTCCCCGTCGCCGTCACGGTGAAGAGAGTGCGACCGTGAAAGGCGCCGTCGAAGGCGATGATCTCGAAGCGGTCCTGGCCCCGGTCGTGGTAGTAGCGGCGGGCGAGCTTGAGCGCGGCCTCGTTCGCCTCGGCGCCCGAGTTCGAGAAGTACACGCGCTCGGCGAACGAGTTCTCGATGATCTTCGCTGCGAGCGTCGTCTGGGGCTCCGTGACGAAGAGGTTCGAGACGTGCCAGAGCTTCTTCGCCTGCGCCTCGAGCGCGGCGACGATCTTCGGGTGGCAGTGGCCGAGCGAGGCCGTCGCGATGCCGCCCATGAGATCGAGATAGGAGCGCCCATCGGCGTCGAAGAGACGGCAGCCCTCACCGCGCACGAGGGCGATCGGCGCAGGGGCGTAGTTGCCGACGAGGACGCTCTGGAACTGCTCGAGGAGCGCGGCGTTGCCGGGCTCGGGGCCGGTCTCGGACATGGGGGTGTGGATCCTCTGGGCGCGGGAAGCGCTCAGTCTAGTCGATCCACCCGTTCGCCCGCCGCGTCAGTCCACCTCGTGAACGACGATCGCCGTCGGGGCCTGGACGGGCCCGCCCTGACGGCTGGTCAGCAGCCAGGGCGAGACGCTGCGGCGACGCCCCTTCAGCTGCACCTCGGCCAGCGGCTCGGCGGTGAAGTGGTCGGCGACCTGCTCCCGGGTCTCTGCACCGATCACGACCTGGCCGGGCTTCGCGACCTCGCTCTCGAGTCGGCTCGCGATGTTCACCACGTCGCCGATCACGGTGTAGTCCTTGCGTTGGGGCGAGCCGATGTCGCCGACGACGACGTTGCCCGAGTTGACGCCGATCCGCATCGAGATCGCGAGCCCGCCGTCGATCTCGTTCAGGCGTGCCAGCGCCTCCTGCATCCGCAAGGCCGCCTCGCAGGCCCGCTCGGCGTGATCGGCCATCGGCAGCGGCGCGCCGAAGAACGCCATGAGCCCGTCGCCGCGATACTTGTCGAGGGTGCCCTCGAGCTCGAAGATCGCCTGGGTCAGCTCCTCGAACACGCGGTTCAGCACCTGGATCGTCTCGGCGGAGCGGAGCCGCTCGGCCATCGCCGTGAAGCCCGAGAGGTCGGCGAAGAGCACGCTGACGTCGCACTCCTCGGCGGACATGGTCCGCTCGGTGCCGCCCGGTGCGTTCACGATCCGGTCGACGACGGCGGGCGAGCTGTAGCGGGCGAGCCGCGCGCGCAACATCTGCTCGTCGCGGACGGCATCGCGCAGGCGCGCCTGCTCGACGGCGAGGGCCGACAGCAGCGCGAGCGTCGAGAGCGCGTGGAGATGAGGTGTGTCGAAGGGCAGGGTGCCGCTCTGACGGTCGACGTAGATGTAGCCGCTGACGGCGTCGTCCTCGTCGTCCCCCGCGCCGGTGTAGAGCGGTGCGCACATCGCCGAGTGGATGTCCATCGCGATGACGCTCTCGGCGTGGTGGAAGCGGTCGTCGAGATGAGTGTCGCGCACGAGCAGCGCCTGACGGTTGTGGACCACGTCGTTGACGATGTTCGTGCTGATCGTGATCGGGACGTCGGGGATCCCGTCGAGGGTCCGCATGACGGCGGGGGTCGTCACGTCGTTCTCTTCGTCGTAGAGGCAGATCACGCCGCGCTCGGCGGGCAGGTGGTCGAAGACGAGAGCGAGGATCCGGTCGAGGGTCTCGCCGAGCGAGTCGCAGGAAAGCAGCGCCTGCGCAGCGTCGGAGACGAGGCCGACGAGCGAGCCCGTGAGGGCGGCGTGCGATCGCGAGGGCGACTCTTCCTTTGCCGGGCTCGGCGGCGCCGCCACCGACGCCTCGCCCGCGTTGCCGAGCAGCGAGGTCAGCCCCGAGATGTCGAGCACCTCGGTGTGGAGCCGCGGCTGGTCTCCAGAGCTGAAGATCACGTCGGCGCGCCGCGACGTGGGCGGCTCGCCGATCTCGACGTGGATGCGGACCGTGCCGAGATCGATGCGGTCGCCGTCGCGCAGGCGCTGCTCGTCGATCTTGAACGTGTTCACGCGGACGCCGTTCTTGCTGCCGAGGTCGGTGATCTTCCAGCCCTCGCCGGCGCGGCTGAAGCGTGCGTGGCGTCGCGAGACGCTCTCCTCTGGGATCACGACGTCGCAGTCGGCCGAGCGGCCGAGCACGACTGTGCGGTCGCCGACGATGAAGACCTGGTCTTCGCCGCCGGCGTCTTCTTCGAGTCGGAGGATGCAGGCTGCTCGCGTCCGAGCCACGGAGGTCTCCGTCAGCCCCTGCGCTCGTGCGGCGCGGGAATCAGGGGATGGGCCGAGAGGGCGAGTCTACCCCGTCGCGAGACGGGCTCGGGGGTCAGCAGGGTCGCCGGCCCGTCGCACGCGGAGGGTGCGCGGCTCAGGCGATCTGGGAGATCGCGGGCAGGGCGGGCGGAGCCGGGGTCTCGTGCCGCACCTGCTCCGAGCCGGCGTGCGGGGGGTGAGACAGCAGGGTCTGCAGCCCCAGGCCGAAGAGTGCCGTGCCGAGGAGCAGCAGCTCGGGTGCGGAGACGCTGCCAGCTGCGAGCTGATTGAGCCATTCTTGGATCACCGTGCCGGTGCCGGTGAGAGTCAGAAACGCAGTCGTTCTCATGTGCATACCCGGGTGGGGGGGGCGATGCCCCGGTTACGCAGGTGGCAGACCATCGTGGCTGCCACATTTTTCTCATCGGGTGGCGGCTGAGAAGGTTGAGGGGCCGGCGCCTCGGAATCGCGATTTCTCGCGATATGCCGATGAGTTGGCGGAGGGGGGCCGCATGGGACCGGGGAGCCGAGCTGCCGATGGGGGGGAGACCCTAGGCGGCGGTGTCGAATCGCCCGATGTCCGCCGGGCGTCGGATCCGGCCGCGTTCGCCGACGGCGGGCAGGCGGTCGCCCGGCTTCTCGCCCGGGCCTTCCGAGACAATCCGATGAACCGAGCGGTGCTGCGGCGATCGCCCGACGCTCGGGTGCGGGCCAACCAGCTGGGTGCGCGCATGCTGCTGCGGGTCGCGGAGACGTCCGGGCACGTGCTCGTGGCCGAGGCGGGCACGGGAGCGGGGATGGGGGGGCCCGTAGGGGCGCTCATCGGCTTCGAGCCGTTCAGGCCTCCGGCGCCGAGCGCCGCGCTCGCCCAGGCGCTGCTGCTGCTCCGGCAGGGCCTTCGGGCGGCGCTGCGCTGGGGGGCCGTTCAGGCCGAGCTCGCGTCCATCCGCCCAGACGATCCGCACTGGACCCTCGCGATGGTGGGAGTCGATCCCGACAGGCAGGGCTCGGGCATCGGGGCCGGGCTGTCGCGCGCTGGGTCGATGGCATCGCGGCGGTGCCGGCGCCAGCGTGGGTGGAGACGGACCGCCTCGAGCTCGTGCCGTTCTACCAGCGCTTCGGCTTCGAGCCCGAGGCGCGCTGCACGGTCCACGGCGTCGAGGTGGCGGGGCTGCGACGGCCGGAGCCCTGAGCGGGGTCGCGCGGATGGCCCGCCGAATTCGCTTGCCAGCGATGGCGGTCACCCGCGTATGGTGGTCTAGCTGCCCGTCGAAACGGGTGCTGTGCGGGGTCCTTCTGGGAAGGGGCTCTCCTCCCCGATCGATGGGGAGAGTCGACTCGGCGCGCGAACGAACGAACGAACGAACGAACGAACGAACGAATGAACGAACGAATGAAAGAAGGCCGGCCCTCGTGATAGGAGGTCCGGCCTTCTTGCCTTCGTCTGCGCTCAGCCGAGCGTCGGCGTGCGGCGCTCGATGATGCTCTCGGTGCGGGCGCGGATCCGGGCCTCCTGCTCCGCGCTCTCCGGCAGGATCCAGAACCGGTCCTCGCGAATCGCATCGAGGGTGTACTCCGCGACGTCCTCGGGCAGGGTCACGGCGAACGAGAGCCCGGCGCCCTCCATCATCTCGCGCACCTCGTCGAGGGTCGGCGGCGGGCGCTCCGGGGCCTTGTCGGGAGCGAGCTCGTCGGGCCGGTTGCGCGCGGCGCCGAAGATGTTCGTGTCGACGATGTGCGGGCCCGGGAAGAGCACGCCGGCCTTGATCTTCGCGCCCACCATCTGGAGCTGGAAGTTCAAGACCTCGCTCAGGGTCGTCACGGCAGCCTTCGTGGTCGAGTAGACCGGCGTGTTCGGCAACGGGAAGAGCCCGCCGTTGCCCGAAGACGTGTTGATGACGTGCCCCTCCTCGCCGCCTTCGATCATGCGCGGGACGAAGGCGCGGATGCCGTGGATGACGCCATAGACGTTGACGCCCATGGCCCACTGCCAGTCGCTCTCGCCCGCGGCCCAGATCGGCGTCGTCGTCTCGTCGAGCCCGACGCCGGCGTTGTTGCACGCGACGTGGATTGCGCCGTACTGCTCGAGAGCGAACCCGGCCAGGGCATCGACGTCCTCGAAGCGCGTCACGTCGGTCACCTGGCCGCAGGCTTCGTGACCGGCGTCGCGCAGCTGCGTGACTGCCGTGTCGAGGGCACCCTTCTCGATGTCCGCGAGCACGACCTTCATGCCCTCGCGCGCGAAACGCTCGCCGAGGGCGAGACCCACGCCGCTCGCACCGCCGGTCACCACGGCGACCCGTCCGTCGAAGTCCTGCATCGTGCTCTCCCTCGTCCCCTAGATCTCGATGCCGTCGCCCGACATGTCGTCGTAGCGCTGGTGGAGGAAGGGCAGCAGCCAGTCCCCAGGAACGCTGCGAAGCACGCTGCCGTTGCTCTTCGTGCGCCCCTCTTCGAACTCCATGCTCACGATGCGGCGGACGGGCAGGTCGACCACCGGGTCGAACATCGACTCGCGCAGGATCACCTCGGCGCCGTCGACCGCGTTCACCGAGTCGTGCTCGTGCTGCCACTCGAGGCGGACGAGCAACGGATCGGCGTCGAGGGCCTTGCCCTGATCGCACGACGGCATGGCCTTGAAGCAGTAGGCGTGGTCGACGATCTCGCGCGCGCCCTTCGACTCACCCACGCGACCGTGGAGCTCGATGTAGGTCGTGCCCATGCGGGTCACCTTCGCGACCAGGTCGTCGCCGGCCCGCTCGAGCGTGATGTCGGCGATCTTCTTCGGCTCGCCGAAGGTGTCGCGCCCGCCGATCACGGCCTGCTCGCTGGTCATCGGCATCGTCAGCAGATAGATGCCCTCGCCGTCGTCGTAGTCGACCGTCACGCCCACGATGGCCGACCCGATCTTCATGTCGAAGTCGGGCGTGATGTGCATCGTGATCTCCGAGACGTGCATGTGCACCTCGGGTCGCGCGCTCGGCTCGAGGGGCTTCGGCACGACGGCCTTGGCCACGGCCGGATCGGTCTCGTAGACGGTGCGGATCGTTCGGACCGTGCTCTTCAGGAACTCGGGGTTCTCCTCCTGGGCCTTCTTGACCTGGTCCAGGGTCTTCACGTATCGGAGCTTGCTCACGGGGCGCTCTCCTGTTCTCGGTTGTCGTGCTTCTCTTCGTTTGGGGCAGTCAGTCTCGGAAGAGGCTCTTCTCGGGGCCGATCTTGTCCACGATCGGAGCGAGCTTCTCGACGTCGAAGTCGAAGAGTTCGGCGAGGTTGCCGCCGAGCATGGCTTCGAGGTCGCTCTCCGGCAGACCATGGAAGGTCTCGATCATCGCGCGCTTCGTGTCGGGCCAGGTGCCTTCGGGGTGCGGATAGTCCGAGCCCCAGCAGAGCCGCGACACGCCGATGTCGTTGCGGCGCTCTGCCTCGTCTCGCGGCATGACGGACGCACCCAGCCACACGTTGCGATGGAAGTACTCGCTGGGCTTCATGCTCATGTGGCTGCGGTAGTCGCCGAGCTTCGATGAGAAGTGCGTCTCGCTGTAGCGGAAGTCGAGCAGGTCGAGGTACTCGGGCACCCAGATCGACGTCGCCTCGGTGATCATGACCTTGAGGTTCGGGTAGCGCTCGAACACGCCGCCCCAGATCAGGAACGTGAGCGGGCGTGCCGCCCACCAGGCCATCTCGCTGATGAAGATGCCCATCATGCCGATGTGATCGCCGTAGTCCTTCATCGGCGCACCGCCCGAGTGGAAGTTCACGACCATGTCGAGCTCCTGGCACTCGGCCCAGAGCGGGTCGTATCTGGGGTGGTGATAGGCGTCCTGATCGCCCCAGAGGTTCGGCAGCAGCACGCCCTTCAGGCCGTTCGCCCGGGCCCACCTCACCTCCTGCACGGCTTCGTCGACGTCCCAGAGCGCGGGCACGATGGCGAGGCCGGCGCGGCGCTCCGGCGCCATCTGGCAGAGCTCGGCCAGCCAGCGGTTGTGGGCGCGCGCGCCCGCCCATTGCAGCTCGGGGTTGATGCCCTCGGTGGGCAGCGAGAGGCCGGCGCCGAAGGGCGGCATGTTCATCTCGGTGATGCCGTCGGGGAAGATGACCTCGCCCGCACAGCCGTCGCCGTCCATCACCTTGATGCGCTCGTCGTGATCCCATGCGCCCGCGAGGCCCTCCTTGATGCCCGCGCGCCACTCCTCGTTGATGTCGGCGACGAGGAACTTCTTCGCCGCCTTCTCGGTCTCGGCGATCTGGATCGGCAGCGCCACGTCGAAGATCTCCTGGAACTTCGGGTCGACGTAGTCGCGGTACTTGTCGGGCAGGAGTCCGGCGTGACAGTCGGACGAGATGACCAGATAGCGGTCCATCGAAGTGTCCTCCTCGGAGGTGGGGTGCGAGATGGGGGCGCCGGTCGGGGCGGGGACTCAGGCATCGCCGTGGAACTGGAGTGCCCAACGGCGGTACTCGCCGATGGGGCCATCGCCGTCGCAGAGGATCGGGTTGGGCACGTAGACCTTGTTCTCCCAGATGGGCATGTCGGGGAGCACGCCGTTCATCAGCTGGTCTGCGAACGCGACGCCGAGGGTCTCGGCCAGCGGGCCCTCCGCGAAGAACGTCCAGCGCATGGCGACGTTGCGTTCGTCGAGGGGGGTGGTCGTGATGAGCAGGATCGGATCGGCGCCCGGGATGCCCCGGAAGCGGATCGTCACGAACCCGAGTCCGTAGAAGCTGCGTTCGAGGATGACGGGCAGCGGCGATTCGCCGCCCATCTCGCCCTCGGCCGGCCCGGTGATGGTCATGCGGTGGCCATCCCGCACCACCTCGGTCTTCGAGCCGTCGGGATATTCCGTCAGCCCGTGCACGCTCACGAAGTGGGCGAGGTCGACGCTGTTCTCGCCCATGTCGAAGGGCGTCGACGTCGTCACGCGCTCGTTGCTGTACACGACCTCGAAATCACCGCCCTCGAGCTCGGGGACCATGGGCAGCTCGAAGCTCGGCGGCTTCGCCTCCGGATCGTGCCAGACCATGACGAGCCCGCCGCGCTCGACCGTCTCCCACGCGCGCGTGCTGGCGTTCGGCGGAATCTTCTTCGCGTACGGGATCTTCGAGCAGGCGCCCGTGCTTCCGTCCCATTCCCAGTCGTGGAAGGGACAGCGGATCGAGTTGCCGACGACCTTGCCGCCTTCGCCACCCGTGATCGGGTGCGCGAGGTGCGCGCCGAGGTGCGGGCAGTGCGCGTCGAGCACACGTGCGTTGCCCTCACGCGTGCGGAAGAGCGCGAGCTTCTGCCCGAATGCCTCGATGGCTCGGACCTGTCCGGGCTGGAGCTCGTGGCTGCGAGCCACGCAGAACCAGCCGGTGGGGATGGGGAGTACGGCGCTCTCGGTCATCGGTCTTCGTCCTTTGAGGTCGGCTTCTGGCCGCGGCGCGAAGGCCGTGCGGGCTCGTTCGTGGGCGCAGTGGAGGTTGCGGGGCGCGTCGTCGCGGCGGGGCGTCCTGCGGCTTCGAGCGCACCGGGCGTGCAGAACGCCCGCACGAACTGGGCCTCGAGCCGATCGCGCACCTCCTTGGACGAGGCGGCCATGCCCTCCTCGACCCAGTGCGTCAGCTCGACCTGCTTGAGCGCGAGCATCTTGCGGGCGAGGAGCCCGGGCGGCTCGTCGACGTAGATGCCCTCGGCGATGCCGGCGCGGAACAGCTCGGTCGGGATCGCGATGCCCTCGGTCCAGAGCGCGCCGCTGGTGGCGGTGGGCGTCAGCCCCGAGGCCCAGCCGTAGCCGTCGCGGCAGCAGAGCCGCAGGAAGTCGGGGTGCTCGAGGAAGAAGTCGGCGCCGTCGAGGAGCACGGCGAGGTGCGCGTCGAGGGTGCCCACATGCGCGTCGCGCGCCGAGCGGATGCGATCGAGGAACTCGCGCATCCGCCACTCGTGTACGGAGAGCAGCAGGCCGTCCTTGCCATCGACCACGCCATAGATCGTCGCGAGCGAGAGACCGGCCTCGGCGGCGATCTCCTGCATGCTCGCCTGGCCCGAACCCTTGTCCGCGAAGATGCGCTCGGCGGCCTCGGCGGCGATGCGCCGGTAGAGCGCCTGCCGCTCCTGGCGGACGTGGCGACGCGGCTGGCTCTTGCCGCGCTTGGCGGCGGGGCCGTCGGGCGTCCGGCTGCGACCGCCGCCCGTGGAGCGTCTGGATCGAGCTGCCATGGCGGCACGGTAACACGTGTTCTCATTTTCCGAACATCGATTTTCGACTACGCTGGGCCCTTCGACCCGAAGGGAGGCGCGCCCGTGATCGACTACGACCCCTATTCGCACGAGGTGATGCAGAACCCCTGGCCTGCCTACGCCCGCCTGCGGGCCGAGGCCCCCGCGTACTACCTCGAGAAGTACGACTGCTGGTTCCTCTCGCGGTTCGACGACATCTGGGAGGCGACCACCAAGCCGGACATCTTCACGGTGGAGCAGGGCGTGACACCCGCGCAGGTGCTGCTCAAGGAGGAGCCGCCGCCGACCTCGTTCATGACCCTCGACATGCCGCGGCAGAAGATCTACCGGGGGCTCATCAACGACGTCTACAAGCGGGGCCGCGTCGGCCGCATGGAGCCCCACGTGCGCGAGACGGTGCGTGACCTGCTGCGCCCGCTCGCCGAGCAGGGCCGCTTCGACGTGTGCCGCGACCTCGCGATGCCGCTCGCGACCCGCATCATCGGCGAGCTGATCGGGATCAGCGCCGAGGACGCCGACGCGCTCCACACCGACATCGCGCTGCTGTTGGCCCGCGAGGAGGGACAGGTCGGCACCTCGCCCGAGGGCGGCGCCGCCGTCGAGCGGCTGATGGGGCGTGTCGCAGGGATCGTCATGGCGAAGATGGAGGAGGCGAAGTCGGGCGCAGAGGGCGGCGACGACCACCTGAGCGTGTGGGTGCGCTCGAGGCCCGAGGGCGAGCCCATGAGCGTCGAGGAGCTCTGCGGGAACGTGTTCGGGATGATGGTGACGGGCACCGAGGTGACGCCGCTCGCGGTC
>CAYYSY010000129.1:0-7050 GCA_964474355.1 uncultured Spirochaetaceae bacterium | reverse complement strand
TCGGTACACCGACCTTTCCAGCAAGCGCCTTCTTGGCAGGTCTACAGAGCCGCCCTCCAAGTTCCGGGCGCCACCCCGAAATCCCGAGGCAGACGTATCAGCTTCGCGATGATCGCGGGATCAGAGCGCCACGTTCCTTCGCCTGGGCCATCGACCCTCGGCTTCAGGGCCTCGTGTCCGCCCCAGAACGTCGTCCGGGGCGGGGTAGGTGGAAGAGAGCGTCTCCGGATCTCGACCTGGACTCGTAGGCCGCTCTGGGACGGACACGAGGCGTTGAAGCCGAGGGTCCCTTTTCTTTTTTTCCCGAGAGGGTGCTCACCCCTTCCTGCCGCACGGCTGGTCGGTTGTTCTCGGGATTTCGGGGTGGCGCCCGGAACTTGGAGGGCAGCTCTGTCGACCTGCCCGGTCGCGCGTGCGTGCTGCAAGCGCTGCGTATACCGACCCGCAGCTGCCCGTAAGGTGAGGACGACAGCCCGAGATCCCGACCCGAGCAACCAACCCCGCGAACCGCGGACACGAAAAACTCCCCGATCTGACCGGTGAACACGGGTTGCGCGTCCCGCTCCAGTGTTGCGCGTCGGAGTTGCGCATGGCTGAAGCCTTGCTGCGTGTTCGTGATGGCAACGCGTTTGGTGGGCGGCTTCTGGGGTTCAGGCCCCTCGCACGCCCGCCGATGTTTCAGGGGAGTGCCGGCTCGTGCCGGTTGCTTCCCTGGGACGTTCAGGAGCGTAGCCATGATGGACGGAACGATGGGTCATCACCGGAGCACCGGTCTGACCCGCGCGAAGCGCATCGAGAGCCTCATCCTCTGGCTCGGCCTCCCCCTGCTGTTGCTCGTGCTCTCTCTGACCGCGGGCATCGTGAACTACACGCCCGTGCGTCATGACGCCGCGGCATCGAGCACCCAGGTCATGCCCGTAGAGCCGATGCCGGCCCCGAGCGCGCCTCCGGTGCCCAGCATTCCGATGCGGCCCGACCGCCTCCTGCCGGTCGAGAGCTCCGACGACGCCGGGCAGTCGCTGCACCTCGACGATCCAGCCGCCGTCAGCTGATCCGAGCCGCTCGTCCTGCTGCCACGTCTCCGCTGTGATCGTCTCTCGTGGCGACGTCGCCGCTAGATCTCGATCCCGTCTTCTTCGGCGCTGCCACGTGCGAACGGCGACCCGCCGAAGATCCACGAGAGCGGCTGCAGTGCAGCACCGATCGAGAGCTGGCTGAGCTCGAACCCGAAGGCGACGGGGCTGCAGTGGCTTCGCCGATCGTCGTCGAGGCGTCCGAGCGCGCGGGTGAACGTGCTGCGCGTCGGCGTGCGCACGCAGTGATCGACGACGAGATCGCCTTCGCTGGCCGCCGCGGCGATCGGATACGCGATCGCCGTGATGCCCAGACCGGTCGCCAGCTCGACGATGCCCAGCGGCCGCTCGACCAGGAGGTCGTAGGTGACCGTGGCCGGCGTGGGATCGTTCGAGCCCGCGTGTGCAGGCGCCGGCGCGCTCGTCGCAGCGAGCGTGAGGGTGAGCCCGAGCGCGGCCATGAGGCTGCCGGGTCGAAGGTGCCGTCGGCCAGCTCGGCCCGAGTGCTGGTGGGATCGCGTCATCGCGGACTCCTCGTCGCGGTGGGGGGAACCGGTGCCGGGAGCGTAGCCCGGCTCCGTGCCCCGATCTGCCGAGGGAAGAGGGCTGGAGGTCCGGCCCGAATGTCGCCCTGCACTCGACCGCGCCTGCGAGCCGCTGGCTGCGTTCCGCTCCCGTCGCCGCAGGATCCACTACGCCTCGGTCGCGCGCCTTGCCAGCGGCTCGGAGGCGCCGGTCTCGGTGCGACGGGCGACTTTCCGGCCGAACCTCTAGCCTCGTCCCTTCTCGAGCTGGACACCCCCGATGCCGGGCCCGTTCGCCCTGCATTCGACGGAGCCGCCGTGCCCCCCGCCCCCGCCCCCGACCCTTCGCCTCGCCCCCGACGCGGCGCCATCGTGCTCTGCGGTGGTCAGTCACGCCGGATGGGTCGAGACAAGGCATCGCTGCCCTTCGGCGAGGAGACGCTCCTCGAGCGTGTGGCGCGCCGCGTGTCGCCGGCCGTGGACGAGCTCATCGTCGCCGCCCGCCCGGATCAGGACGTGCCTGGCGACTTCGACGTGGTCTACGATCCGCCCGGTCACGAGAGCCCGCTCGCTGGCCTCGTCGCCGGGCTGCGCGCGCTCGACGTCGAGCAGGTCTTCGTCACGGCGTGCGATGCGCCACTGCTCGGCACGCCGCTCGTCGAGCGGCTCTTCGAGCTCGCGCGGAACGTGGAGATCGCGGTGCCTCGGGTCGGCAAGCACCACATGGTCCTGACCGCCGTGTACTCGCGCAGCGTGTTGCCGCGTGCGGAGGCTCTGCTCGAGGCGTCGCGCCTTCGACCATTCTATCTTCTGGAGCAGTCCGAGGTTCGCATCGTCGACCCGGACGAGCTTCGCGAAGTCGATCCCGATCTCGACGGACTGCGCGACTGCGACACGCCCGAAGCCTATGCATGGGCGCTGGAGCGCGCGGGACTCTCTTGACGTGGGCGTCGGTGCTGGAGCGCGCGGGACTCGGGTGACGCCGGCGTCGGTGCTGGAGCGCGGGGGACTCTCTTGACGTCGGCGTCGGTGCTGGATCGCGCCGGACACGGGTGACGCCGGCGCGGGCGATGTGACGCAGCGAAGCGGTGGTGGAGGACGCGCGGCTTCGAGGCGAGGAGACGGATTGCCCCGACCGAACCCGATCGAGCTGCTGCAGGCATGGCAGGCCGAGCGCGGTCATCTCGACGACGACGCGTTGCGCGAGCTCTCGCGCACGCATGGCGTGCCGCTCTACGAGCTGCAGGGCCTCGTCTCCTTCTATCCCCACTTCCGGCAGACACCGCCCTCTGACGTCGTCGTCTCGGTGTGCCGTGACCTCGCGTGCGCGATGCGGGGTGGCGCCGCGCTCACCGAGCGGATCGAGGCATGGGCCGCCGAGTGCGGGGGCGATGTCGACGTCCATCGCGTGTCGTGTATCGGGCGCTGTGATCGTGCGCCCGCGTGTCTGTTTGGCGACGAGCCTGCATCGCACGCCGAGGTCGAGGCCGGGCTCCGCATGGAGCCCGGCGCGCTCGATACGTTCGCTCCCTCCGAGCCCTCGACCCCTGCAGACGCGAGCTTCGCGAGCGATCCCTACCCCGACGCCGGCGCGCACTACGGGGCACTGCGCGATCGCGTCTCGTCGGGGGACTGGGCGGGGCTGATCGACCGGGTCGAGGCGAGCGGGCTGCGTGGGATGGGCGGCGCGGGCTTTCCGACCGGTGCGAAGTGGCGCGTGGTCGCCGGGCAGTCGCAGACGCCGAAGATCGCGATCTGCAACGCCGACGAGAGCGAGCCCGGCACGTTCAAGGACCGGGAGATCCTCGCTCGTCTGCCACACCTCGTGGTCGAGGGCCTCGCCCTCGGCGGCCTCTGCGTGGGCGCCGAGCGCGGCATCGTCTTCGTCCGCCACGAGTACGGGCCCGAGACGCGTCGGCTCCGCGAAGAGATCGAGCGGGCCCGGCAGCTCGGCGCGCTGGGGGGCGATGTGTTCGGCAGCGGGCGCGCCTTCGACGTCGAGGTCTTCGTGTCACCCGGTGGCTACGTGCTCGGCGAGGAGACCGCGCTGCTCGAGTGCCTCGAAGGCCGCCGCGGCGAGCCGCGCAACAAGCCGCCGTTTCCCGGCGAGTCGGGGCTTCGTGGCGTGCCCACGCTGATCAACAACGTCGAGACGCTGTGCGCCGTGCCGCGCATCGCCCGTGGCGCCGACGCCGACCTCAAGTTCTTCAGCGTGAGTGGCGACGTTGCTTCGCCCGGCGTGCACGAGGTGCCGCTCGGCACGACGCTGAGCGAGCTGATCGAACGCTGCGGCGGCATGCGCGACGGGCGGCCGCTGCTGGCGTTCCTGCCCGGCGGTGCGAGCACCGGGTTCCTCGGCGCCGAGCACGCGCAGCTTCCCCTCGACTGGCAGTCGCTTCGCGACGCCGGCTCGGCGCTCGGCAGTGGTGCCGTGGTCGTCGTCGCCGAGGGCGCCGATTTGAGGTTGCTCGCCGGCAACCTGACCGCCTTCTTCCGGAACGAGTCCTGCGGCAAGTGCGTGCCCTGTCGCATCGGCACCGAGCGGGCCGTGGAGCTCATCGAAGGGAGCGGGCCCCTCGACGTCGAGGGGCTGAGCGCCCTGGCCGATCTGCTCGCCGACACCTCGATCTGCGGGCTGGGGCAGGCGGCACTGATCCCGATCACGAGCGTCATCGACGGCTTCAGCGCGCAGGGCGAAGAGTCGTGAGTGCGGGCGTGACGCGGACCGCGGGCGAGACGATCGAGCTCGAGATCGACGGGCAACCCGTGCGCGTGCCTGGGGGCACGACGCTCTATGACGCCATCGTGGGTTCGGGGGGCGACGTGCCCGTGCTGTGCCACGACCCGAAGCTGCGCCCGGTCGGCGTCTGCCGCGTGTGCTCGGTCGAGGTCGAGGGTGCGCGCACCCTCGTCGCGTCGTGCGTGCGCGAGGCCGAGCCCGGCATGGTCGTGCGCACGCGCAGCGAGCGCGTGCTCCGTGCGCAGCGTGGGCTGACCGAGCTGCTGCTCGCCGAGCAGCCCGAGACGTCGAGGCGAGAGGCGACGCTCGGCGACGACGCTCTGCACGCGCTCGCTCGCAGCCTCGAGGTCCAGGCCTCGCCCGTCGCCGCGCGCGCGAAGCCGGTCGACGACTCGTCGGCGGTCATCCACGTCGATCATCAGGCCTGCATCCTCTGCGATCGGTGCATTCGCGCATGCGACGAGGTGCAGTGCAACCACGTGATCGGCCGCACCGGCAAGGGCGGGGACGCGCGTATCGCCTTCGACCTCGACACGCCCATGGGTGATTCGACGTGCGTGTCGTGCGGCGAGTGCGCGGCGGCGTGTCCGACCGGCGCGTTGGTCGACATGGCGGTGTACGCGCCTCTCGAGCCGCGTCACGCCCTCGAGTCCGTCGACTCGGTCTGCCCCTATTGCGGCGTCGGCTGCGGCGTCCGTTACCACGTCGACCGCGAAGCGAACGCCATCGCCTTCGCCGAAGGGCGCGGCGAGAAGGGCAGCCAGGGCCGGCTCTGCGTGAAGGGGCGCTACGGCTGGGACTACGCCTTTCACGGGCATCGCTTGACGAAGCCGCTGGTGCGCGTCGACTACCCGAAGCGTGGCCTGTCCCACGAGGTCGCCGGCGGTCCGCGCCGGCGCGGCAAGCCGGGCGGCGTGGTCGACTACGACGAGGTGATGCCCGCGTTCAGGGAGGCGAGCTGGGAAGAGGCGCTCGATCTCGTCGCCGAGAAGCTCGGTGGAATTCGCGACGCGCATGGACCCGGGGCGCTCGCGGGCTTCGGCTCGGCGAAGTGCAGCAACGAGGAGGCCTATCTGTTCCAGAAGCTCGTGCGCGCGGGCTTCCGCACGAACAACGTCGACCACTGCACGCGGCTGTGTCACGCATCGAGCGTCGCGGCGCTGCTCGAGATGATCGGCTCCGGCGCGGTCACCACGAGCTACGGCGACGTGGTGAACGCCGAGCTCGCGCTCGTGACCGGCAGCAACACGAGTGCGAATCATCCGGTGGCCGCCACGTTCTTCAAGCAGGCGGCGGTGAGCGGCACGAAGCTGCTCATCGTCGATCCGCGCTGGACGCCGCTCTGCGAGCACGCCTGGCGCTTCTGTCAGATCCGCTCGGGCACCGACGTCGCGTTCTACAACGCGATGATGCACGTGATCATCGAAGCCGGGCTCGTCGACGAAGACTACGTCGCGCGCTTCACGACCGACTTCGACCGCGTGGCCGAGAACGTCCGCGACGCCACACCGGAGCGCGCGGCGGCGATCTGCGGCGTCGATGCCGAGACGATTCGCGAGGTGGCCCTCGAGTACGGCAATGCTTCGGGCGCGATCACGTACTGGGGCATGGGGATGAGCCAGCACACGCACGGCACCGACAACTGCCGCTGCATCATCTCGCTGGCGCTCATGACGGGCAACATCGGACGTTCGGGCTCCGGCCTGCATCCGCTGCGCGGCCAGAACAACGTGCAGGGGGCGAGCGATGCGGGCCTCGTCCCGATGGTCTTTCCCGATTACCAATCGGTGGCCGACGCCGAGGCGCGGGCGAAGTTCGAGGCCGCGTGGGGGGTGCCGCTCGATGCCGAGCCCGGGCTGACGGTGGTCGAGATCATGAAGGCCGCCGGCGTCGGTCGCGTGAAGGGCATGTACATGCTCGGCGAGAACCCCTTCCTCTCCGATCCCGACACGAACGCGGTGCGCGCGGCGCTCGCGAACCTCGACTTCCTGGTCGTGCAGGACATCTTCCTCACCGAGACCGCCGAGTTCGCCGACGTCGTACTGCCGGCCACGACCCAGCTCGAGAAGCTAGGCACGTACACCAACACCGACCGCCGCGTGCAGCTCGGACGGCCGGTGGTCGAGCCGCCGGGCGAGGCGCGCCTCGACTGGCAGATCATCCAGGACGTCTCGACGCGCCTCGGCTACCCGATGCAATACGACTCGAGCGAGCAGATCTTCGACGAGATGACCGCGCTCACGAACGCGTATCAGGGGCTCTCGCATGCCGCGCTGGGCGCCGAAGGCAAGCTCTATCCCTGCCCCGACCCGGAGCATTCCGACGGCACCGAGGTGATGTTCGGCGACGGCTTCCCGACCGAGGACGGCCGGGCGCGCTTCGTGCCCGCCACACACGCCGGCGCCGACGAGCTGCCCGACGACGACTACCCCTTCGTCCTGGTCACGGGACGCGTCCTCGAGCACTGGCACACGGGCGTCATGACCCGCCGCGCGAAGGCGCTCTCGGCGATCGAGCCCGAAGCCTTCGCCGACCTGAACGAAGCAGACGCGGCCCGCCTCGGCATCGCCCCCGGCGACTGGGTCCGCATCGCCTCTCGCCGCGGCGAGATCCACCTGGTCGCCCGCGTCGGCCGAAGCGTCCAGCCCGGCTCGGTCTTCGTCCCCTTCCACTACCGCGAAGCCGGCGCCAACCTCCTCACCAACCCCGAGCT
>CAYYSY010000128.1:0-6450 GCA_964474355.1 uncultured Spirochaetaceae bacterium | reverse complement strand
CGTCGAGACCCTCTCGGCGCTCGCGCTCTTCCCCCTCGTCCACGTGGCCTGGGCCGACGGCGAGATGGACGACCGCGAGCGCGGGGCGGTGCTCGAGGCCGCGGCCGTGGCCGGGCTCGAGAGCGACAGCATCAGCTACCGCCTGCTCGAGATCTGGACGCTCGAGCAGCCGCCGGTCGATCTGCTGAACGCGTGGAAGGGCTTCGTCGGCGCCTTGCAGGACGAGCTCGAAGGCAGCGAGGCGGAGAACCTCGCGCGTAATCTCCTCGGCCGCGCCGAGCGGGTGGCGAAGGCGGCGGGCGATGCGCTCGATCGCAGCGCCCACGTCTCGGACGTCGAGCAGAAGGCGATCGACGAGCTGCGGAGTGCGTTCGAGGGCTGAGCGCTCGCGCGCTCGCCCCCTGCACCTGCGGCAACGCCCCTAGTGATCGATCGCGGCCTCGATGTCGACGGCCGGTCCGACCCCTTCGGGCTCGCGAATCGCGTCGACCATCTCCTGGACTTCCGCCGACGGAGGTGGAAAGAGCGGCGTCATCCCGAGCGTCACGGCGAAGTTCACGAGCATGCCCACGGTGCCGATGCCCTGGGGACCGATGCCGAAGCACCAGTGCGGCATGCCGCCGTACACAGCGCCCAGGATATAGGTCGCCGTGAACCCGATGCCGGCGATCATGCCCGCTACCGCCGGCACCGTCGACACGCGCTTCGAGAAGATGCCGAGCACGATCACGGGGAAGAAGCTCGCGGCCGCCAGCCCGAACGCGAACGCGACGACCTGACTCACGAAGCCCGGCGGGAAGATGCCGAAGAGACCGGCGACGACGACCGCGACGCCGATCACGCCCCGTCCGACGAGCAGCCGCTGGCTCTCGCTTGCGTCCGGCTTCAGCACCCGGTAGTAGAGGTCGTGGGCCACGCTCGATGAGATGACGAGCAGCAGCCCCGACGCCGTCGAGAGCGCGGCGGCCAGGCCACCTGCGGCCATGAGCGCGATGATCCAGCTCGCCAGCCCCGCCATCTCGGGCGTCGCGAGCACGATGATGTCGCGATCGGGCCCTGAAAGGCCGAGCTCGCGCATGCGCGTGCGGCCATCGCGTCCATCGCTGCCATGACTCGAGAGCCAGGCAGCGTGGTCGGCGCGCAGCGCGGCGAGCTCGGCCGCACCGAGCGGGCCGCTGCGGAAGATCTCGTTGTGCTCGGCCTGGTCGCCGCCCGCGTATCGCACACGCCCATCGCCGTCGTCGAGCCAGAGGATGAGCCCGGTCTGGCTCCAGCTCTCGAACCAGGCTGGCAGCTCGTGCGCCTGCTTGTCGTTCAAGCTGTCGATCATGTAGTAGCGGGCGAAGGCCGCGGTGGCGGGTGCGGTGAGATAGAGCGCAGCGATGAACAGCAGCGCCCAGAAGCCGCTCCAGCGCGCGGCGTCGACGGTCTTCACGGTGTAGAAGCGGACGATCACGTGCGGGAGCCCCGCGGTGCCGACCATCAGCGCCAGGGTCGTGCAGAGCACGTTGACGCGATCCCATTTGCCCACGAACGCTTCGGTGTAGCTCGCGAAGCCGAGGTCGGCGTGGATCTGGTCGAGCTTGTCGAGCAGGGGCACGCCGCCGCCCACGAGCTCGGAGCCCATGCCGATCTGCGGCAGCGGCTGGCCCGTCAGCTTGATGCTGATCGCGATCGCCGGCACCAGGAACGCCGTGATCAGCACCCAGTACTGCGCCACCTGGGTCCAGGTGATGCCCTTCATGCCGCCGAGCGTCGCGTAGACGAACACGATGGCCATGCCGATCACCACGCCCACCGTGATGTCGACCTCGAGGAAGCGCGAGAAGACGATGCCCACGCCGCGCATCTGCCCGGCGACGTAGGTGAAGCTCACGAAGATCGCGCAGAGCACGGCGACCAGGCGGGCGACGTTCGACTCGAAGCGGTCGCCCACGAAGTCGGGCACGGTGAAGTGGCCGAACTTGCGCAGATAGGGCGCGAGGAGCAGGGCGAGCAGGACGTAGCCGCCGGTCCAGCCCATGAGGTACACGCCGCCCGCGTAGCCCATGAACGAGATGATGCCCGCCATCGAGATGAACGAGGCGGCGCTCATCCAGTCGGCGGCGGTCGCCATGCCATTGGCGGCGGCGGGGATGCCCTGGCCCGCGACGTAGAAGCCCTTCGTGTCGGCGACACGCGAGCGCCACGCGATGAACAGGTAGAGCGAGAAGGACAGGCCGACGAAGACGAAGGTCCAGGTCCCGATGCTCATCGGTGGTCACCTTCGAGCGCCTCGTCGAGCGCCTCGAGCTCTTCGTGGTGGGCGCGGTCGAGGCGCGTCATCGCCAGCGCATACACGAGGATCAGCAACACGAACACGATGATGCTGCCCTGCTGTGCGAACCAGAACCCGAGCGGGAAGCCGCCGATGCGCCAGGCGTTCAACACGTCGGCGAAGAGCACGCCGCAGCCGAGGCTCACGGCCGCCCAGATCGCGAGCAGCCCCGCCATGAGCCGCACATTGCGCCGCCAGTAGCGGTCGACGAGAGCGCGCTAGGCGTCGCTGAGATGGCCGGGGGCTTCGGTCTCGACGCTCTCGTCGCTCATGGCTCCTCACAGGGTCGGGGAGGGGGCATCACCGGGTGGGGCCATGATACGAGACGCGACGAAGCCTGAGAAGCACCCGGTTCGGCTCAGGCGGCGTCGGCCAGCTCGACCATGTCGGCCGCGGCTTCGGTCTCGGGGCCGAAGGGCCGGAACGTCAGGATCAACGCGGGCATGAGCAGGAAGTCGGCGATCAGCGCGACGGCGATCGTCGCGGCGAGCAGATAGCCCTGCACCTCCTGGCTCGCGAGCTCGGAGCGGGTCGTCACCAGGAAGCCCATGATGAGCGCGACAGAGGTGATGATCAGCGCGCGCCCGACGTCGTTCATGGCCGCGTAGAGCGCCTCGCGGTATCGGCCGAGTCGCTCGAACTCGTACCGGAAGCGCGAGATCAGATGGATCGTGTCGTCGACGGCGATGCCCATCGCGACGCCCGCGATGCTGATCTTCGAGTAGTCCAACGGCAGATCGAGCCAACCGAGCGCGCCGAGGGCGAGGAAGACGGGCGCGAGGTTCGGCACCATCGAGATGAGACCGACCTTGAACGAGCGGAATACCCCGATCATCATGCCCGCGATCACGACGAACGCGATCATGAACGCCTCGACCTGGCTCGAGACGATGTAGTCCATGAGCTTGAGCCAGAGGGCGCCGATGCCGGTCGGCGACACGCGGGTGGCTTCGAGGGGCTCGGCCTCGATCGCGGTCATCACGTCGCGGTGCAGCCCCGCGATCTCGCTCGTGGGGCCCAGCCTGAGCCGCAGCTCGAGCCCGGCGCGACGATAGTCGGGGGAGACGAGCTTCTCGGTCTCCTCGCCGCCGGACATCTCGTAGAGGAGCAGGTACTGCGCGACCAGCTCCCGACTCTCGGGGATGCGGTAGTAGCTCGGATCGTCGCTGTGGAAGGCGCGGTTGAGATCCTTCAGCACGTCGACGATCGAGTAGGTCTTTCGGACCAGATCGGGGTCGCGCTCGGCGAACTGCTGCACGCGCTCGATCTCGCGCAGCGCGGCGGGCTCCTTGATGCCGCCCTCTTCGTCGGTCTCGAACAGGTAGATGAAGTTCGACATGCCTCCCATCACGGCGTCGACACGCTGGGTGACCTGCTTGAGTGGCACCTCGTCCCGAAAGTCGTCCATCCAGTTCGAGTCGACCTGGATCTGGGCCATGCCCGCGAACGCGAACACGAAGACACCGGCGGAGACGACGAGGATCGTGCTGCGCCAACGGATGGCCATGCTCGCGGCGGCGTGCAGGAGCGGACGCAGGCTTCGTCCCTCCTCGGCGCGATCGATGCGAGCGATCTGTCGCGCCGTCGGCTGACGGGGGCCGAAGGAGAGGAAGGCCATCAGCAGGGTCACGGAGAGGAAGAACGCCGCCATCACGCCGAAGGCGCTGTAGGCGCCCATGTGGGCGATCGCCTTGATCGGCACGAAGCTCATCGAGCCGAAGCCCGCCGCCGTGGTCAGGCTCGTGAGCAGCGACGGTGTGCCGACGAGCCGCATGGTCTCGACGAGTGCGCTGCGTCGATCGCCGAGCTCGACGAGGCGGTGCCGAAACTCGGACAGGATGTGCACGCCATGGGCGACGCCGATGGCCACGATCAGGGTGGGGACGCTCGAGAACGTCATGTCGAGGGTCCAGCCCATGACGTGGATGAACGCGGCCACCGAGATCGAGGCGATCGTCACGACGAAGATCGGGCCCACGACGCCGGCGACCGACCGGAAGAAGAACCCGAGCATGAGCGCGACGAAGGCGACCATGGAGAGCATGAGGCCGCCGCTCTCCCGCTCGATCACGCGTGCGTAGTAGGCGTTGAGGGGCACGTCCCCCGAGTGATAGAAGCGGATCCCCGCGTACTCGGGCCGCGCGAGGATCTCGGCGATCACGCTCTCGGTGGCCTGCGGATAGATGTTCTCCATCGCGCTGCCAAGCTCGGGGTCGACCATGATCTCGTCGACCGGGTCGGTGCTCGAGCGATCCATCTCGATGATGAGCGCCCCGTGTCTCGCGTCGTCGGAGAGCAGGCCGCCGACGAGCAGCGGCTTGTCGAGGAAACGGTCGCGATAGGCGAGGAGGGCGGCCTGGGCCTCGGGGAAGTCGTCCTCGATCTTCTCGATCTCGATGCCGTCCTCGACACCGACGGTCAGCTCGGCATTGGCGAGCGACTTCACGTCGTAGACGAAGGGCACCTCGTCGATCAGCGCGTCGGTCAGCTCGGCGATGCGCCGCATCACGTCGAGATCGAACACGCCGTGCTCGGCGTCGGGCGCCTCGTAGAGCACGTACGAGATCTCGTCGGAGCCGAAGTCCTCCCGGTACTGCTCGTACTTGGTGAAGGTCGTGTCTTCGGGGTCGAAGAAGGACTCGTAGCTGTTGTCGATGCGAGCCATCGACGCGAGCCAGACCACGCCGCCGATCAGGGCGATGGAGAAGCCGACGAGCAACAGGCGATGGTCGAAGGACCAGCCGGCGAGTGCGGCGAAGCCGTCGCTCAGTCGATGGATCGGGTCGTCGTCCTGCGATGCGTCGCCGCTCACGTGGGTTCCTCGATTCCGGGGCGCCGGTTGGAGCAGGCGATGATGGCGGATCAGCGCCGGGCGAGCAGGCCCTCGATGATGAGATCCGTCACAGCGTCGGCCGCCTCGTTGGGGGTGCCCTGCACGAGCTCGGCCACGTCGGGCCGCGCGAACTCGCGCCCGAGCCCCCCGAGCACGTGGGCGACGGCCGCCGTGTCGACCTCGCCGATCTCGCCCTCGGCGACGGCTCGGTCGAGCAGGCTCTGGGCGACGGCGGTCAGGTAGTTCTCGTGAGCATCGACGATCCGGCTCGCGCCCGTCACGCGCGAGACATCGGCCGACACCGTGATCGCCTTGGGACGGACGGCCTCGTTGGCGATGCGGAGGTACGTGCGGAGCGCTTCGACCGGCGGCAGCTCGGGGTCGAGGGCTTCGATGGCCGCGCGACCGATCCGGTGGAGCTGCCGATCGGCGAGGATCAGCAGCAGCTCGTCCTTGCTCGGTGCGATCGCATAGAGCGTGCGCAGGGAGCAGCCGACCGAGGCCGCGATCTCGGCCATGGTGCGCTCGCCGAGCCCGCTCTTCGCGAGCTTCGCCTCGAGCGCATCGAGCAGCTCGAGCTGCCGGGCCGAGAGCTGGCGCTCCGACTCGCGCGAGAGGAGCGGCTTCGGCGCACGTACGCCGGGAAAGCGCATGTGCGCCTTCTTCTCGTTCTCTGCCTGCGTCCGCTGCGAGTCGGCGTCCTTCAACCGAGGAGCGCCTCGGGCATGTCGACGTAGCGCGCGCGCAGCCACTCGCCGAGGCTCTTCGCCTGTGCGTCCTGCCGCGTCGACGAGGCCACGCCCTCCTGCAGGAAGCCGTGCAGCACGAAGTTGAGCGAGCGGATGCCGGGCAGCCTGAACCGCTCGACCTCGAGATCCGCCGCCTCGGGCAACAGCGCCTTGATCTTCTCGACGGTGAGGTAGCCGTCGAGCCAGGCCCACGCTTCGTCCGAGCGCGCGAAGACGCCGAGGTTCGCGTTGCCGCCCTTGTCGCCGGAGCGCGCGCCGAAGATCGTGCCCAGCGGCACTCGCTTCGTCGCGCCAACGGGCGCCGCGGCCCCGGGCCCTTCGTGCGGCGTCACGTTCGACGTGCCGTCGGGGATCACCGACGACACCTCCACCGTGTCGCCGCCGAGGATCACGACCTGCTGGGGCACGATCTCCGCAGGGATGCGCGCCGGCTCGTAGACGCCGAAGGGCCGGCCGGCGTTGCCACCGCCGCCCACGCTCGTGAAGCCGGGGATCGACGCGAGGGCGAGCTCGATCATCGCGTTCCACACGCCGCGGCCGACCTTGTTCGC
>CAYYSY010000127.1:0-13397 GCA_964474355.1 uncultured Spirochaetaceae bacterium | reverse complement strand
GGTCGAGGAAGTACGCGACCTCGCGGTCCACCTGGATCACGCCCACGCGGCGTCCTTCGGAGTCATGAACCGGAGCTGCGGCCGAGATCCAGGTGCCCTCGTCGTCTTCGTAGAGTGGGGATGCCGAGGCCTCGCCTTCGAGCGCCCGTCGATCGTGGGGCTCGGCGGGGTAGAGGTTGCCGACGAACCACCGGCCGCCCTCGTCGCGATCGGGCATGGCGACGAACTCGAGCAGGCCCGAAGTCGCGTAGTCGTCGTCGGGTCGCATGATGTAGAGCGGGCTGCCGTGGTCGGGGAGTCCGTTGGCGTTGCGGACCCGATCGAGCTGGTCGCGGAGCAGCTCGAACTCTTCTTCGAACGCGATGGCTCCGTCCGGGGTTCGGTGCACCAGGTCGACGAGGTCGCCGTCGACGAGCGCGGCGCTCGATTTCGCAATCGCGAGCAGCTCGCTTCCGAGATGCTCGGCGAGCTCGGCCTGCCTCGCCCGGTGGACCAGATATGACGACAAGCCGACAGAGAGGCAGATGAGCAACGTCGAGAAGGAGATCGACCTGAGCGCGAGGGGCACGCGTCGACCCTCTTCCCTGCTCGCGTGGGGAGCTCGTCTGGCCGTATATGGAGCTTACGGGTGTTGGCGCGTTTTGCTTGAACCCGAGTCCAAGTGCTCCCGCGTTGTGCCGGTGGCGCCCGTGCGAAGGCAATGCGGGGCGCAACTGGTTCGCAGCTCGGACGCAACACCACGGCGTGTGGCTGCAGGTTGGGAGAGGCCGACGCGCCGTGCTCAGACGTCCAGCCGATACACCTCGCCGTCGCGCACGATGCGTCCGGCGGTCGGCCCGGCGAAGTGCGTGCCGATGACGAGCGTCGGCGCATCGGCGCAGCGTTCGATGAAGCCCCGGCGCGTGTCGAGCGCCTGGTCGCGATCGGAGTCCACGATGGCGCACCACTCCGGGTGTGCGATCTGGCTCGGATGGTGCATCAGGTCGCCTGTGATGATCGCCTCCTCGCCCTGCGACGAGACGCGCACGGACACGTGGCCCGGCGTGTGCCCCGGTGTGGGCTCGAGGCGGATCTCGTCGCAGACCCGGTGATCGGTCTCGACGAGGTCGACCTGATCGGCGTCGAAGACCGGCCGCACCGAGTCGGCGAGGATCTGCTGCGTGTCGGCGTCGCCTTCTGCGCTCCAGTGCTCCCACTCGGTGCGGCCGAGCAGGTAGCGGGCATTGGGGAAGGTCGGCTCCCAGCGGCCGTCGACGAGCCGCGTATTCCAACCGACGTGATCGATGTGAAGGTGCGTACAGACGACGGCGTCCACCGCGGCGACGCCGGGCCCCGCCGCCTCGAGGTCTTCGAGGAAGCGCGTCTGCAGCCCGCTCCAGAAGGGGATCGAGCGCTCCTTGTCGTTGCCCACGCACGTATCGACGACGACCGTGCAGCCGGGCGCCTCGAGCACGAGCGCGTGCACGCTCGCCACGGGCTTGCCGTCGGCGTCGACGAAGGGACCGATCCAGTCGATGCCCTTCAGTTTCTCGACCGTCGCGTCGGGGAGCAGCCAGCTCAATCCCGGCGCCTCGAGCTCCTGCACTCGGGTGATCCGAACGTCCCCGATCTGCCAACGAAGCATTGCGTCCCCTTTCGGTCTCTGGCCGCAGCCGTGATTCGCGCCGTGCACGCGCTCCGGCTCAGCCCTCCGGCGTCATCCAGTTGCCGTGGAACCCGAGCGGCACACGCCGCGGCATCGCGATGCGAGCGATCGGGCCGGCCGCCACGTCGCGGGCATCGGTCACGAGGAACTCGCTCGACGAGCCGTCGGCGGCGTGCGCGTAGCCGACGATCCAGCCCGCGCGCTCGTCGCCACTCGTGTCCTCGGCGTCGGGCGCGAAGGCGACCTCGCCGAAGATCTTGCCTGGCTCACTCCAGCTCGTCTCCGTGTCGCGCTCGAGGTCGAGCTGGGTGAACCCGTCGAAGTAGGGACCGTCGCACTCGCCGGACGAGAAGCTGCACATGTAGCCGTAGCGGTGAGGCACACCGGCGACCGCGTCCGCCACCTTGCAGAACTCGCCGGGCAGCTCGCTCGTGCGCCGCGTCTCGACCGTGCCGGCGCCGAGGTCGACCGTCCACTCGTGCATGTAGGTGTTGGTGTCGAGGCCCTCGGGCGGCGTGTCGTGCTCGAAGTCCAACCCGACCCAGGGTGAAGGCGTGCCGAAGACGCGCACGCGCTCGCCCTCCGTCCACGCGTTCAGGAAGTGGAACACGTAGGCGGTGGGGATCTCGAGCCAGCGCAGGTCGGAGGCATCGCCGTCGCGGGGCATGATGCCGATGCGCGTGCCCTCCTCGGGCGCCCACTTGATGGCGCTGCCCGTCTCACGGAAGCCGGCGAGGTCGAAGACCGCGGGCGAGTCGAAGAAGACGACGTGTTCGTGGGTCACGAGGAAGTCGTGGATCATGACCGGATTCGGCAGATCGATCTCGACCGTGCGCGTGAGCTTGCCCTGCGCGTCGACCTCGTGGTAGCGGAGATGCGGGGGGAAGGGCGAGTAGCCGAAGAAGAGCAGCTTGCCGTCCACGGGGTCGATGCGTGGGTGCGCGGTCATCGAACCGACGAGCTCGCCGGCGAAGTCGTCCAGGCCGACGGTCTCGAGATCGGGCGTCACCACCGTGGGCTGGCCGCCCTCCCAGAGCGCGAGGTAGCGGCCAGCGTGGCGGATGATGTTCGTGTTGGCGGGGTTCCTCGACCGGGGCTCGTCGTCGAGGAAGATGTCGGGGCTCGGAGGGTTCGGGTCGGCGAGCCCGCCGTAGACGGCGTGACCGAGACGCCGTTCGGTGGCGAGGGCGGCCGTCTGCACCCAGCGGTTGCGGTAGCGCACGCGGCCGTCCTCGAAGTCGAGTGCGTGCAGCATGCCGTCGCCGTCGAAGAGGTGGTAGCGGTCCTTGGGCGGGAAGACCGGGTTGGGGCCGTTTCGCAGGTAGCGCCCGCGCAGGCCGCGGGGCAGCTCGCCCTCGATGGCGAGCTCGACGTCGAGCTCGTCGGTGACCGGGGCATGCACGCCCGTGAGGTAGTCGCTCGCCATCTCGAGTGTCCTCTGCTGCGCGCGTGACCGCCGGGCTGCGCGTCCCGTCCAGGGTAGCGGTGCTGCCGTGCCCGTCACGGCGCGATCTCGTGCAGATGTCCGTCCGAGATGTGCGTTTCGGCGTCGGTACCCGGCTTCGAGAGCGGGTCGATGGGCCGCCGTGTCCAGATCCTGCGACGCTGCGCTGCATCGGCGCCGCGCGGGGCCGTGCAGTAGAGTCGGCCGCGCGCCGCGATCGGCGGCGATGCAGAGGCAGACGGGCAGGGAGAGGCGTGGACTTCAGGGATGCAATCGGGCTCGGCGTGGCCGGCAACTTCGCCGGGCATCTCGAGCAGGCGGGGGAGGCGGCCGACTTCGTGAACGTCGCCGTGAAGGACGCGGGCGCGCCGAAGGGGCTCTTTCCCTTCTACGTGCCGGGCGCCTCCGATCACTTCCTCGGCGTGTATCCCGTGTCGAGTGAGAGGCTCCAGCTCGCCGGCCCCGGCGAGTCGCTGCAGATCGAGCCCGAGGTCGCGCTCGACTGCGACGTCGAGGCCGAGGGCGACGTGATTCGCGCGGTGCGCCCGCGCGCGTTCGCAGCGCACGACGACTGCTCGATCCGCCGCGAGGGCGCGAGCAAGATCAGCGAGAAGAAGAACTGGGGCGCCTGCACCAAGGGCACGTCCGATCACCTGATCGACATCGACCGCTTCGATGCCGGGGGTGTCCTCGATCGACATCGCATCGCGTCCTACCTCGTGCGCGACGGCGAGGTGCACGCCTACGGCCAGGACAGCTCTGTGGCGAGCTACAGCTATTTCCACGAGCGGCTCCTCGACTGGATCGTCGAGAAGCTGAACGGGCAAAAGGACGAAGGGCCGCTCGAAGACGTCGGCGCGCTCTGGCGCGAGGCGGGGCGACCTCGGCGCGCGCTGATCAGCATCGGTGCGACGCGCTACACCGAGCTCGGTGAGCGCACGTACCTCGAGGCCGGCGATCGCGCGGTCGTCGTGGTGTACGACGGCGAGCGCTTCGACGAGGCGGCGATCCGATCGGAGCTCGGGAGCGGCGGCCTGCGATCGGGCGAAGGGCTCTCGATGCTCGATCAGCTCGTCGTGCCTGCCGGGGAAGCATGAGCGAGGCTGCGACGGAGAGGCGGCGGCACGCGCCGATCGCGATGGGTGCGGCACTGCTCTGCGTCGTGTGGCTCTTCGTCGCGGCATGGGGCGCGTCGCAGTACCGGCAGGCGTCGCATCGCGGCCCGGTCCTCTACGCCCCGCTCTCGGTGGCGGTCGATCCCGGCGACGGCACCATCTACGCCGCCAGCGGCGCGGGGCGCGTCAACAAGTACGACCCGAAAGGCGTCGGCCGCGGGGCATTCGCGGTCGACACGGGCGGCGCGTCGTTTCGGCTCTCGCCGGCGGGGCCGGGCGAGATCGAGCTGGCTTCGGTCAACGGCGATCGTGTCCTCACGTTCGACGAGGGCGGCCGCATCGTCGGCGAGCGCGTCGACGCCGATGCCTACGCACGGTTCGCAGCCGAAGAGCAGGCGCGGGGCGCGGCGCCGGGAGCTGTCCTGCTGCAAGACGATGGCGCCCTCGTGAGGCGCACGGCGGATGGCGTGCAAATGCTCGTGCCCCCGCTGCCGTTTCCGCTCAGCTTCTTTGCGGCCGCTCCCTGGACCCTCGTGCTCTCACTCTTCCTCAGCACGCTCGGGCTGATGGCCTCGTTCGTGTGGCCCTTCCTGGCTCGCTCCCCGGAGCCCGGCGTGCGATGATGCTCGGCATGCCCGCCGGATCAGGAGTCGACGCATGACGGCCACCCTCGAGCACCTCCCGCCCGACACGACGCCCGACCGCATCGCCGAAGCCCTTGCGCGGGACGGCGCGGTCATCGTCGACGACGCCGATCACGAAGGCGTGTTGGGTCGCATCCACGAAGAGATGAAGCCCTTCATCGAGGCGACGAGCGCGGGGCAGGACGGCTTTGCGGGGCGCCAGACGCGGCGCACCGGCGGGCTGATCGCACGTTCGCCCGCGAGCCACGGGGTGATCCAGCACCCGCTGGTGCTGGGGGCGGTCGAGCGGGTGCTCGCGCATGCGCTCAACTTCCATCTGCACCTGACTCAGGTGATCGACATCGGTCCCGGCGAGGGCGCCCAGGCCGTCCATCGCGACCAGTGGGCCTTCGACTTCTTCCCGTTTCCGAAGGGCTACGAGGTCCAGTGCAACACGATCTGGGCGATGACCGACTTCACCGAGGCGAACGGGGCGACCCGTGTCGTGCCGGGGAGCCATCTGCTCGAGGACAAGCTGCAGTTCGAGCAGAAGGACACGATCCCCGCGGAGATGTCCCAGGGCTCGGTGCTCGTCTACAGCGGTGCGGTCTACCACGGCGGGGGCGAGAACGAGAGTGACGCGCATCGGTTGGGGCTGAACGTCACCTATGCCGTGGGCTGGCTGCGCCAGGAGGAGAACCAGTACCTCACCGTGCCGCGCGAGCAGGCGCGCGAGCTGCCCGACGATCTGCTGAAGCTGATGGGCTATCAGCGTGGAGCCTATGCGCTGGGCTACGTCGACGATCTGCGCGATCCGCTCGCTGCGCTGCGCGACGACACGACGCAGCTGGGCTTCGGTGTCAGCGACGAGATCGCACGTGGGCTTCGGCGTGACGACCGCGACGAACGCGGTGCCGCTGGCGCCGAAGCGGACTGACGGAGCGCGCGTCTGCTCATGCCGCTTCCCGCCTCGGTCATGGTCCACGAGCGCGCGCTCTGCGAGAGCGACGACGTCGGCGAGGAGACCCGCATCTGGGCCTTCGCCCACGTGATGGCCGGCGCGAAGCTCGGCGCTCGCTGCAATATCGGTGACCACGCCTTCATCGAGTCGGGCGCCGTGCTCGGCGACGATGTGACGGTGAAGAACGGCGTCGCCGTCTGGGATCACGTGACGATCGGCGATCTCGTCTTCGTCGGGCCCGGTGTGACGTTCACGAACGAGCGGCGGCCGCGGGTCGAGCGTCATCGCGACGAAGGCGGCTATGACGCGGTCCCCACGCGCATCGAGTCGGGCGCGACCCTCGGTGCCGCGTCGATCATCTTGTGTGGGGTGACGATCGGTCGCGGCGCGTTCGTCGGCGCAGGCGCGCTGGTGACGCACAGCGTGCCCGCCCATGCCCTCGTCGTCGGGTCACCGGCGGCGTTCGTCCGCTGGGTCTGCGGCTGTGGCCGTGACCTCGACATGGACCTCGCTTGCAGGTGTGGCCGTCACTACGAGCCGATGTCGGACGATGTAGGCGGTGGTCCGAGCGGTCTGCGTCCTCGTACGGACGCTGGATAGTCCGGACACGCGCGTAACGAGTCAGGCCTGATCTAGGTCGTCGAAGCGGCCGTGGCGCCCCTTGCCCGACGCGAAGCGCTTCGCGCCTTCGAGGGTCTCGCCCGACTGGATCACCTCGAGTCCGATGCGGCTCTCCTCGACCAGCGCGGCCTCGAGATCGAGGTCCCACTGCCGGTACGAAGAAAGCCGATCGCCGCGCAGGCAGCGCTGCGGAAATCGGGCGAGGTCGTCGGCGAGCTGGAGGGCGGCGTCGAGGGCCTGGCCGGGCTCCACCAGGCGATTCGCGAGGCCCATGCGAAGGGCCTCGTCGCCCGATACGCCGCGACCGGTGAGGATCAGGTCGAGCGCGTGGCTGTGGCCGAGCATGCGTGAGAGCCGCACCGTGCCGCCGTCGACGAGCGGCACGCCCCAGCGCCGGCAGTAGACGCCGAAGACCGCGTCGTGCGCGGCGACGCGCAGGTCGCACCAGATCGCGAGCTCGAGCCCGCCCGCCACCGCGTGCCCCTCGACGGCCGCGACGACGGGCTTCGACATCAGCATGCGGGTCGGGCCCATCGGGCCCTGCAGATCGTCGAGGCTCACGCGGTTGCCGCGTCCGGTGGACGCCGCCTTCAGGTCGGCGCCTGCGCAGAACGTCCCGCCGGTGCCAGTCAGGACGGCCGCGGCGATGTCATCCTCGCTCTCGACGCGAAGGAACGCCTCGCGCAGCTCGGTGGCGGTCTGCTGGTCGACTGCATTGCGGACGCCGGGCCGGTCGATGGTGATGACGGCGGTCGGGCCGCGCCGCTCGTAGAGCACGTTGGGCATGGGGGCTCCAGGGGGCTTGGCGGCGTCGGGCGCGGGCCGGACGGATCAGAGGCCGGTCACGCTCCCGCGCTCGTTGATCTTCGTGATGACCTGCGCGAGCAGCGGCTCGAGGGGAAACGCCTCGTACCACTCCGGTGCGCCGGGATGGCGCACGGTCGTCGTGCCGACGAGCCGGAAGCTCCAGCCCTCCTCGGCCGAGCGCTTGGCGAGCTTCGTGAGCCGCTCCCACGCCGGGCCGGAGAGCACGGGGTGTGCGCACGCCACCGTGATGTCGGTCGCCCCGCGACTCTTCAGCTCTTCGACGGCGGCGACGACCGAGCCCGCGGTGTCGATGATGTCGTCGACGAGCAGCACGCTGCGTCCCTCGACGTCGCCGATCAGCGTCGATCGGCTCACCACGTTGGGACGCGAGTAGTCGCGCTCCTTCGAGAGCGCTGCGAGGTCGGCTTCCATGCGCTCGGCGTAGCGGCGAGCACGCTCCATGCCCCCGACGTCGGGCGAGACGACGACGTCGCCACCGATGCCGCGCTCGCCCATCCAGCTCACCATGTGCTTCGTGAGATAGACGGTCTCGAGCGTCGTGCGGCTCGCATCGAACATGCCGGCAATGGCGTCATTGTGGATCTCGACGGTCAGCACGCGGTGCGCCCCCGCGGCGCTCAGCATGCGCGCGAAGAGGCCCGCGCTGATGCCCTCGCGCACGCGGCCCTTGCGCTTGTCCTGGCGTGCGCCGGGGTAGTAGGGGAGCACGGCCGTCACGAACATGGCGTCGGCCAGCTTGGCCGCCTCGACGGCGTGCAGGAGCATGATGAAACGGTCGTAGACGCTGTGCTCGTCGCTCTGGCCGACGCAGCTCTGGAAGACATAGGCGTCGCAGCCGCGGATGTTGGCTTCGATGACGACCTTGCCCTCGCCGCAGGCGAACCACGTCTCGTTCGTGGGTACGGTCTGCAACCCGAGCGCACCCGAGACGAGCTCGGCGAGCTCGCGCCCGGAGTTGCACGCGAGCATCGCAAGGGGGGCAATCTGGGTGCCCATGCGTCTCCTTCCGGGGGGTGCGGGTGTGACTATACTACGCGATCCCCGCATCGGGACCGGGGGCATGCGATCGGCGCGAAGTTGCGCCGCGACCGGGAACGAAGCGGGACGGTGCGGTGACGACTCCGGCGAAGACAGGCGAGAAGACGAGCGATGCGACGCGCGCGTCGCACGAGGGGCACGGCTGGTGGCCCTACCTCCTGCCCTACGTGGGCTTCCTCCTCGCCGTCGAGGTGGCCGGCCGCATCACCGACTGGGAGGTGCGCGGCGGGCTGCCGGTGGGCACCGGGCTCGTGATGCTCGCCGTGAAGCCCGCGGTCCCATTGGCGCTGATCGCCCATTTCTGGCGCAACGGCGCGTATCCCGAGCTGAGGGGCGCGCTCGCCGGTCTCGGCGGCGCGGGCGGCGTGGCGTCCGACGTCGCCGTGGGCCTCGCCCTGACCGCGCTCTGGGCGCTGCCGTACGTGTGGTTCCCGGGCATCCGGCCCGAGGACACGTCGGGCTTCGATGCCGATCAGTGGGGCGCCTCGATGCGGGGCGTGGCGCTCGGACTGCGCATGGCGGGCTATGCGCTCGTCACGCCGATCTTCGAGGAGCTCTTCATCCGCAGCTTCGTCATGCGCTACGCGGACGTCTACGGCACCCGTGAGGACTTCCGCGACCGACCCATCGCGACGTACACCCAGCGGAGCTTCATCGTGACGATCTTCGTCTTCACGATCGGGCACGTGCCCTGGGAGTGGTGGGTGGCCGTGCCCTGGGTCGCGCTCACGAACCTCTGGTTCTATCGCCGCCGCAACCTCGCCTCGATCATGATCGTGCACGGCGTGACGAACGCGGCGCTGCTGCTGCTGGCGATCTTCGGCGACGGATGGTTCACGGACGCGGACGGCACACCGCTCTCGCTCTGGTTCTTCGTCTAGCTGGTCCTGGGTCCGGTGGGTCGGCGGCGTCAGGCCGAGCCGCGATGTCCGAGCCGCACGCGCTGGGACATCTCGGTCAGCTCGACGAGGCCCGCCCGCGCGTCGTCGGGCTTCCCGTCCTCGGCGGCCCGGGCCACGCCGCGGGCGACCTGCGAGAGGCCGGGAAATCCGCAGCGATCGGCGTCCCGCGCGAGATTCGACGCGAAGTCGCGCAGCGGCTCCCACTGGGCGCTCGCCTCGGCGTCCTGCAGGCTGTCGACCTGCTCGGCGAGCTTGACCACGAACGCACTGATGTCGTCGGCGAGCTCGGGGTCGTCTTCGAGAAAGCTGCGGATGGCCGTCTTGCGTTCGCCCATGGGCCCGCGTATCGGCGGCATGGGACGCGACATTGAGGCTGCCGGGCGCTCGCGGCTAGCGTTGCTCCGTGAGGAAGAGCGGCAGGCGGTACGTGACGCCTTCTCCCGCCGAGATCTCGAGCTCGAGCTTCCGCGGAGATCGGAACTCGGCGAGTGCGCGCTCGGCGTCGCTTGCGCGGGCCGGGCGCCGCAGCCACGCCTCGCTGCCGACCAGGTCTGCGACCCTGCCTTCGTGCTCCCCTTTGGCCACGATTTCGACGCGGAGAGCGCCTCGCGTGACCTCGAATGCAAATCCCCGATCACGCCGCAGGGCCCGCTCGATGTCGCGGGCGACGGTCTCAGGATGCGACGTCCCGTTGAAGCGCACCTGGAGCTTTCCGATCAGATTGGGCACCTCGGTTCCGACCAGGTCGAAACAGCGATCGGCGTCGGCGACCTGCATGTCGATGAAGCGGATTTCGAGCTCGGTCCGGCCCGGCATCGGATTCCGGGCCGGCTCGATGAGGACGCGGCGGATCCCCCTCACGGTCTCGCCGCCGATCCGGCAGTAGACGGGCGACGCCCAGTTGCCCCTCGACCACTCGGTGACGGCCTCGCCCAGGGAGGGGCTCGACTGTGCGTGGGCCGGTGGCGCGGGGGGGCCGACGAGCGCAGCGGCCGCAATCGCGAATGCGAGTGCGCGCATGCGCGTCACGTGTCGCTGCGATGCGTCACGACGGCGCCGAGTGGCGG
Source organism: uncultured Spirochaetaceae bacterium (assembly GCA_964474355.1). Lineage (GTDB taxonomy): Bacteria > Myxococcota_A > UBA9160 > UBA9160 > UBA4427 > CAYYSY01. Next base: position 3,153 of record CAYYSY010000127.1, on the reverse strand, counting down.
GTTCGTCCCGGGCGGGCTCGAGTCGGTGTGTGCGAGGGTGCATGACGGAGCACGAGAGGATATCGGAGCCGTCCGACGTTGACAGCCGAAGCGAACGTGCTGCACGCTCGGGGCATGCACTGCCACGCGTGTGATGCCGACCATGCCCTCGGGCCCGGCGAGCGGATCGGGTTCCGGGACTCCTGCGACCGTTGCGGGACCGATCTGCACACCTGTCTCCACTGCGTCCACTACGATGCCGCGACCTACAACGAATGCCGCGAATCGGGGGCCGAGCGCGTGCTCGACAAGGATCGCGCGAACCGCTGCGACTGGTTCAGCCCCGGTGGTGATCGAGGGGGCGACGGCTCGTCGAAGTCGTCGGCCCTGGCCGACCTCGAGAACCTGTTCAAGAAGTAGGGGCACCGCAGCCCGACTCGTCGAGAGCGGTGCGCGCCGGCTCAGCTGCCGACTGCGCCCTTCTTCAGCAGATCGTCGAAGTAGGCGATCGTCTTCTCGAGCCCGCTCCGCAGATCGACTCGAGGTGCCCAGCCGAGCTCGCGCTCGGCGAGCGAGGTGTCCGGCCTGCGCCGGACGGGGTCGTCGTCGGGCAGGGGCCGATGCTCGATCGTCGACTTGCTCCCCGTGATGTCCAGGACGAGCTCGGCGAGCTCGCGCATCGAGTTCTCGACGGGGTTGCCCAGGTTCACGGGCCCGGTGAACTCGGGCGGGCTCTCCATCAGCCTGTGCAGGCCGTCGATCAGGTCGTCGACGAAGCAGAACGAGCGGGTCTGCTCGCCGTCCCCGTAGAGCGTGATGGGCTCGCCCCGCAGAGCCTGCATGGCGAAGTTCGACACGACGCGACCATCGTCCGGCGCCATCCGCGGGCCATACGTGTTGAAGATGCGCGCCACCTTGATCTCGAGATCGACCTGCCGGTGGTAGTCGAAGAAGAGCGTCTCGGCGCAGCGCTTGCCCTCGTCGTAGCACGAGCGCTTGCCCACCGGGTTCACGTGGCCCCAGTAGTCCTCGGTCTGGGGATGCACCTGGGGGTCTCCGTAGACCTCACTCGTCGATGCCTGCAGGATGCGTGCGCCGACCCGCTTCGCGAGCCCGAGCATGTTGATCGCGCCGTGCACGCTCGTCTTCGTCGTCTGGATCGGGTGCTTCTGGTAGTGGGGCGGGCTGGCCGGGCAGGCGAGGTTGTAGATTGCGTCGACCTCGACGTAGAGCGGGAACGTGACGTCGTGGCGCACGATCTCGAAGTAGGGGTTCTCGGTCATCTGCACGATGTTGCGCTTCGAGCCCGTGTAGAAGTTGTCGACGCAGAGCACGTCGTGGCCCGCGTTCAGCAGGCGTTCGCACAGATGCGAGCCGAGGAAGCCGGCGCCTCCTGTGACGAGCACGCGCTTGGGTCGGTGCCTGGATCTGGCCACGTGGATGACTCCTGTTTCGTCTCTCGCAGAGCGTGAGTCAGAGTGAGAGGCGCTTGAAGACCGGGTCGGGCAGCCAGCGGATCACGGTCATGATCGCGCGCCAGAAGAAGGGTGTGTAGACGACGGCCCGATCGCGATCGATTGCGCGCAGCGCATCGCGGGCGACGCGTTGCGGCCTGGCGGCGAGGAAGATGCCGGGCCGCCCCCAGGTGAGCTGCGTGTCGACGAAGCCCGGCCGCACGTCGATCACGCGCACGCCCGACCTGGCGAGCCGCGCCCGGAGGCCCGAAAGGAGCGCTTGCAGGCCGGCCTTCGACGCGCCGTAGAGGTAATTGCTCGGGCGGCCGCGATCACCGGCCACAGAGCTGACGGCGCAGATCCAGCCGCGGCCGGCGCCCTCGAGCGACGTCGCCACGCGTTCGAGCACCTGGGCGGCCGAGGTGAAGTTCGTGGCGATCATGCTGGCGGAGAGCCCTGCATCGGCGCGCGCGTCGGCCTCCTCGCACATCACGCCATACGCGAGGAACACGCCCTCGAAGCTCCCGCCGCAGCGTGCGCGCAGACGCTCCGGCCAGAGTGGAGCCGCTGCGTCCTTCGTCGCCTCGAAGCCGAGCGCCACGGCATCGACGCCGTAGCGCACCCGCAGGTCGCGGGCGCTGCGGTCCGCCTCCTCCTCGTCGCGCGCGCAGAGCACGACGTCCTTGCCGCGGGCCGCGACCGCGCGGGCGAATGCCTGGCCGATGGCCGAGGTCGCGCCGAGCACCACGACGGGATCGTTCATGCGGGCCCCGTGAGGCCCAGCCGTCGTGACAGTGACGACGAGAAGCGTTCGTGCGGATCGAAGCGCTGCTTGATCTCGCGGAAGCGCTCGAAGTTCGGGTACATGAGCGGGACGTGTCTGGCCTGCAGGCACGCGTCCTTGGCGAGGTAGACCCGTCCACCCGCCTCGAGCACGACCTCGTCGAGACCGTGGAGGAGGGTGATCAGCTCGGCATCGGGGTAGGGGAAGTCGAGCGAGAGCGTGAGGCCCGGCCGCGGGAACGAGAGCAGGCCGTCGCCCTGCTCGCCCATGCTCTTGATCACGCCGAGGAAGGTGGCGCGCCTGGCAGAGACGATGCGCTCGACGATCTGCTTCATGGCGCCGCGCGCCTGCTCGGTCGGCACGACGAACTGGTACTGCAGGACGCCACGAGCGCCGTAGATGCGGTTCCAGCGATGGATCGCGTCGAGGGGGTAGAAGTAGCGTTCGTAGTTGATCAGCGCGTCGCCGGGCCGGTTCTTCGCGTAGTATGCGGCGTTGAAGAGGCGCGTCGTGAAGCGGTTCATCAGCCCCGAGGGCATCGAGACCGGCACGATCAGGGGGGGGGGCGGCGAGATCCGCAGCGGGTCGACACGATGCTCGGCCCGGAGCTCGGCCGCCGGCGCCTCATCCGCGCGCAGCAAGACGGCGCGCCCCATGTGCCGGCCACGAGTCTGGCAGTCGATCCAATTGACTGCGTACCCGTGCTTGTGGTCCTCGTCGATCACGCGATCGAGCGTCTCGTCGAGGTCGCTCGTGCGTGACGTGATGCTGCGAACCCACGCAGTCTCGACTCGCTTCAGTTGGATCTTCGCGTCGAGCACGAGGCCCGTGAGACCCATGCCGCCGACGGTCGCGTGGAAGAGATCGGGCTGCATCTCCGGCGAGCACGTGACCCGTTCGCCATCCGCCAGCACGATCGTGAGCTCGCGGAGGAAT
>CAYYSY010000126.1:0-19385 GCA_964474355.1 uncultured Spirochaetaceae bacterium | reverse complement strand
AGGGGGGCTCTGCGAACGCGGAGCGCGCCCGGGCGGCCCCCGGAAGGCCCCGCTAGAACGTGGGTTTTTTCGCCTGGGGCCCTTTGCAGGTCACCGAATCTTCGGCAAGCTAGGCCCCCCCTCGAGGACTGCCGGGGCGGTAGTTCAATTGGTTAGAGCACTGGCCTGTCACGCCAGAAGTTGCGGGTTCGAGTCCCGTCCGCCCCGCCATCATCGGCCCCCGCACACAGCATCGACTCACGCGTTCCGGGCCTAGCTCCGTGGGCGTCGCAGCTCCGCGGCTTGCTCGTCGGTGTCCTCGCGACGCCGCAGGGCGAAGAGCTGTGCGGCGATGATCTCCGGCGTCCAGCTGAACATCGTGTCCCCCGGCTTGGCAGTCGTCGGCTTCGAGCACATCGGCTGGCGGCGTCCCCACAACAGGAAGTAGGGGCGCTGCTCCTCCTGTGCGACTTGAAGCTCGACCGACACGGGATACGCGTCAGCGGTGTGTTCTCCGCAGATCACGATGACCTGCTCGACCTCGCGGATCGCCTCACGCAGCTTGTCGCGATGGGGCTCCGTCGCTGATTGCGATGTGGATCGCCCCGAGATCTCGAAGCCCGAAGTCGGTGCCGTCGCCTGCTCCTCCAGCAGGTCGATCAGATCGCCATCGTGCTCGATGTCGTAGCTCACGAACACGCGCACCCTGCTCGTTGGCGTCTTGGCCGCAGTCGTCGTCGTGGGCCGGCTCATTGGGTCACCCTCCTCGGTTCTTCAGGGCGGCAGGTGCCGGCTTCGTCGGAGTAGCCGGGATCGCATGACCAGCCGTGACCCCGGTAGGTGAGGTGGGCGTGGGCAGGGACCTCGACGGCGACGCAGGCAGTCGGGCTGCGCCGAAAGCCTCGGTCGCAGTCCCAATCGTGACCGGACGAGTCGAGGTAGCCATCGGCGGGCACTTCGATCGCCTCACATGACCCGTTTCGCTTGCGATAGCCGCGATCGCAGTCCCAGTCGTCACCCGACCGTGCCAGGAACCCGTGCTCCGGAACGACGACTGGCGCGCACGCTTCAGCGACCACGCGGTAGCCGCGCTCGCACTGCCAGCCGTCCGAGGGCCAATTGATGAACGCGTGCTCGGGGATGGGAATGGCCTCGCAAGTGTCGAATCCCTTGCGATAGCCCCGCTCGCAGATCCACCCGTCAGCGCTTCCGCTGAGGAAGGCATTCGCGGGGATCTTGATCCGCTGGCACGTGCCGTTCCGTTCTCTGTAGCCCCGGTCGCATGTCCAGCCTCGACCGCGCGAGTCGAGATGGGCGTGCAATGGAAGCTGGACGGCGAAGCAGGCGCCGTCCCTCTCCAGATGGCCCCGATCACATTCCCATCCGGTCCCGTAGCGCTTCATGTGCGCATGTGCCGGCGGCTTCGTGTCGGTCACGGTCTGCGCCACTGTCGCTGCAGGCCAGGCGAGCAGCGCGAGGACGATGGCCGTGGCGCAGACGAGCCCGGAGGGGCTTGGCGAGGGTCGGGTCACGGGCGGGGTTCTCCGTTCGCGTGAGCGCTGCCGTCCATGTCACCCTCGATCGCAGGGTCGTCGGAAGAGACGAGTGCGTTCGATTCCGTCAGGGTCGAGACCTGCGCTCGTATCCGCGGGCAGCCGGGTGCGGTCATGCATCCACCGGAAATCGATACGGGCTCGAGAGGGCTCGACTGCCCTCGAAGACTCGCGCCAGAGCGGATGGGATTCGTGTGAAGGGAGGCGCGGTGGGAATGCGCTAAGGGTACTCGATACGCTTGATACTTCAAGCGACGGGCATGATTGCTTGACATGTCAAGCGGCCGACACGATGCTGCGGCCATGAAGAAGAGCTCGTCCCGAAAGCCTCCGAAGCGCGGCGAGTTCGTTGCGCGACCAGCCGCGCTCGGCACGCTGTTGTCCGATCTGCGAGCGGCGAAGGGGCAGTCGTTGCGCGAGGTCGAGCAGGCGACGGGCGGCGCCGTCTCGAACGCGTACCTGAGCCAGCTCGAGAATGGCCGGATCAAGAAGCCCTCGCCCCACGTCCTGCACAGCCTCGCCGAGGTCTACACCGTGCCCTACGAGGCGCTGATGGAGAAGGCGGGCTACCTGCTGCCGTCGCAGGATCGCGGCGGCCGTCGCGCGCGGCTGGCCGTCTTCGCCATCGACGATCTCACGGCGGAGGAAGAGGAGGAGCTGCTGAAGTACCTCGCCTTCCTGCGCTCCCGCCGAAGCTCGTGAACCGGTGTGATGCCAGGCTTCTACTCGCCGCCCGGTAGATTCAGCGAAGCGATGAACTCCGCGCCCGTCATGCGCGGGTGCTCCCCAGCCAGGTCGTACGACGCCGGCTTCTCGTCGACGAAGATCTCACCCGTGAGCGCGAACGGAGTCTGATCGTCGAAGGCGCCGAGCCAGATCGTGTAGCTGTTCGGCTCCTCGAGGCGATAGAAGAGGTTCGTGCCACAGCGCGTGCAGAACCCCCGCTCGGCCCAGGCCGAAGAGTCATAGCGCCCGAGGTGCTCCTCGCTCTCGAACTCCACCGACTCGACGTTGATGCCCATGCCCGGTCCGCCCGACCAATTGCGGCACATGGTGCAGTGACAGGCGTGGATCTCGTTCGAGACCCCCTCGGCCTCGAAGCGGACGGCGCCGCAGAGGCAGCTTCCAGTTGCAGGCATGATCGAATCCTCCCGTGTCGACACCGGGGAGTATGCCCGAACGCTAACGCCGATCGAACTCGATCCAGATCGCCGGGAAGCTGCGCAGCAGCATGCTCGGCTCGACCTCGGGCGCGGGGTGCGAAGGCGACACCCGGATGTTCGTCATGCGGTCGAGCAGCGCCTCGAAGCCGCGGTTCAGCTCCTGCCGAGCGAGCGGCGCGCCCGGGCAATGATGGGTGCCGGACCCGAAGGAGAAGTGCGCACCCTGGTTCTTCCGGCGCAGATCGACCACGTCGGGGTCCGGGAACTGCCGCTCGTCGCGGTTGGCCGCGCCGAAGCGCAGCATGACGAGCTCGCCCTTCGTGAGCTTCGTGCCACCGAGCTCGGTGTCGCGGGCGACGAGGCGGGGCAGGCCCTGCACCGGCGCCTCGAGCCTGAGCGTCTCCTCGACGAACGAGCGGATCTTGTCGGCGTCGCCGCGGATCTCGTCCTGCAGCTCGGGCTGCCCGCAGAGCAGCTGCATGCCGAACCCGAACGTGCTGCTCGTCGTCTCGTGCCCCGCCACGAGGAACTGGTTCAAGATGCTCCACAGCTCGGCCGGGTTGAGCGCCCGCCCTTCGCCTTCGAGCTCGGCCTGGGCGAGGGTCGTGGCCATGTCGTCGCGCGGATCGTCGCGGCGCGACGCGACGAGCTCGACCATGAAGTCCTGCAGGTCGGCGAAGACCTTCGCCCGGCGCAGCATCTCCTCGGGTGGGTGGCTCGTCATCCGCAGCGTGGCCGCGGACACGTTGGCGCCTTCGTAGAAGAAGGCGCGGTCTTCGGGCGGTACCCCGAGCCGGTCGGCGATGACGCGTAGCGGGACCGGGCCGCCGAAGGCCTGCATGAACTCGATGGGCCCGTTTGCGTCGATGAAACCGTCGATGGCCTCCGTGATGACCTCGTCCACCTGGGGCTGCGCCTGCTTGACGCGCCCAGCCGTGAAGAGGCGACTCACGAGCGACCTGTAACGCGTGTGCACCGGCTCGTCGGCCGTGAGCAGCGTGTCGACCGGTATGTGCATGCGCGCCTGCGCCTGCTTCAGCTGGGCCTGGATCTCGTCGGACACGGCGCCCGGGCTGGCCGCCGTTCGGGCGAGGAAGATCCCGAACTGGCTCGAGTACGTCTCCGTGTCGCGGATCGCCTCCTGCACCAGGTCGTAGCGGGTCACCATCTTGAGTCCGAGCCCAGGGATCTCCCAGACCGGCGCGTTGTCGCGCAGCCGCTGGTACGTCTCCCACGGGTCGGCGAGCGTCTCGGGCGAAAAGAACGAGATGTCGGAGAGGTCTGCCGTGCTCGTCATGATCGCCTCGTGTCGCGCTAGGAGCGCTTCGCCTGTGACCGGATGATGTTCGCGCCTTCGGGATCCACGGGGATGCCATGCACCTGCACGTTGTGCGAGTGCCCGAGCTGTTGCAGCGACATGGCGGCCTGTAGAGCCTGCCACAGCCCCTGCGCGTCCTGAGCTTGATTCACGGACTGCTTGGCGAGCTTGAGGCCCATCGAGGGACGCGTCGCGATGCGACCGGCGAGATCGAGGGTGAATGCCTCGAGCTCGTCGCGCGGCACGACCTGGTTGACCATCCCGAGCGCCTTGCCCTCTGCGGCGCCGATCGGCTCGCCGGTGAAGAGCATCTCCTTCGCCTTGCGAACCCCCACCTCCCAGGGGTGGGCGAAGTATTCGACGCCGTTCACGCCGAAGGCGACGACCGGGTCGGAGAAGGATGCGTCTTCGCTCGCCACGACCAGATCACAGACCCAGACGAGCATGAGCCCGCCCGCGATCACCTTGCCCTGCACCTGGGCGACGGTCGGCTTCGGCAGATTCCGCCAGCGCCAGCACATGCCGAGGTAGATCTCGTGCTCGACGGCCATGTAGCCCTCGGCGCCGGGCAGGCTGAAGCCGCCCCACGAGCCGACCGTGTCGAACTCGTCCACGAGACGGCGATCGCGCAGGTCGTGCCCCGACGAGAAGTGAGGCCCGTCTGCGGCGAGCACGATGCAGCGCACGGCGTCGTCCTGCGCCGCGCGGTCGAAGGCCGCGTTCAGCTCGTACGTCATTCGCTTGTCTTGTGCATTTCGTGCATCGGGACGTGCGAGTACGATGCGGGCTACGCCTTCGGCCGGCGACTCCCAGCGGACGTGCTCCCAGGCGCTCGGATCGTCGGGTGAGATCGCGTCGGACATGGCCTCTCCTCGGGAGGGGGTGGGGCTCGGGGCGGCGGGTTGATTTTAACGCGTGCAAATGGTGTCATGGAAGCCCGAATCGAGCGTGTCTCGTCCCAAAGAGCCGCTACGACGGCCCGCTTCGCAGGCACGCACGGACGAATGGAGGAATCGCCATGGACCTGTCGCGAGACGACCTGATCGGCGTCTACCGCCGCATGCGCACGATCCGCGCATTCGAGGAGAAGCTCCTCGAGCTGGTTTCACAGGGCAAGATCGGCGGCTTCATGCACCTCTACGCGGGTGAAGAGGCGGTGGCCGTCGGCGTCTGCGATCAGCTCGGCGACGACGACTACGTCGGCTCGACGCACCGCGGTCACGGCCACTGCATCGCCAAGGGCGTCGACATCAAGGGCATGGTCGCCGAGCTCTTCGGCCGCTCGACCGGCACGAACCGGGGCAAGGGCGGCTCGATGCACATCGCCGACGTCGACCGCGGCATGCTCGGCGCCAATGGCATCGTCGGCGGGGGCATTCCGCTCGTCACCGGCGCGGCGCTGACCGCCCAGGTCCAGGGCACGCAGAACGTGGCCGTCGGGTTCTTCGGCGACGGCGCGACGAACCAGGGGCAGTTCCACGAGTCGCTGACCATGGCTTCGAACTGGAAGCTGCCCGCCCTCTACGTGTGCGAGAACAACGGCTTCGGCGAGTTCACGCCGACCGAGTTCGCGGTGCCGGTGAAGGACATCGCCGACCGCGCCACGTCCTATGGCATGCGCGCCGCCATCGCCGATGGCATGGACTACTTCGACGTCGCCGAGAAGGCGGCCGAGGCGATCCAGCTCGCGCGCGACGGCGAGGGGCCGACCTTGCTCGAGTGCAAGACGTATCGCTTCCACGGCCACTTCGTCGGGGACCCCGTCGTCTACCGCAACAAGGAGGAGGCCGAGGACTGGATCCAGAACCGCGATCCGCTCGCGCTCTTCGAGACGAAGGCGACCGAGGCCGGCATCGTCGAGTCGGGCGCGTTCCGCACCGTCGACGGAGAGGTCGATGCCCTGATGCGCGAGGCGGTCGAAGAGGCCGATGCCGCGCCGTTCCCCGACCCTTCCGAGATCATGACCGACGTCTACGTGAGGTATGAGTGATATGGGCCGCCAGCTGCACTTCGGAGGCGCGATCAACGAGGCGATCGCAATTGCCATGCGAACCGATCCGAACGTGATCCTGATGGGCGAGGACGTCGCCGGTGGCGGCGATCGCTCGAAGGAGGGCACCGAGGAGATGGGCGGCGTCCTCGGCGTGACGAAGGGGCTCGTCGGCGAGTTCGGCATGAACCGGGTGCGCGACACGCCGATCGCCGAGATGGGTCTCATCGGCACGGCGGTGGGAGCAGCGGCAACGGGCCTGCGCCCGATCGCCGAGCTCATGTTCATGGACTTCCTCGGCACCAGCCTCGATCCGCTGCTCAATCAGGCGGCGAAGCTCCGGTACATGCTCGGCGGCAAGGTGAAGGTGCCGCTCACCGTGCGCACCGTGAGCGGGGCGGGCATGCAGGCCGCCGCGCAGCACTCGCAGTCGCTGTACTGGATGACGACGGGCATCCCCGGGCTCAAGACCGTGATCCCCTCGAACCCCTACGACGCCAAGGGGCTGTTGCTCGCCTCGATTCGCGACGACGACCCCGTCATCTTTTGTGAGGCGAAGGGCGTGCTCGGCACGGTGGGCGAGGTGCCCGAAGACGACTACGAGGTGCCGATCGGCAAGGCCAACGTCGTCCGCGAGGGCAGCGACGTCTCGATCGTCTCCTTCGGCGCGACGGTGAAGGTCGCGCTCGAGGCTGCCGACGCGCTCGAAGGCGCAGGCACGAGCGTCGAGGTCGTCGATCTGCGCTCGCTCTCGCCGCTCGACGAACACGCGATCCTCGCCTCGCTCGAGAAGACGGGGCGCATGGTGATCGTCGACGAGTCGACGCCGCGTTGCTCGATCGCGCGCGACATCGCCGCGATCTGCGTCGACAAGGGCTTCGACTTCCTCAACGCGCCCGTCAAGTGCGTGACCGGTCCGCACACGCCGGTGCCGTTCAGCGGCGTGCTCGAGAAGGCCTTCCTGCCGAGCGCCCAGGACGTGCTCGACGCCGTGGGGGAGATGGGCTGATGGGAGCGACTGCGATCGGCATGCCGAGTCTCGGCATGACGATGGAAGAGGGTACGGTGCTCGACTGGCCGATCTCCATTGGCGACGCCGTCTCGAAGGGCGAAGTCGTGCTGGTGATCGAGTCGGAGAAGACCGAGAGCGAGGTCGAGGCCGTGGCCTCCGGCGTGTTCCGGCACGTGTACGTCGAGGTCGGCGAGATCGTGCCCTGCGGCACGCTGCTCGGCGCCATCACCGACACGGCCGACGAGCCCTTCGACGCCGAGGCGTTTCGCGCCGAGAACGATCGGCCCGAGGAGACCTCGGGCGGGCTTCAGGTCAAGGGCGTCGCTTCGAGTGGCGCAGGCACACCAGTGGAGACGTCTCCCGCGCTGCGCGCCGACAAGCCTGTGGCGCCTGCCGCGCGTGCTGCGGCGAAGAAGCTCGGCATCGATCCGCAGGCCGTGCCCGGTACGGGCCCGAACGGCCGGGTGACCAGGCAGGACGTCGAGGCGTTCGCCGCCGCGCGCGAGGCGCTCGTGCCCGTGGGCGAGGGCGTCGCGCTCGAGGTACTGAAGGAAGGGCAGGGCGAGCCCGTCGTGCTGCTGCCTGGCCTGGGTACCGACGTCTCCGCATTCGTCAGGCAGACGCCGATGCTGGCCGAGCGCTTCGAGGTCCACGGCGTGAACCCGCGCGGCGTGGGCCACTCCGATGCACCCGAGGCCGAGTCGTACGCCGTCGCGCAGACCGCGGCCGACGCGGCGGCGTGCTTCGAGGGCGCGGCGCACGTCGTGGGCGCCAGCCTCGGGTCCGCTGCTGCGCTCGAGCTCGCGCTCGCGCACCCCGAGCGCGTGAAGTCGCTCACGCTCATCACGCCCTTCGTCGAGGCGTCCCCCCGGCTGCGCGCCCTCGGTGAGGGCTGGCATCGGGTGGCGGCCGAGGCATCGGCGGAGACGCTCGCGGCCGCGCTGCTGCCCTGGTTCTTCTCGACCGGCTTCCTCGCCGACGATGCCGCGCGTGGGCGCACCCTGCGCGGGCTGGCGCAGACCGTCGCGCGCGTGCCGGCCGCGACGCTCGAGCGCATGGCGAAGGGACTGGCCGATTGGTCGGGCACCCGGACCGGCGATCTCGCGAACGTCTCCGTGCCGACGCTGGTGATCGCAGCCGGCGAAGACCTGCTGACGCAAGGCGCCGAGACCATCGCGAACGCGATCCCCGGCGCGAAGCTCGTCGTCGTCGAAGGCGCCGGCCACGCCGTCGCCCTCGAAGCGGCCGAGGCCGTGAACGAGGCGATCGCCGCGCACCTGGCCTAGTCGTAGCCGCGGGCGTCGAAGCGCGCTCCAGGAGTCGAAGCATGGTGGCATTCGCGAAGCAGCGCGCGCAGGCACATCCCGACGAGGTCGCGCTGCGCGATCCCGATCGCGCGTTCTCGTGGGCCGAGGTCGACACCCTGATGAACCGCGTGGCCAACGCGCTGCTCGCGAGCGATCTCGGCGCGGATCACCGCATCGCCGTCTTCGCGGAGAACGCGGCCGAGACCGCGCTCGCACACATGGGCGCGCTCGTGGGCAGCGCCTCCTCGGTGCCCGTCAACTTCCACCTCACCGCCGACGAGGTGGCGTACATCCTCGAGGACTCGGGTGCGCGCATGGTCTTCGTCGGGCCCGAGACGGCCGAGCGCGGCGTCGAGGCCGCTCGCCAGGCGGGGGTACCGACGGTGATCGGCTGGCGCTGCGACGACATCGACGGCGTGTCTTCGTGGGATGGCTGGCTCGCTGCGTCGTCCGCCGATGATCCGCCGATGGACCATCCGCCGCGGCCGAACCTGCTCTACACGTCGGGCACGACCGGCCGGCCCAAGGGCACCGAGCTGCCGCCGACGATGTTCGCCAAGGGCGCGACCATCGGTGAGCACCTCGAGAACGTCGCCAAGGGGGGGCTCGGTGCCGCCGGGATCCACGGCGTGGTCGGGCCGCTGTATCACACCGGCCCGCTCGCGGGCTCGCGCAGCCTCGTCGGTGGCGTGCCGGTCGTGATCCTGGGCCGCTTCGATGCCGAGGCCACGCTCCGAGCGATCCAGGAATATCGAATCGCGGGCACCGTCATGGTGCCGACGCACTTCGTGCGCCTGCTCGCGCTGCCCGAAGCGACGCGCGCGAAGTACGACCTCTCGAGCCTGCGCCTCGTGTCGCATACGGGGGCGGCGTGCCCGGTCGACGTGAAGCGCGCGATGATCGACTGGTTCGGGCCGGTGCTCTTCGAGGCGTACGGCGCGAGCGAGGTGGGGACGACCTGTGCGATCACGTCACAGGACTGGCTCGAGCATCCCGGCTCGGTCGGTCGGCCGATCCCGCCCTTCGAGGTGCTCGTGGTCGACGACGACGGCCACGAGCTTCCCGCCGGTGAAGAGGGGCGCCTCTACTTCGTCGACACGACCGGGCGCGGCGTCGTCTATCACAACGATCCCGAGAAGTCGGCTGCAGCGCACCTGCGGCCGGGTGTCTTCACGCTCGGCGAGATCGGCTACGTCGATGCCGACGGCTTCGTCTTCATCACCGACCGCTTCAGCGACATGGTCCTCTCGGGCGGCGTCAACATCTATCCCGCAGAGAGCGAGAAGGAGCTGATGGGCCACCCGGGCATCGCGGACGTCGCCTGCATCGGCGTCCCCCACGCCGAGATGGGCGAGGAGGTGAAGGCGCTGGTGATCCCGGCCGACCCCGCGTCGCCGCCGAGCGAGGCGGAGATCCTCGCGTGGATCCGCGAGCGGATCGCGACCTACAAGTGCCCGCGCTCGGTCGACTTCGTCGACGACCTCGGCCGAAACACCATGGGGAAGATCAACAAGCGCAAGCTGCGGGCGCCGTACTGGGAGTGAGGGGCGTCCGGGCCCGGCGAGCCCCGCTGCAAGGCCCAGGACGGTTGACGATCCCGGGCTTTATCATGTTAAAATCGGGCCGATCATGACCCGTGTCGCCGAGCAGATGGCCCACCGCCGAGAGCGCATCCTCGAGGCCGCCCGCGAGATCGTCGCCGAGCGCGGCTTCGAGGGGCTGACCATCCGCGAGCTGGCCCAGGCCGCCGGCGTCACAGCCCCCACCATCTACAACCTGATCGGCAGCAAGGACCAGGTGCTCGTCGCCGCCGTCGCCGAGCAGACCGAGCGCTTCGTCGCCGGCATCGAGCGCGCGGCTGGCGACGTCGTCCCGATCGTCGACGCGAACCTGCGCGAGCTGCTCCGGATGCCCCGCTACTACCGCTCGCTGCTGCGGCTCATGATGACGTCGCAGGCCGCCGAGCCCGCGCGTCGAAACGTGGCGCTGGCGCTGGGAGCTCAGCTCCGCGCGGCCCTTGGTGAGCTCGCCGAGGAGGGCGGCGTCGAGGCGTGGGTCGATCTCGACGTGCTCACGAGTCAGCTCGCCGGCGTGCTCTGGTCGGCGAGCCTCGCGTGGGCGAACGAGTGGATCTCGGACGCCCAGTTCGAGGCGCAGGAGCGGCTGGGGGTCGCGTACCTGATGGTCGGGGCCACTCGCGGTCCGGCGCGCGAGGAGTATCTGCAGATCATCCGCCTGACCCAGCCGCGCACGGCACCCGGCACCGATGTCTCGAACGTGACGTCGATGGAGGGGCGAAGGTGAGGCTCCAGCACCCCCTCTCGCGCGCGATCTACACGATGCTCGACGACGGTACCGTCGAGGTCGAGCACGAAGGCCGCAAGGGCGTGTTCCAGACCGACGGCCGCCGCGTGAGGGGCGAGCTGAAGGTCGCCGATCCGCATCTGCTGGTCTTCATGGCCGGCCCCGCACTGCCCAGCCGCCGCACGCCGGCTGCGGCCGCTGGCACTTCGGCAGCCCGCGCAGGCGTCGCCCCCCCCACGCTCGGGACCAGTACCCGAGGCAAAGGAAGGAAGGACTACATGGATCTCGGACTCGAAGGCAGGAAGGTGCTCGTCACCGCTGCATCGCGCGGCATCGGCCTCTCGATCGCCCAGACGTTCGCCGACCTCGGCTGCGATGTGGCGATCTGCGCGCGGAGCGAGGGCGGGCTCGAGTCGGCGAAGAAGGATCTCGAGTCGCGCGGCGCGAAGGTCTTCACGAAGTCGGTCGACGTGGGCGAAGGAGAAGCGCTGAAGCAGTTCGTCGCCGATGCGGCGAGCGAGCTCGGCGGCCTCGACGTGTACGTCGCCAACGCATCGGCGGGCGGGGGCCCGGGCGACGCCGCGTGGCAGGCCAACTTCGACGTCGACGTGATGGGCGCCGTGCGCGGCGTCGAGGCCGCGATGCCGAGCCTGGCCGAGTCGGACGCCGCGAGCGTCGTGTTCATCAGCTCGACGGCGGCGCTCGAGTACCTCGGCATGCCGCAGGCGTACAACGCCATGAAGGCCGCGCTCATCACCCACGCCAGCGATCTCAGTCAGGCGCTCGCGGGCCAGGGCGTGCGCGTCAACGTCGTGTCACCGGGGCCGGTCTACTTCGAGGGTGGCAACTGGGACATGATCAAGAACGCGATGCCGGCGATCTACGACAACGCGCTCGCGCAGTGCGCGATCGGCCGCATGGGCACGCCCGAAGAGGTGGCGCGCGCGGTCGCGTTCCTGGCGAGCCCCGCGGCCAGCCTGATCACGGGCGCGAACCTCGTCTGCGACGGCGGATTCACCAAGCGCGTTCCCTTCTAGCTGCCCGCTCTTGAACCCAGGAGGATCGTGATGGCGATGGACCCTCTGGTCGAGATCGAGCCCGGGCAGGGCCCGCGATCGACGGGCATCAGCTACCAGGAGCTGCTCGACCTCGAGACGCGCCCCGTGCCCGAGACGCTGCGGATGCAGTCGGCACGCGATATCCCGGCGGTGAAGGTGCCGATCGAGCGCTACACGTCGCGCGCCTTCCACGACCTCGAGGTCGAGAAGGTCTGGAAGAAGGCCTGGCAGTTCGCTTGCCGCGAGGAGCAGCTCCCCGAGCCGGGCGATCACGTGGTCTACGACATCGCGCACCTCTCGCTCGTGATCGTGCGCGGCCGGGACATGCAGATCCGCGCGTTCCACAACGTGTGCCTCCATCGCGGTCGCAGGCTGAAGGACTTCGCAGGCGGCGGCGACGAGCTTCGCTGTCCCTTCCACGGCTGGACGTGGGATCTCGACGGCTCGCTCAGGGAGCTGCCCTGCCGCTGGGACTTCCCGAGCGTCGACCGCGACGAGTACGCGCTGCCCGAGGCGAAGGTCGCGACCTGGGGCGGCTTCGTCTTCGTCAACATGGACCCCGACTGCGAGCCCCTCGAGCACCACCTCGGCGACCTGCCGAAGCACTTCGAGCGCTGGCCCCTCGAAGACCGCTACATCGAGGGCCACATCCGGAAGCTGATGCGCTGCAACTGGAAGGTCTGCCAGGAGGCCTTCATGGAGGCCTACGACGTGGTGGCCACCCACCCGCAGATCATGCCGGGCATCGGCGACGCGAACAGCCAGTACGACGCCTGGGACACGTTCTCTCGGGCCATCACGCCGAACATGACGCCGAGCCCCCACGTGACCTGGAGCCCGAGCGAGCAGGACATGTTCGACGCGTTCGGCACGCCCGACCTCGACGCCCCGAATCCGTTTCGGGTGCCCGAGGGCATGACGGCGAGACAGTTCGGCGGGATGCTCGGGCGCATGCAGCTGAAGGGCGTGGTGCCCGGGGTCGAGGACCTGACCGACGCCGAGCTCGGCGACTCGTTCTACTACTCGCTGTTCCCCAACATGCACCCGTGGGCTGCCTACAACCGCATCACCTATCGGTTCCGGCCCTACGGCAGCGAGCCGGACAAGTGCATCATGGACGTCTTCATGCTCGCGCCGTTCCGCTGCAAGCGCCCCGAGCCTGCAAAGACGACCCACATCGGGTTCGACGAGTCGTTCCTTCTGGCGCACGGCGCGGTCGGTGGTCTCGCGAAGGTGTTCTCGCAGGACGCCTACAACCTGCCCCACGTCCAGACGGGGCTCGAGGCGGCGCAGCACACGCACGTGATCTTCGCCGAGTACCAGGAGACGAAGCTCCGGCACTTCCACGCGCTGCTCGAGAAGTGCGTCAACGCCTGAGCGCTTCTTCGTATGGCCGCGGAGGCGCCGTCAGCGGCCCTCGGCTGCGACGAACTCGATGGCGTTGCGGATCAGCCTTCGCAGCGCGGGGCTCTCGTAGGCGCTCGGTCCGTCGCCGCACGCCAGGTACACGATGGGGCTGTTGCGGTAGCGATGGGTCCAGCCGATCAGGCTCGTCCCGGGCGGGTGGCTCCAGCCCTCGCGCGACTGGAAGCGGCCCGCGATGGCCTGCGCCGACGAGTAGAAGCCGCTGTCTTCGAACGCATGATCGCTGCGCAGCAGGGGATGGACGCGGTCTTCGAACGCACGGAAGAGATAGAGCTCGTCGACGATGTCGAAGCCCTCGCCGAGCCCGGCGTTGACGGGGTGGTCGGCGTCGACCACCCGCACGTGGTGGGGCACGTCGTGACGGTACCCGGAGTCCGGGAGCGCCTCGCCGCCGACCTCCCCGGGCCGATAGAGGAAGCGCCCGCCCACGATGTCGGCGTACTCCGGCCACGCGGGCCAGCCGGCGATCGCGTGGTGCAGGAACACCAGGCCCTTCCCCGACTCGAGGAGCGCGTGGAAGCCCTCGACGTATTCGGCGGGAGGCGCATGGAAGCGCGGAGGCTCCCCCGCGCGGAACTCGATGCCCGGCATGTCGTAGAGGACGATGGCATCGTAGGGAGCGGCGGCGACGGGGTCGAAGAAGCGCTGCGCGGCCGGCTGCTCGACCGCCGTCGTCGCGACGTCGGGGAAGCTCTCGAAGATCGCCGCGAACGCGTTGCGGTCGAAGGGATGTCCCTTCGTCACCAGCAGCGCGTTCGTGTTTGCGCCATAGCGGATGAAGGACATCGGGGCTCCCGGGTCGGCGATGGAGCGCCCCGCCGGTGCAGCGGGGCCAGGGCTGAACGATAGATCACGCGAGGAGAATGGAATGGTCTGTGACTGGCACGGAGCGCTCGGCGGCCGCACGCGGGGCCGGTGCATCGGGCCCTGAGCTTCGCCGCTACGCTGTCCCCGAGGCCGGGTGTCACGCACATGATCCCTCCGATCACTGCAGAAGATCTCGACGAGCGCGTGCTGCGCGAGCGCATCTATCCGAACCGGTCGGTCACGCACCACTGGTCCGATTGCTGGGACGCCGACTTCTACGTCGCGCTCGCGCGGGCCGGCTTCATCTCGATCGCCCAGCGCGATCGCAGACACGGCGATCTGCTCCTGCCCGAGATCCAGTCGGCGTACGCCGTACTCGACTGGCCGGCGATCCACGTGTCGAGCCACGTGCGACAGCTGCGCCGTTCGGGCCGTGTCGAAGAAGAGGGCATCGAGCTGCGCGTGGCGCCCGACTGTCGCGCCGTGGTCGAGCGCATCGTCGAGCAGCACGAGCCGAGCTGCTGGCTGATCCCGCCGTACCGCGAGCTCGTGTACGGGCTGGCGCGCGCTGGGCCGGCGACCGGGATCGAGATGCACGGTGTCGAGCTCTGGTCGACGCACCGGGGCGAGCTCGTCGCCGGCGAGCTCGGCTACACGATCGGCCGCATCTACACGAGCCTCTCGGGCTTCTGCTCGCCGGACGAGCGCACGTGGAACCACTTCGGCTCGCTGCAGCTCGTCCTGCTCAGCGAGCGGCTCCGCGACGTGGGCTATGCGTTCTGGAACCTCGGCCACCCCTACATGGACTACAAGCTCGATCTCGGCGCGCGGGTGCTCGATCGCGACGCCTTCCTGCATCGCTGGTACGCGCACCGTGACGAGTCGCCCGGGCGCTCGCTGGTCACACCATGAGCGGACGCCGCCGAACGAACCATCTGGATGCCGAGCGCGAAGGCGGCACCGACGCGGTCGTCGCGCTGCACGAGGAGGTCGACGCCACGTGCGCGCCCTTGCGCGCCCGTCACGAGGAGAGGCTCCAATGCCGCCTCGGCTGCACGGCCTGCTGCATCGACGGTCTCACCGTCTTCGAGGTCGAGGCCGAGCGCATTCGTGGCGCCCACGCCGAGCTGCTCGAGCACGGCACGCCCCATCCGCCCGGTGCATGTGCGTTCCTCGGCGACGGGGGCGAGTGCCGCATCTACGAGTCGCGTCCCTACGTGTGCCGCACCCAGGGCCTGCCCCTGCGCTGGTGGGTCGAGGACGGAGCGGGCGAGATCGTCGAGCGGCGCTCGATCTGCGAGCTGAACGAGGCCGGCCCACCGATCGAGACGCTCGCCGATGACGCGTGCTGGCTCATCGGGCCCGTCGAAGACCGCCTCATTCGCCTGCAGGCGGAGCGCGACGGCGAGGGCACGACGCGCCTCGCGCTTCGGAACCTGTTCCGCCAATCGAGCGCGATCGAGCCCGACGGGGAATGACGCGTCGCGTTCCGGTGCTCTTGCAGGCGATCGATGCCGGGGCGTCGACGAACCGGCCACAGTTCCAGTCTCGCCGGAACCCTGCGATTCGATCGAGAGCCCTTCGCCCGACCGTGACGCTCGCCCTGTCACAGGACGCGCCCTTCGACTCGGGTCGACACCGGGGTTTGCCGACAAGTTTTACACCTAGTTGGTCGAAGAGTGAGTCGTACCGCTGTCCGCTCCGACTGCACCCGCCGGCGCATCTTCGCCGGCGTGGGGCGGGCTCGAGTTCGCATCACATCGAGTCCGACCCGGAAGGAACTCGTTGGCCACCCTCCTCGTGATCGATGATTCGGCGGCCCATCGCCGGGAGATCGTGCAGGCCCTGGAACCGCAGGGCTTGTTCGAGTCGATCCTGCAGGCCGCCGACGGCATGCACGGCCTGAAGCTGCTGCTCAACGAGGACGTCGACTTCGTCGTCTGCGATCTCGAGCTGCCGGGCTTCGACGGCGAGAAGATCCTCCACATCAAGCAGGCCAGTCCCGACGCTCGAGCGATTCCCATCATCTTCCTGACCGGCAGCCGCGACCGCGACCGCAAGGCGCGGCTCCTCGAGCTCGGCGCGTGCGACGTCCTCGACAAGCCCTTCTACGATCTCGACCTCGTCGCGCGCATCAAGCTGCACATGAAGACCAGGCGGCTCTATGACGAGCTGCGCGCCAAGAGCGACCTGATGACGCACCTGTCGACGACGGACGCCGTCACCGGTCTTCGCACTCGACGCTACGCCACGGAGGTGCTCGCGATCGAGGTGCTGCGCGCGCGCCGCTACGGCGCGCCGCTGTCGGTGTTCATGGCTGACCTCGATCACTTCAAGTCGGTGAACGACGAATACGGTCACCTTGCAGGCGACGCGGTGCTGTCTGGCGTCTCGAAGCTGCTGCTCGGACAGATGCGCGCGACCGACGTCGCCGGCCGCTTTGGCGGCGAGGAGTTCCTCGTCATCCTCGCGCAGAACGATCCGTCGGGTGTCGAGGTCGTGGCCGAGCGCTGGCGTATGGCCGTCGAGGACGCCGAGTTCGAGGCACCCGACGGCCGCACGATCAAGGTGCAGCT
This sequence comes from uncultured Spirochaetaceae bacterium, assembly GCA_964474355.1. Lineage (GTDB taxonomy): Bacteria > Myxococcota_A > UBA9160 > UBA9160 > UBA4427 > CAYYSY01. Next base: position 2,893 of record CAYYSY010000126.1, on the reverse strand, counting down.
GTCGGTCGGTGTGGCCGCATGGGACGAGACGCTGACCGATGGCGACGCGCTCATCGCCCGCGCGGACTCCGCACTCTACGAGGCCAAGGCCCGTGGCCGGAACCAGGTCGTGGTCGATCGCGACTCGATCGTGGACGCGGGCGGGGGCATCTGAATCAGCGCCCTCGTGGCGGGGTCTGGCCGCGTCGGGTCAGTCCTCGTCGCCCGGCCGACTCGGACCCGCGCCGTGCTTGCGCGCCTCGGCGCGTCGGGCGCGCCACGCCGCCAGCCGCTCGCCGATGCGCGCCTCGTGGCCGCGCTCGGTCGGCTCGTAGAAGATCTCGTCCTCGAGGCCCTCGGGCAGGTTGGCCGCGGCCACGAACGCGTCCTCCGCCGAGTGCGCGTACTCGTAGCCCTCGCCGTAGCCGAGATCCTTCATCAGTCGGGTGGGCGCGTTTCGTAGATGCATCGGGACGGGCAGCGAGCCCGTCGCGCGCACGCGCTCCTGGGCGCGGCCGAGCGCGACGTACGACGCGTTGCTCTTGGGCGCCGTCGCGAGATAGGTCGTCGCCTGGGCAAGGGTGAGCCGACCCTCGGGCAGGCCGATGCGCTCGACCGCCTGGAACGCGGCGGTCGCGAGCGAGAGCGCCCACGGGTCGGCGTTGCCGACGTCCTCACTCGCGAAGATGAGCAGGCGCCGAGCGATGAAGAGCGGGTCGTCGCCGCCCTCGAGCATGCGCGCGAGGTAGTAGAGGGCCGCGTCGGGGTCGCTCGCGCGCAGGCTCTTGATGAGCGCGCTCACGACGTTGTAGTGCTCCTCGCGGTCGCGGTCGTAGAGGAGGAGCTTCTTGCCGGCCGCCTCCCGCACCGTCTCGGGCGAGAGCGGAGCGCTCGCCGCGTCGCTGCGCCGGTGGATGGCGGCCGCGGCCTCCAGCAGCCCGAGCGCCCGGCGCGCGTCGCCATCGGCGGCGGCCACGATCGCCGCCGCGGCCTGCTCGGCGAGCTCGAGGCCCGTCCCGCCGAGCCCGCGCTCCGCGTCGTGCACGGCCCGCTCCACGAGCGCCTGCACGGCGTCTTCGTCGAGCGGCGCGAGCGTGAGCACCCGGCACCGCGACAGCAGCGGAGCGTTCACGGTGAACGACGGGTTCTCGGTGGTCGCGCCGACGAGCGTCACCGTGCCGGCTTCGACGTGGGGCAGCAGCACGTCCTGCTGCGCGCGGTTCAAGCGATGGATCTCGTCGATGAAGAGCAGCGTGCGGTCGCCGTGGCGCCGCGCCGTCTCGACCGCCTCGCGGATCTCCTTGACGCCTGCGACGACCGCCGAGAGCGCCTCCATGCGGGTGCCCGGCGCGGTCGAGAGCAGCCAGGCGAGCGTGGTCTTGCCGCAGCCCGGCGGACCCCAGAACACGACGCTCGGGATCTCGCCGCCCTCGACCATCGAGCGAAGCGCGGCATGGGCCTCGGTGAGGTGCGGCTGGCCCATCAGCTCGTCGAACGAGCGCGGGCGCATGCGCTCGGCGAGCGGCGCGCGGGCGTCGACGGAGCGCGAGGGCCGATTGCGGAATAGATGGAGGGTCTCGTCCGGCGCCATGGCGCGAGGGTAGCGGGCGATGGCGGGCGGAGTGCGACGGCGGCCGGCGCGATTGCACACCGAGAGAGGCCGGCATCGCATCGCCGGCGCCACGCTACATTCGCGGCAGCGCCGCATGGCGGGGGCGAGGGCCAGTCGAGATGGACATCCAGCGCATCGGCTTCTGTTTGAAGGAGGACGAGCACCAGGTCGAGCCGGTGCTCATCGACCTGGTCCGCTGGCTCGAGTCGGAAGGGCTCGGGCTCGTCTTCGACGAGAACTGCGGCGCGCTGCTCGGGCGCGCCGGTGTGGCCCGCGAAGACCTGACCCGTGACGTCGACCTGGTCGTGAGCTTCGGCGGCGACGGCACCTTGCTCTCGGTCGCCCGGTCGGCGGGTACGCGCTCTGTGCCGATCCTCGGCGTCAATCTCGGCCGCCTGGGCTTCCTCACCGAGGTGAACATCGACGAGGTCCGGCCGGCGCTCGAGAAGGTGCTCGCTGGCGACGTCACCGTCGTCGCGCGCATGCGGCTGGAGGTCGAGGCGTTCCGTGGCGACGAGCGCCTCGCCCACTACCACGCGCTGAACGATGCGGTGCTGACGCGCCAGGTGCTCTCGCGCATGATCGACCTCGAGGCGCGCGCCGACGGCATCAAGGTCACGACCTATCACGCGGACGGGCTCATCGTGTCGACGCCGACGGGATCGACCGCCTACTCGCTCTCGGCCGGTGGGCCGCTGCTGCTGCCCGGCCTCGAGGCGATCATCCTGACGCCCATCTGCCCGCACTCGCTCACCCAGCGGCCGATCGTGTTGCCGCAGCACGTCGAGCTCACGATCGTCGTCGAGTCGGAGAGCGGCGACGCAGCGCTGACCGTCGACGGCCAGGAGGGCCTCGACCTCGAGCCCGGCGACCGCGTCGTCATGCACCGGAGCCCCCATCCGGTCGAGATCGTCGCGTCGCCCTTCCGCGACCCCTACGAGATCCTGCACACGAAGCTGCGCTGGGGGCACCGTTGAGCTGCGGGGTCGGCGTGACCGCTCTCGTCACACCCGGGCTCTACGGTGACCGCGGGAGGCTGGGGTGATCGAGCGACTACACATACGCGACCTCGCGATCGTCGAGGACGCCCAGCTCGAGTTCGGTCGAGGGCTGAACGTGCTGACCGGCGAGACGGGCGCGGGCAAGTCGATCGTGCTCGGGGCGCTGGGGCTGCTCGTGGGCCGCCGGGCTGCCGCGGACACCGTGCGCGATGGAGCGAAGGAGGCTTCGGTCGAGGCGATCTTCCGCACCGACCTGCTGCCCGAGCTCGAGGCCGAGCTCGCCGAGCGCGGCATCGAGACC
>CAYYSY010000125.1:0-8244 GCA_964474355.1 uncultured Spirochaetaceae bacterium | reverse complement strand
CGAGCGGGTTCAGCAACGTCGCGGCCGTCGCGAGCGCGAGGAGCACCGTCGTGCGAAGGGCGCGCTGTCGTGCCGCGTCGGGTGCATCCCGCTCGAGCCGGCTCGCGACCAGCTCGCCCGCGGCGGCCGACGCGAGCAGGGCCGGTCCGAGCACGAAGGCAGCGTGCACGTTGGCCCACGTCGCGAACACGACGGCGACGAGCGCACATCGCCACCAGGAGAGCGGCCGGCGACCCACGGCGACCAGGTGGAGCAGCACCAGGACGGCCAGGATCGAGAGCAGATGCGGCCGCAGCTGCACGATGCGGTAGGCCGAGAGATTCGCGAAGGCGACGATGCCGATGCTCGCAAACGTCGGCGATCGGCTCACTCGCAGCAGGAGCCACCAGGCCAGCGCGAGGATCGCGGCGGCGACGGCGGCATGCGCCGCGCGCAGCCCCTCGATGCCCGCGATCCCCGAGGCTTCGTACAGGGCGACGTCCGCGAGCCATGCGGCCGGCGCGGCCGGCTCCGCCGCCGTGTGCAGGAGCGGATCGGAATCGAGCCAGGGGCCCTCGCGCGCGTGGTACTCGCCCATCGCGAGGTGCCACCACACGTCGTCCGTCATGACCGGCTGCGCGGCCGCGAGCAGGAGCGCAGCGACCGCCGCTGCGGCCGCGGCGTGGACGAGGAAGGCCGGCACGTGCCAGAGAAGGCGTCTGGTCATCGGGGCGCGCGGAACCGCGCTGCCTAGTCTCCGATCCATGCGACGCGCAGCCCCATCCCGAGCCGGTAGATCCACGGATTCACCATCACGGTCCAATGGGCGACCTCGGTGCCGAACGAGTCGCTGCCCGAGTCGGAGAGGTCGATCACGCGGTCGCCGAGCACGTGATAGAAGCTCGCATCGATGAAGACGGTCGGCTTGAACATGCCCTTCGGACCGAGATCGACGCCGAGCTCGAATGCCGGGCCGACGGCCGAGAAGGAGTCGGTGCGCCCGTCTTGCAGCGTGATCTCGCGAACGAAGGGATCGACCAGATCCGGCTTGATCGCGCGAAGCTGCACGCCTTCGGTGGTCACGGTGTAGCGGAAGTAGCCGACGGAGGGCCGGAAGTCGAACCGATGATCGCCGATCTGCCGGCTGAAGCTCACGCCGAGGTTCGCGGCGAACGCGAGCGGCTCGATCTGCGCGCTGGTGCGAATGCCCGTCCCGTCGATCGCACTCTCGGGATAGGCCTCGTTCTCGTCGGCTTGCTTCGGATAGACGAAGCCTCGCGGATCGCCGAGCTTCGCGATGTCGATCTCGAACCCGAGCGTCGGCATCACGCCCCCCGAAGCGTAGAGGCGAACGCCGCGGAAGAGCTCGGGCGAATCGATGCCCGCGAGCGCGACGAACTGAGGCGCCACATTGAGCTCCGAGCCCGAGACCGAGACCAGCTCGGATTCCGGCGAATCCCCGTCGCTCCACGCCGTCGCGTTCTGCGGATCGCCGAGCACGCCGATTCCGAAGGACAGTGTGGGGAGCCATCTCGAGGCATGCGGCGGGCGGCTGCCCGGATCGGACTGGGCCTGCGCCGTCAGAGGACCGAGCGAGGCGGCGAGGAGAGCTGCGAGCGCGAAGGCGATCGGCCCCGGGGATCGATCGAGACGGAGGTTCCGCGTCCCGACGCAGAGGTGGCGAAGTCGTCTATTGACCGGGCGCGGGCGCATGTGATTACTATTGCATCTACCCGCACCAAAAGCACTCTCCATTTCCGCCGCCGCCGAGCTGCAATCGGTCAAAGGACTCGCGAGATTTTCGAAACGATCCCGGAACCGCAGCGGCCGAAGCGTCCATCGACGGCGAGCCGATCCCGGTTCTTCCAGCTGATCGGCTATGCGATGCGCTCGGCCGCAGTGGCCGTCGTGGTGGTGGGTCTATCGACCGCATCGAACGCTCAAGAGTCCTCGCTCGAGCCTCGCGCGACCGACGATGCGGAGACCGGCTTCGATTTCGACGAGCTCGACGAGATCGAAGAACAAGCCGCCGGGAACGACGAAGACGAGCTTGAAGCCGAAGAGGACGGCGGAGAGGACGCAGGGGAGGAGGAAGGGGTAGAGGATCACCCCTACGGCGAGATCGAGGAGCTCACCGTCAGGGGCAGGCAGGGCGCCGGGCTCTCCGATCTAGACGACGCCGATGCCGTGACCTCGTTCGACGCGAAGGACATCGAGGCGCTCGGCATCTCCGACGTCACCGGTCTCGCCAACTTCACGCCGAATCTCGAGATCATCGCCGCGAATCCGACGGCGCCCACGTTCTTCATCCGCGGTGTCGGGCTCTCGGACTTCAATGCGAACTCGACGGGCGCCGTGGCGATCTTCCTCGACGACGTCGCGTTGAATGCGCCTGCCCTGCAGTCCGCCCTCCTGTTCGACGTCGAGCGCGTCAACGTGCTGAAGGGCCCTCAGGGCACCGGGCCGAATCGCAACGCATCGGCCGGCGCGATCAAGACGTACTCGCGTCTGCCCTCCAACGAATTCGGCGGAAGCCTCCGCGGCAGCTACGGCAACTACAACTTCATCGACCTCGAGGGAGGGATCGACATGCCCATCGTCGACGGGGTGCTCCTAAGCCGGACCTCGTTTCGATTCACGCGGCGGGACGGCACGGGGACGAACCGGTGTGGCGATGCGCCCCCGGACGACGAGCGGGTCCCGCGAGATCCGGGGGTCGTCGGGTCGGGATCGATCTGTGAGGAGTTCGTCAGGCCCAACCGGATCTCGGATCTGCCGACCGGGCTCAGGACGACCGTGAACGACCAGCTGGCCGGCGGCGCGCGCATCCAGCTGAGGTACACGCCCGACCTCTGGAGCATGGACTGGCTGCTGAACGGGCACATGACGATCCGTGACCAGCTCGCGCCGCTCGGTCAGGGGTTCGGCATCGTGGGAGTTCAGCGGGCCCATGACGGGTCGCCCGACGTGCAGGGCATCCTCGGCGGTCAGACCTCGTCGGGATACACCGGCAAGGACGTGCGAGAGATGGTCATCACTCGGCGTGACGAGCTGCGCGACGAGGGGCTGCCCTTCGGCGAGGCGCTCGATCTCGCACGTCTCGACGTGGCCGACGAGCTCGCCGAGAACCTCGACATCCGCCCCCGCGAAGGCGACTACAACCGGACGGGTGACTTGCAAAACTTCACGGCCGGCGGCTCGGTGCGGGGCGACATCCCGCTCGGCGACCTGGTCGACTTCACTTCGATCTCGGCCTTCGACTACTACGAGCGCGACAACGATCAGGACCTCGACAGCACGCCGGACGAGCTCTTCGAGCTCATCAACGACGACGAGGGCTGGCAGTTCATCCAGGACTTCCGCTTCAGCGGGGACGCGAATGAGTGGCTCGGCTGGAAGGCCGGCGCGTACTACCTGACCGAGAAGATCGACGCCAAGACCGAAGCCCTGACCGGGGACTCTCCGCTGGGCTTCTCGGGCGTCTCGGACCGCGGCTACACGCAGAAGCTCCACAGCTGGGCGGCATACGGCAGCGTCGAGATCGACTTCTGGGACGATCTCAACTTCCTGGGAGGCCTCCGCTACAACTGGGAACGCAAGAACATGGACTACGGGCTGATCCTGAACACGATCCCGAAGCGGGTCCAGGATGCGAAGACCTGGTCGGCCCCGACCTGGACGCTGCGACTCACCTACAGCTTCAGCGATCTGGTCGAGATCTACGGCAAATACGATCGTGGCTGGAAGGGGGGCCACTTCAACGCGGTCGGCAATCTCAACCAGCAGAAGCTCGACTTCGCCGACCCGGAGACCCTCGACGCCTGGGAGGCGGGCTTCCGTGGGATGTGGTTCGACCAGAAGCTCGGCCTCGATGCGTCGTTCTTCTACTACCGCTACAAGGACTACCAGGTCTTCACGTTCAACCAGGGCTTCAACGTCCAGCCCGAGCTGATCATCACGAACGCCAACGACGCCGAGAACTACGGTGCCGAGGTCGATCTCACGCTCAACCCGATCGACGATCTGCTCGGCATCGTCCGCTTCGGCTGGCTCGAGAGTCGCTATCTGGACTTCACCCAGGAGAATGTGCTCATCGCACCCGGCGTGAACGGGCAGGTCGTCGAGTACCCGGTCCTCGTCGACTACACGGGGAACCGGCTGATCAATTCGCCGCAGTTCCAGCTGACGTTCATGGGGCAGTACGAGCTGGGCCTCGGGCGCTTCGGCAGCCTGATTCCGCGCTACGACTCGACCTGGAAGAGCGCCTCGTACTTCGACGCATCCGAAGGCGTGGGGCCGCCCAACGCGTTCCAGGGCGAGCCGATCCTGCCGCCGAACACGCTCGGACAGGGCCCCTTCTGGCTCCACAACGCCCGGCTGACCTGGTCGGTGATGGACTGGGATACGGACGTCTCGTTCTGGGTCCGCAACTTCATGGACGAGACCTACAAGGCGGGCGGGTTCAACGCGACCGCCTTCTCGAGCCTCGTGGTCCTCTTCGTCGGCGAGCCGAGGACGTTCGGCTTCGACGTGAACGCACGCTTCTGAATCCGGGCGGCTCGTGTCGAGCGCGGCACGGCGGCTAGGGAATCGCGTACCCGAGCGCGCGGAGCTGATTGAGCTCGAGCTCGTCGAGCTCGCGGGTCGGCGCGGTACCCCACTCGGGTGTCGAGTCGAGGTACTCGTCGGCCATGGCGCGCAGACGCTCGACGGCGGCCAGGTCGTCGGGGCTGAGATCCCGAAGCTCCAGCGGATCCGCTCCAGCATCGAAGAGCTCTTCTCGCGACGGTCCGTTGGCGAGCGGACTCGTTCGTACGTATCGCAGGGACCCCTCGGTCACCGCCACCGTCGGCATCGGCGTCTCGGACTGTTGTCCCCATCGTTGATCGAGGTGCGCGATGCCGCGACCCGACGTCTCCGCTGGTCCCTCGGCCCGTGCGCTCGCGATCACGTCGGCGAGCCGCGACCGGCCGTCCGTGTCCGTCGGCGCCGCGAGCCCGAGCAGGTCGAGGAGCGTGGGCCAGATGTCGACGTTGCGCGTGCGCTCGCGCACGACGAGCCCGGGCTCGAGCTGGAACGGCAGGCGGATCAGGAAGGGCACCTCGGTGGACTCGCGATAGACGACCCGGGCGTGTCCCTCGTAGCCGCGCTCGCGAAACGCCTCTCCGTGATCCGCGGCGACGACCACGATCGTGTTCTCCGACAGGCCCACCTGGTCGAGGTGGTCGAGGAGGTGCCCGATGGCGCGGTCGACCCAGCGGATCGAGTTGTCGTAGACGTCCGTGTACGCCCCGCCGAAGAGAGCGGTCTCCTCGTCGTAGAGGTACTCGTGGACGTCCATCAGGTGCAGGTACAAGAACCAGCGGTCGTGTCCCCGGACCCTCAGGAACTCGATCGCCGTCTTGATGGCGTCCTCGTCGGTGCCGCCCTGGGCGATCGTCGGATTCTCGCGGCGCACCGAGGCCGGCAACCGGTTGGGCGCGGGGCGCGTGTAGACGTCGAAGCCCTGCGCGAAGCCGAAGTTCGGGGAGACCCAGCCATTGCGATAGATCGCGATCGTCTGGAAGCCCGCGTCCTTCAGGATCTCGGCCGGCATCCGTGCGCGATCGGGGATGACGTCGTCGAAGCGCGTCACGCCGTTGCGCAGCGGGTAGAGCGCCGTCCACATCGATGCCATCGACGCCTTGGTCCACGACGACTGGGCGAGATGGCGCGAGAAGCGGACGCCGCTCGCCGCGAGGCGGTCGAGGTTCGGCGTCGTGTCGCGCGCGTAGCCGTAGGCACCGACGCGATCGGCGCGAAGCGTATCGATGAGGATGAAGAGGACGTTGAGGTCGGATCGATCGCGGAGCGTGGCGACCTCGTCGATCGTTGCCGTGGAGCGCGGGTCGCCGCCGGGTGAGAGGTCGACGTCGACGAAGGCCGCGATGAACATCAGGGCCACGACGCCGCTGGCGACGAGCCACGGCCATCTGCGCTCGTGCGTCTCCATGGGGCTTCGAGCGTAGCAGGGGACCGGCGGTCGCGTGGCCCGACCCGCGCGTCCAAGTGGCTTCCCGTCCCCTATCGGCGCATGTCTCGAGTAGAATCGGGGCCATGCAGGCGACCCGCGTGGTGCGCGCGATGACTTTGCCCGGCGCCTTCGGCCGGGCCCCGATTGCGGTGGCTGTGATCGTCGCGATCGTCGCGTTCGGTACGGCGTGCGAGCGCGACGATCCTCTCGCCGACATTCGCCGTCGGCAGAGCGCGGGCGATCTGGCCGGCTCGGTCGAGCCGCTTCGCGCCCTGCTCGTCGAGCGCAGGGACGACCCCGAGACGCTCTACCTGTACGGCCGGGCCCTCCACGCGACGACCACGCCGACCGAGGCCCTGTGGGCGCTCCGCGCAGCGATGGAAGACCCCGAGTTCCTCGTGCCGGCCGGCCTCACGGTCGCGGCCGGCGCTTATCGCACGCGCAACTACACGGTTGCTCTCGATGCGCTCGAGCGCGTGCTGGCGGCGCATCCCGACAACCTCGACGCGCTGCTGCTCCGCGCGCAGACACACGCGGCGCGCAAGCTCGACTACGAGCAGGCGCTTGCCGACGCGGAACGCGTGCTCGCTGCGCAGCCCGACAACGTCGCTGCGATGGAGCCGAAGATCCTCGCGCTGCTCGGGCTCGACCGGATCGACGAGGCGGCGACGGCCATGGAGGTGCTCGGCGAGGCGATCCGCAGCACGCAGCTGAGCCAGGACGGCCTGGCCTGGCATTGCGCGACCATGGCGATCTTCGCCCAGGACGGAGGCCACCTCGAGCTGGCGCGCGAGCGCTGGGCGGGCTGCCTCGAGGAGTTCCCGTCGAATCGCGAGGTGGTCGAGAAGGCGATCCGGTTCCACGACGGCCAGCAGGAATGGGACGCGTCGATCGACGTGCTGCGCGGCGCGCTCGAGGACGCGCCGCGCTCCGTCGCCGGTCGCGTCGCGCTGGCCAGCCGACTGCGCGCGCGGGGCGACGCGGCCGAGGCGGAGCAGCTGCTGCTCGAGGCCACCGAGTTCGAGGAGGCCGATCTCCGGCTCGGAGCGTGGCTCGGCCTCGTCACCCACTACCAGGCGCTCGGCCGATATGCCGTCGCCGCCGACGCAGCCGGTCGCGCCGTCGAGGTGGCGCGGACGCTGGGCGAGGTGCCGCCGCAGATCCTCTTCGACTACGCCGACGCGCTCGTCATGGCTGGGGAGTACGAGGAGGCCGCCGAGATCGCCGAGACGATCGAGGTCGCGGCGTATCGCGAGCTGATCCTCGGTCGCTCGCTGCTCCACGACGGAGCGCCAGAAGCCGCGCTCGACCACTTCTCGGAGGCGTTTCGCACCTGGCCCGACAACACCTTCGCCCGCTACTACGCGGCGCGTGCCGCCGAGGAGATCGGGGACTTCGACCGCGCCATCGAGGAGTATCGCTATGCGATTCGCCTCGACCCGGGCGCGACCGATGCGCGTGAGCGGCTCGCCGCGCTGCGCAGCGCCGAGGGCAAGCCGATCCTCGCGCTCCACGTGCTGAGGACGAAGGCGAACGACACGCCGCTCGGCGTCGAGGGGGATCTGCTGTCGATCCGGCTCTTCGCCTGGGCCGGCCATCGCGAGCCGCTGGCCGTCCTGATCGATCGCTACCGGCGAAGGCCGGCCATGTTCGCGCGCGCGATCGCGAGCGCGGCCGAGGGGCTCGAGCTGCGCGCCGGGCCGGAGGTCGCGCTGCGCGCCATCGAGGGCACTCAGGGACTACGGCTCAGCGATCCGATCCACGTCGATGCGCTGCGGGCCTGGGTCGCGATCGCATCGCGCGCCGATCGATCGGCGGACGCGGTCGGGCGTGTCGAGCGCGCGATCGCGGCGCACCCTCGACACGCGGGCCTGCACGCACTGCACGGTGATGCGCTCGCGCTCGCCGGTGCGAGTGAAGATCGGATTCGCACGGCCTACGAGCGCGGTGTCGCGCTCGATTCGGAGAACGTCCGCGCGCTGGTCGGGCTGGGGGAGCGCGTGCCGGCGGACGACCCGCAGCACGCCCTCGAGTGGTTCGAGCGCGCGCTGTCCGCGGCGCCGGCCGACCGCGACGCTCGCCTGGGCGCCGCGCGCGCGCTGATCCGGGATGGGCGACTCGACGTTGCGCGGGCTCGCCTCGAGGCGCTGCTACGTGACGAGCCCTTCGACGTCGAGGTTGCCCGGGCGCTGGCCGATGTCGGCAGGGCGCAGGGCGCGAACGAGCTCGAGCTCGAGCGTCTCTCGGCGCGG
>CAYYSY010000124.1:0-3043 GCA_964474355.1 uncultured Spirochaetaceae bacterium | reverse complement strand
TGCGCATTGCGGGCGGCCGACCGGTGTTCGTCGAGACGCGTGAAGAAGACGACTTCATCGCCCGCGCCGCCGACATCGAAGCCGCGTGTACGGAGAACACCAAGGCGATCATCCTCAACACGCCGAGCAATCCGACCGGCGCGGTGATCCCGGTATCGGAGCTCGAGGACATCGCCCGGGTCGCCATCGATCGCGACGTGGTGATCATCTTCGACGAGACCTACGACCGTTTTCTCTACGGCGACGCCGAGCACGGCTCGCCGCTGAGTCTCGGCCCCGAGGCCAAGAAGGTGACGCTGATGATCGGCTCCTGCTCGAAGACATGGGCGATGACGGGCTGGCGCATCGGCTGGGCGTCAGGTCCGCGCGAGCTCGTCAAGGCGATGGCCCGCCTGCAGAGCCACCTTACGAGCAATCCCACCTCCATCAGCCAGTGGGCCGCGCTCGAAGCCCTTACGGGCGAGCAGCCGGAATTCGCGGAGATGCTCGCGGCGTTCACCGAGCGTCGCGAGATGACGCTGCGCCGGCTGCGCTCGATGCCGGGGGTGAGCTGCGGCCAGCCGATGGGCGCGTTTTACGCCTTTCCCAGCGTCGAGCAGCTCTACACCGACACCATCAGCAACTCGAGCGATCTGGCGAACCATCTGATCGATGAGGTCCATGTGGTGACGGTGCCCGGGACGGCGTTCGGGTGCGATGGTCACCTCAGGTTGTCGTTCGCCGTTGAACAGGCGCGCCTGGAAGAAGCCATGGACCGGCTCGCGGACGCCTTCAGCGAGATGGCGTGAGCCTCGGCGGCGCGCAGGACCGCGGCGTGAGGCACTGTGCCGTCGGGGAGCGGGCGTGAGCCGCTTCGTTGTCCAATCCGCGTTCGACCCTCAGGGAGACCAACCTCAGGCCATCCAGAACCTCGTCGATGGCCTCGAGGGGGGGCAGGAGCACCAGGTGTTGCTCGGCGTCACCGGCTCGGGCAAGACCTTCACGATCGCCAAGGTGATCGAAGAGGTGCAGCGGCCGACGCTGGTGATCGCGCACAACAAGACGCTGGCGGCGCAGCTTTATCAGGAGTTCACGGGATTCTTCCCGAACAACGCGGTGGAGTACTTCGTCTCCTACTACGACTACTACCAGCCCGAGGCCTACATCCCGTCGACGGACACCTACATCGCCAAGGAGACGTTGATCAACGAGGAGATCGACCGGCTGCGTCACTCGGCCACGCGGTCGCTCTTCGAGCGCCGCGACGTGGTCATCGTGGCCTCGGTTTCCTGCATCTACGGTCTCGGCTCGCCGGAGGCCTATTACGGCATGTTGGTGCCGCTGGCGGTGGGCGACAAGTACCTGCGGCAGAAGTTCCTGCGCCGTCTCGTCGAGGTGCACTACACGCGAACTTCCGGAGACCTGGAGCGCGGCAGGTTCCGCGTCCGCGGCAACGACGTGGAGATCTTCCCGGCATACGGGCAGGACGCCTTGCGGGTCGTGCTGGAGGACGACGTCATCGTCGAGCTGTCGACGATCGATCCGTTGTTCGGCGACGTTGACGAGAGCTTCGACAGCATCTCGCTGTATCCCGGCTCCCACTACGTCACCACGACCGAGGGCCGCCTCGAGGCGATCGAAACGATCAAGGCCGAGCTCGACGAGCACCTCGGCGTGCTGCAGGAGGAGGGCAAGCTGCTGGAGGCACAGCGTCTGCACCAGCGCACCAGCTTCGATCTCGAGATGATGCGCACGATCGGCTATTGCCACGGCATCGAGAACTACTCACGCCACATTACCGGCCGCGACGCCGGCGAGCCGCCGCCGACGCTGATCGAGTACATGCCGTCGAACTACATGGTGGTGATCGACGAGAGCCACATGACCGTGCCGCAACTGCGCGGGATGTACGAGGGCGACCGCTCCCGCAAGCTCAACCTGGTCGAGCACGGCTTCCGCCTTCCGTCGGCGCTGGACAATCGTCCGCTCACGTTCACCGAGTTCGAGGATCTGGTCGATCAAACGATCTATGTTTCCGCCACGCCGAGCGCCTACGAGCTGGAGTGCGCCGGCGGCGTGGTCGTCGAGCAGGTGATCCGCCCGACCGGGCTGACCGATCCGGAGATCGAGGTGAAGCCGGCGCGCGGGCAGGTCGACGATCTGCTCGAAGAGGTGCGCACGCGTGCCGATCGCCGAGAGCGCGTGCTGGTGACGACGCTGACCAAGCGCATGGCCGAGGAGCTCACTTCCTATTACCGCGACCTCGGCGTTCGCGTGCGCTACCTGCACGCCGACGTCGACACGCTCGATCGCGTGAAGTTGCTGCGCGACTTCCGCGCCGGCGATTTCGATGTGCTGGTAGGCGTGAACCTGCTGCGGGAGGGGCTCGATCTCCCCGAAGTGACGCTCGTTGCCGTCCTGGACGCCGACAAGGAGGGCTTCCTGCGCTCGACGACGGCGCTCGTGCAGACGTCGGGTCGCGCCGCCCGGAACGTGGAGGGCAAAGTCATCCTCTACGCCGACAAGATCACCCGCTCGATGCGTGAGGCCATGGAGGAGACGGAGCGCCGGCGCACTATTCAGGCGGCCTACAACGAGGCGCACGACATCACGCCCGAGACCGTCGTCAGCCGCATCTCCGACGCCTTCGGCGAGTTCTTCGACAAGGACTATGTCGATCTGTCGGAGGTGAACCCGGCCCTCTTGCTGAGCGAAGAGGCGCTCGAGCGTAAGCTCGAGCAGCTCGACAAGGACATGCACGAGGCCGCCGAGGCACTCGACTTCGAACGTGCCGCGTCGATCCGAGACCGCATCCAGGAGCTCAAGCGACAGCGGGTGCAGGGCGTAGCCTAGTGTGCCGCGTCACTATTGTCTTCACTTTTGCGGGCAGGAGTTGCGGGTGAGATCAAGGAGGGACGAGGAGGGCGATGTGTAGACATCGTCGACGAGTTCCGACGCCGATACCACGCGCAAATCCTGCCCGCCCTTCGGGTGGCGACGAGACCGCGCCGATTTCTGCGTCGCCGCTCCTCGACGATACCCAAGCATCGCCTGCGTCGCCGCT
>CAYYSY010000123.1:0-34682 GCA_964474355.1 uncultured Spirochaetaceae bacterium | reverse complement strand
AGCGCCCGGCGCTCCGCTCTTCGGAATCTCGTTACTTCGGTTGGCGTCATTCGATCCGGTGGGTTGAACGGGTGTTCGAGCCTCGGTGACACGGGTTGGGGTAGGGTTCCGGCGCTTTGCATCCCGTGTCGGGCCGAGTTTGCTGGATCGGCGGCTGGTGCGAGTGGGGATGTTCGCCGAAGACCTTGCCGATCACCTACGACCTCGACTCCGATGCGTGCTCCATCCTGACCCGGTGCGCGGGGACCATCACCTATGACGAGGTGGTCGGACACTTCCGCGAGCTCGTGGCGGTGCCGGGGCTGCCTGCGAAGTTGGACGTGCTGCTCGATCTGCGGGAGATGGAGTCCCTTCCCGAGAGCGGCCAGATGCGCGGCGTCGCGACGGAGATCGAGCAGCTACGTGCGCGTGTCGAGCTCGACGCGTTCGCGATCGTGACCGATCGCGACGCGCTCTACGGCATGGTGCGAATGTTCCAGGTCTTCGCAGAGGGCTTCGTCAGCGAGCTGAAGGTGTTTCGCGACTACGAAGCGGCATCTCGGTGGCTCGCCGAGATCCGCTCGGCGCGGCGCTGATCTCGACCCGCGCAGTCGGCCGTCTGGCCAGAATGCTAGTCTCGGGTGCTTGGTCGGGGGCGACCCGGCGTCTGATCCAACCGCGCCGACTCGTATGCCAGGCGAGGGGCGAGACGCCCCTGGCCCCGCCTCGTGCGCGGGCACCCGGATGCGGACGATCGGAAGAGTGCAGGGAGACTGGACGATGAGTGATCAGAGCGACCCGATCGAGCCCCTGGTCGCGCAGATGCTGAAGGAGCTCGGCGAGGCGCCTGGCCGCGACGGCCTGACGAACACGCCCCGCCGCGTGTCCAAGGCCATGCGCTTCTTCACGAGCGGATACGAGCAGGACCCGAAAGCGCTGCTCAACAACGCGCTCTTCGACGTCGAGTACGACGAGATGGTGCTGATCCGCGACATCGACTTCTACAGCCTCTGCGAGCACCACATGGTGCCGTTCTTCGGCAAGGCCCACGTGGGATACATCCCGGCCGGCAAGGTGGTCGGGCTCTCGAAGATCCCGCGCATCGTCGAGATGTTCGCGCGGCGGCTCCAGGTGCAGGAGCGGCTCACTACCCAGGTGGCCGAGGTGCTCGAAGAGGTGCTCGCGCCGCGCGGTGTGGGCGTGGTGGTCGAGGCAAAGCACCTCTGTATGATGATGCGCGGCGTCGAGCAGCAGAACAGCTTCGCCGTGACGAGCTCGCTGCGCGGTGAGTTCGAGAGCGACTCGAAGACCCGCGCCGAGTTCCTCGAGCTGATCCGGCAGAAGACCTCGCCCTTCGCCTGAGCGTTCGTGCCATGTGGGTCGACATCGGCGACTGCCGGCTCCATTACGTCGAGGCTCCGCGGGCCGGCGAGTCGCGCTCGGGCAATGACGCGCCGCCCCGTGATGACGGAGAGCTGCCGACGCTCCTCCTGCTGCACGGCGGACCGGGCTTCGACCACACGGGCTTCCGTCCCGCGTTCGATCGCTACGCCGGCCGCGCGCGCGTCGTCTACGTCGACCAGCGCGGGCAGGGCCGGAGCGACCGCTCGACCCCCGACCACTGGTGCCTCGACGTCTGGGCCGACGACGTCGCGCGCATCTGCGACGCGCTTTCGATTCGCCAGCCCATCGTGTTCGGTCAGTCCTTCGGCGGGATGGTCGCCATGCGCTACGCGGCGCGGCACCCGGGCCACGCGCGCGGCCTCGTGCTGTCGAGCACGAGCGCTCACATGCATCTGCACGAGCGCGTGCTGCCCGCCTTCGAGGCGGCCGGGGGCGCGCGGGCGTTGCGCGCCGCGCACGCGTTCTTCGCCGACCCCCAGCCCGAGACCTGGGCGGACTATGCGCGCCACTGCCTGCCGCTCTACAACACGACGCCGCAGACCGGCGAGAAGGGTGACCCGCGCATCGAGGTGCTCTGTCATTTCTTCGCGGGCGAGGCGTTCTCGATGGATCTCCGCCCCGAGCTCGCGCGGGTGACGTCCCCGGCACTCGTGCTGTCGGGCACCGAAGACCCGATCACCCCGCCCGCGGATGCGCGCGACATCGTCGACGCGATCGGCGGCGACCGGGCCCGCGAGGTGCGCTTCCACCGCGCCGGCCACGGCGTATGGCGCGATCGGCCGGCCGAGTTCTTCGACGTCCTCGATCGGTACCTCGACGAGCTCGGCTAGGCACAGCGGCGGCAGCCGGCTGCCATCAAAATCTGGACAGAACGACCATGTTCATATTTTATCTGGGCGTCTCGGCGATCGGCCGAGGTGCTGCAGATCCGTTCTGTATCAATGACTTGGCGGATCAGAGTGCCCAAATGGGTACCTCGTACCCTCTGAAAATCTGACTCCGGTGTGAACCCCGATCCGCGAGATGGCATCGATGTATAGGTAATATCTGTACAACTTGGACGTGTCCGATCTCGGCCGTCCCCATCTCGAGGAACGCCAGTCATGAAGTCGATCGTACGAATCGCAATGCTCGTCCTGCTCGCCACCGGCATGATCGCCTGCAGCGATGACGACCAGCCGGCCACGGTCGTCGACGCCGCGCGCGCCGCCGGCAACTTGAATACCTTGGTCGCCGCCCTCGAGGCCACTGGCCTCGACGAGGTGCTCGAGGGCGAGGGGCCCTTCACACTGCTCGCCCCGACCGACGATGCATTCGGCCTGCTTCCCACTGGTCTCGTCGACCTCGGCGTGATCGCGCCGCCGGCCCCCGCGATGGGCGGCGCCGGTGCACCGCAGGCCGCGCTGACCGAGCCGCAGATCGTCCAGGTGCTCCAGTACCACGTATTGGGCGAGGCTCTGACGGCAGACGAAGTCACGAGCGATGACACCATCACGCCGCTCGTCGGCGGTCCCATCTCCGTCCAGGTGCTCGAGGACGGCACGGTCGTCCTCGACGGTCGCGTGCAGATCGAGACCACGAACATCGAGACGGGCAACGGAATCGTCCACATCATCGACGCGGTGCTGCTGCCCGAAGATCTTCAGAGCACGCTCAACGTGGTCGAGATCCTCTCGGCGTCTCCCCGCTTCTCGACTCTGGTCGGCGCCGTCGCAGGCGAGGGGCTCGCGCCGACGCTGTCGGGCACGAACGAGGGGGACGGCTTCACTGTATTCGCGCCGACCAACGAAGCCTTCGATCGCCTCCCCGGCATGCTCGTCGCCGACCTGGCGATGGCCGGCTCGCTCGACGAGGTGCTGCTGTATCACGTGATCGGCTCGGAGATCGACTCGGACGCAGCCATCGCGGCCGCCGGCACCACGGTCGAAACGGCTTCGCCCGACGGCGAGGGCGGCAACTACCTGCTCGCGGTCGACGTGGACGCTGACGTCGATCTCTTCCTCGACGGTCGCACGCAGGTGACCTATACGGACATCGAGGCCAGCAACGGCATCATCCACGTGCTCGACTCGGTGCTCGTGCCGGGGGTCGACTTCCCGGGTACGCTCGTCGAGGCGCTGCAGGCCTACCCGCGCTTCGACAGTCTGGTGGACGCCGTGATCGCCGAGGGTCTCGCCGGCGCGGTGGCCGACGTGACCGTGTTCGCGCCGACCAACGATGCCTTCGCGGCAGCCACCGACCTCGGCGGCAACACGCTCGCCGACGTCCTGGCCTATCACCTGCTCGACGAAGTGCTCGACTCGGGCTCGCTCGGCGCGACCGAGACGACGCTGCAGGGCAGCACCATCTCGATCGGTGAGAATGGCGGCGTCGTGATCAATGGTTCGAGCAACGTGATCTTCGCGGACATCGGCGCAAGCGACGGCATCATCCACGTGATCGACGAGGTGCTCGTGCCGCCGGCACCCGGGAGCTGATCGCTGCCCGCTCGTGGGCCGAAAGCAAAGAGGGCCGCGGAGGGGATCTCCTCCGCGGCCCTTCGTGCATTCGGCCCCGCGTCGGTCCAGCGCCGGCGTTCAGGACGTGCCGAGCACCAGCTCGCTGTTCACGAGCAGCCGCCCGCTCGTCTTCAGCTGATCGCGGCGCGCATCGACCCAGTCCTGGATCAGCTGGTTGCGCTTCTGATCGAGCAGCTGGGCTTCGAGCGCGAGGGTCGCCTCGCTGATCGCTCCCTCGTCCGGCGCCGGACGCTCGAGCAGCTGGATCAGCACGAGCTTCGTCCCCACCGTGAAGATGCGCGGCGAGCTCGCTGCCTCGGGCGTCAGCGAGAACGCCGCGGACAGCAGCTCGGGCGCCGCGCCGAGACCCGACACGAAGCCGTCGGGTCGGCGGCGGATGAGGCTCGTGCGCTCGATCGTCAGCAGTCGCGCTCGCGCTGCGGCTTCGAGCGACTCACCCGCACGCACGCGCTCGGCGAGCGCGTTGGCCGTCGCCTGCGCCTGCTCCTCGGCGAGCCCCTTGCTGGCGAGCTCACGGGCGAGCTCGAGCGCGACCTCCTCGAAGGGCGTCGCTCCGGCCTCACGGCGTTCCTCGAGCAGGATCACGTGGAAGCCGCGATCGGTGCGGATCGGCTCGGAGAGATCGCCGGGCTGAAGCGCGAAGGCGGCCTCGTCGAACGCCGCGAGGTTCCGGCCGCGCGCGAAGAAGCCGAGGTCGCCCCCGGCCTCGCGTGTGCCTTCGTCGTTGGTCTCGGCGGTGGCGAGGGCGGCGAAGTCCTCGCCCTCGATCAGCCGGGCGCGCAGCGCGAGGGCCTCTTCCCGAGCCGCATGGGTCGCCGCCTCGTCCGCTTCGGCCGGCAGCGAGATCAGGATGTGGCGCGCGCGGATCTCCTCCGGGCGCGCGTAGAGCGCGGCGCGCTCCTCGTACACGCTTCGCGCCGCCGGCTCGTTCTCGTCGAGCCAGGCCTGGGCCGTCTCGTCGTCGAGCGGATCGCCCGGGAGCGTCGCGGTGTCGAGCGCGACGTACGCGAGCCTCAGCTCCTCGAGTCCGTAGAGCGCCGCCATGCGGATCTCGGCCGGGCTCAACGTCGCCTGGTCGTAGAGCAGGCGCATCATCTTCTGCCGCAACATGTCCTGGCGCATGATGGCGAGGAAGATGCGCTGGCTGCCGTACTCACGGACCGCGAAGTTCTCGAACGCCTCGGGGACGAAGCGCCCGCCTTCGTCGCGGAACGCGCTTGCGCCCATCACGATCTCCTTGATCTCCTCGTTGCTCACGTCGAGGCCGAGCTCCATGGCGCCGTCGGCGAGGATCGCGCCGTCCTCGAGGCTTCGGAGCGTCTGCGCGTCGAGGAACTGGCCCGCCGCCTTCTCGTCGAAGTCGTCGCCGACACGCTGGCGAAGCGCGTCCTCGTTCTGTGCGCGCAGCCGGTAGAAGTCGGAGAGCTGCAGCCGGATCTCTCCGAGCTCGACGACGGCGTTTCCCGTGGGGTTGCTGGGGCGAAGGGCGTCGCCCACTCCCATGAACAGGACGAACACGAAGCCGACGAGGGCGATGATGATGACCGTCAGCCAGCGCCGGCCCTTGCGGAACGAGTCGAGCATGAGAGCGGGTCCTTCTCCGTGACAGCCGGCGCGGGCGCCGCGCCGGGGGCGCCGAGAGTAGGAATGGACCTCGCGATGGGCAACCGAACGCTTGCCCGTCCCCCGCTGGGCTGATACGTTCCACGCCGATCCGGGGGAACCGCAAACCACTTTCAAACCGGACATTTAGCAGCACGTTTTGCAATCGTTCCGGAATGCTCGGGGTTCCTTGATCGGCGTTTCGGCTGGCTCTAATCGGGCACCCGGAACGTGGTTTTGACACAGCCTGTCACGGGTGGCCTCCCACCTGACCCGTGACCCGGCACGACAGATCGTGGCGTGACCGACCCGCGACTCGATCGACCGAAAAAGAGGAACCCTCCATGATTCTCGACTCGGTGCTCGGCCTCTTCTCCAGCGATCTCGCGATCGATCTCGGTACGGCGAACACACTCGTCTACGTGAAGGGTCGCGGCATCGTGGTGTCCGAACCGAGTGTCGTCGCCGTGTGTACCGACAGCCGTGGTCCTGACAAGGTGCGCGCCGTGGGCCGCGCCGCCAAGGAGATGCTCGGTCGCACACCCGGTCACATCGTCGCGATCCGTCCGATGAAGGACGGCGTCATCGCCGACTTCGCGATCACCGAAGCGATGCTTCGCTACTTCATCCAGCGCGTGCACGATCGCAAGCGCATGGTGCGACCGCGCATCGTCATCGCCGTACCGAGTGGCATCACCGAGGTCGAGAAGCGTGCCGTCAAGGAGAGCGCGATGCTCGCCGGCGCACGCGAGGTCTATCTGATCGAAGAGCCGATGGCCGCTGCGATCGGCGCCGGCCTTCCGGTGACCGAGCCGTCGGGCAACATGATCATCGATATCGGTGGTGGCACCACCGAGGTCGCCGTGATCTCACTGTCCGGTGTCGTCTACTCCAACTCGGCCAGGGTCGGTGGCGACAAGATGGACGAAGCGATCATCAATTACGTCAAGCGCAAGTACAACCTGCTGATCGGTGAGCGCACGGCGGAGTACATCAAGATCAAGATCGGCACTGCGTATCCCACCGACACGATCGAGTCGATGGAGGTGAAGGGCCGCGACCTCGTGGCCGGAGTGCCGAAGACGCTCGAGATCAAGAGCGAAGAAGTGCGCGAGGCGTTGGCCGGGCCGATCAACGCCATCGTCGAGAGTGTGAAGATGGCCCTGGAGAGAACTCCCCCCGAGCTCTCCGCCGACATCGTCGACAAGGGCATCGTGATCGTGGGCGGCGGCTCAATGCTGCGGAACCTCGACGTGCTGCTCCGGGAGGCCACGGGCCTGCCGGTCATGCTCGCCGAGGATCCGCTCACCGCGGTCGCCATCGGCACCGGGCGCTGTCTCGACGAGCTGCGCCTGCTGAAGGACGTGACGATCCGCTCGTAGCAGATTCGTGAGCAACGGCGGGGGGTTGTGAACGCCCCGCCCGCGCCCGGATCGTGCTCGGGCGGACCGGCACCGTGGGGGACATGCCGGATTTCCTGAAGCGCCTCTCCGCGCCGATCGCATTCGGCGCGCTGATCCTGCTGGCGATCGTCACCATGGTGACCGATCGCAGCGACCTCGCTGAGGGCGGCGGTGACCTGTCCTGGTGGCAGGGCATCCTCCTCGACGTTGCGATCCCGATCCAGAAGGTGCTGGCCGCGCCGGTCGAAGCGACCGGCGACGCATGGTCGCGCTATGTCGACCTCGTCGGCGTCGAAGACGACAACGCGCGACTGCGTGACGAGATCGCGCGCCTCGAAGAAGAGAACCTGCAGTATCGCGAAGCGCTCGTCGCCAGCGGTCATCTCGATCGCATCGCCGAGATGCGCGACGAGTTCGAGATGAGCATGCTGCCGAGCGAGGTCGTCGGTCTCGACGTCTCCCCCTCGTTCGAGTCGGTCCTGCTCGATCGTGGTCGCAGTCATGGCGTGCGCTCGGGCTTTCCGGTCGTGACCGAGGTCGGTGTCGTAGGCCTCGTCACGCACACCTCGGGTCATGCCGCGAAGACGATGCTCGTGCTCGATCGCCAGAGCGCCGTCGAAGGCGTCGTGCAGCGAAGCCGCGTGCGCGGCATCGTGCGCGGTCATGGCAGCGATGATCTGCGCTTCGAGTTCCTCGTGCGCGGTGGCGACGTCGTCCTCGGTGACACCGTACTGACGTCGGGGCTCGGTGGCGTCTATCCGAAGGGGCTTCGAATCGGCGAGGTCGTCGAGGTCGAGGAGGCCGGCGGCCGTCTGCTGCAGATCGCGCGCGTCAAGCCGAGCGTCGACTTCGGCCGCCTCGAGCAGGTCTTCGTGATGCTGCGCCACGGGCCGACCTTCGAGCTGCTGAACGCGCAACGCGGTGCCGAGCCTCGAGACCTCTTCGACACGGGGGTGGACGAGACCGATCCGGAGCTCGCCACCGAGTCCGGCGGCGGTGAGCCGCCCCCGGCCTCGTGAGCGTGTCGACGATGATCCTCTCGACCGATGAAGCTACGCCGGTGCGCGCGCGGCTCGTGAAGCGAGCCGGCCGGTGAAGCGCGCCGCGCTGCTCGGAGCCGTCGGCGTACTCGCCTTGGTCGCGCAGGGGGCGCTCGCGCGCGCCCTGCCGCCGCCGTTCTGTCCCGACCTCGCGTTCCTCGTCGTCGTCGGCATCGGATCGTGCTGGCGCGGGCTCACGTCCGGTCTCGTGCTCTCCGCGGTGCTCGGCTACGCCGCGGACCTCTACTCGGGCTCGCTGCTCGGGCAGACGGCGCTCTTGCGCGTCGTCGCGTTCGCGAGCGCGCTGCTCGCGAGCCGGCAGCTGAACCTCAAGGGCGGCCTTCCACTCATGCTCTTCACGGCTGCACTGACGGTGATCTGCGGCCTGCTCTCCCAGGGGCTCTCGAACGCGTTCGTCGGCGCCGGCCCGCTCGGGCTCGACGGGATCGGGGCGCTCCTCGTGCATGCGGCGGTCAACGCGCTCGCCGCACCCGCCGTGCTGGGCCTGGTGCGCCGCGTCGCCACCTGGGCGGGCGACGAGGCAGGCGCGAGGCCGCTCCACGTCGATCCGCTCGGAGGTCCCGCATGATGGGCGGGCGCATGCCGGAGGGCCGCCTCGGCGGCGGCGGGGAGCCGCCCAGCGAGCTTCGGATCGGGCTCGTCGCCGCGGGCATGACCCTGATGTTCGTGATCTTCGTGTTCCGCCTGTTCCAGCTGCAGATCCTGGAGGGCGCCGACCTCGCCGACCGATCGCTTCGCAACTCGGTGCGTCAGGTGCGCGTCGAGGCGCCCCGCGGCGAAATCGTCGATCGCGAGGGCCGCGTGCTCGCGACGTCGCGGCCGGCCTTTCGCGTGCAGGTGATTCCGAGCGAGCTCCAGGCGCCGGCCGACACCTTCGCCGCGCTCGGCGCAATGCTCGACGTGAACCGGGTCGAGCTGGCCGCGCACGTCGGTCGCCCGAAAGGACGGCGGCGCTTCCAGCCGGTGACCGTCGAGGGCGATCTCTCGAACGACGAGCGCGCACGGATCGAGACGCTGCGCTTCGCGCTGCCGGGCGTGATGACCGACATGCTGCCGCGACGCCTCTACGTCGAGGGCGATCTCGCCGCACATCTGATGGGGACGATCGGCGAGATCGGCGCAAAGCAGCTCGCGACGAAGCGCTTCGCCGAGTATCGACAGGGCGAGATCATCGGCCAGTCGGGCATCGAGGCGGGCATGGAGACCTCGCTGCGCGGCCACGCGGGTGGCCGCAACGTGATCGTCGACGTCGCCGGCCGCGAGATGGACGTGATCGAGGAGGTCGAGCCCGTGCCCGGCGGGCGCGTCGTCCTCACCATCGATCGTGACCTGCAGGCCGCTGCCGAGGAGGCCTTCGACGCGACCTACGGACTCGCGCCCGAGGGCGAGGAGCCGCCGGCGGCGATGGGTGCGGTCGTCGCGCTCGACGTCCGCAATGGCGACGTGCTCGCCCTGGTCTCGCGCCCTGCCTACGATCCCAACCTCTTCGCCGGCGGCATCGCGCCCGAGGACTGGGCCACGCTCACGACCGACGAGTGGAAGCCGCTGCGTAACCGCGCAATCTCGGGCCAGTACTCGCCAGGCTCGACGTACAAGCCCTTCGTCGCGCTCGCGGGGCTCATCGAGGGCAAGGTCGACCCCGACACCGAGGTGTTCTGCCCGGGCTACTACCGGATGGGCCGCCGCATCTACCGCTGCTGGAAGCGCGGTGGTCATGGCGACGTGAACCTCGACCTCGCGCTCTCGGGCAGCTGCGACGTGTACTTCTACCAGCTCGGCGTCGACCTCGGCATCGATACGCTCGCACGCTACGCGCGCGCGTTCGGGCTCGGGCGGCAGACCGGCATCGACCTGCCGAGCGAGACGTCGGGTCTCGTTCCGACGCGCGAGTGGAAGGAGAGGGCCCGCGGCGAGGAGTGGATCAAGGGCGAGACGGTGTCCGCGTCGATCGGCCAGGGATTCAACCTCGTGACGCTCGTCCAGCTCGCGGTCTCGTACGCCGCCCTCGCGAACGGTGAGACCGTGCACACGCCGCGGCTGGTCGCGCGCGTCGAGACCTGGGACGGCGAGCTCGTCGAGGCGCATCCACCGGGCGAGGGGACCCCCCTTGGACTCGACCGCGCCGCCATCGCTCGCGTGCGCCAGGCGCTCGCCGAGGTGGTGAACGCCCCGGGCGGCACCGGCGGCCGTGCCCGGCTGCCCGACGTCGTGGTCGCGGGCAAGACCGGCACGACCCAGGTCGTGAGCCTCGACCTCGTGAAGGATCTCGAGCCCGAGGAGGTGCCGATCCGCTACCGGGACCACGCGCTCTTCGGCGCATTCGCGCCGGCCGAAGCACCCGAGATCGCCGTGGCGGTGCTCGTCGAGCACGCAGGGTCGGGCGGTGGCACGGTGGCCGCGCCGATCGCACGCGCGGTGCTCGCCCGGTACTTCGAGAAGCAGCGCGCGCTGCTGGCGCCGCCCGATCCCGACGGGCCGGATGCGGAAGAAGAAGAGGGCGAAGAGGTCGAGGAGGGGGCGGTCATCGCGCTGCTGCCCGAGCCTGGAAGGAGCCGCTGGTAGATGTTGCGCGTCGACCGCCGCAGCGTGCAGAACTTCGACTGGGTGCTGATGGGCATCCTCGCGCTGCTCGTCACCATGAGCATCGTGAACCTGGTCTCGGCCACGGCCGGAGGCGTCGAGGGTGGCTCGAGCAACATCGTCGACCGCCAGCTCCTGGCCATGGGAGGCGGCTTCGCGGTGATGCTGGTCGTCGCGTTCGTCGACTACCGGCACTACGAGCGGCTTTCGCCGCTCCTCTACGTGGGCGTGCTCGGACTGCTCGCGCTGACGCTCGTGATCGGCTCCGAGACCCGCGGCGCCCAGGCCTGGCTCTTCAACGGACGCTTCCAGCCGTCGGAGCTCGCGAAGGTCGGGCTCGTGCTCGCGCTCGCGCGCTTCTTCGCGCGGACACCGCCGGCGCATCTCAGCGAGCTGCGGCAGCTCGTGGTGCCGGGGCTCATCGTCGCCGCGCCCGTCGGGCTGATCCTGCTCCAGCGGGACATGGGCGTCGCGCTGCTGACCCTGCTCGTCGGGCTCACGTACCTGCCCATGCTCCACATTCCGATGCGTGCGTGGGCGGGGATCGGCCTGCTCTCGCTCTTCGCCCTCGCGGCGCTCTGGGAGTTCGGGCTGAAGGACTACCAGCAGCAGCGCATCCTCGACTTCCTCGACCCGTCTCGAGACCCGCTGTCGTCGGGCTACCAGGCCATGCAATCGCGCATCGCCGTGGGGAGCGGTGGGCTCACCGGCACGGGCTGGATGGAGGGCACGCAGACCCAGCTGCGCTTCCTGCCGACCCAGCACACCGACTTCGTGTTCTCGGTGCTCGCCGAGGAGTGGGGGTTCATCGGTTCGAGCTTCGCTCTGCTCGTCTTCCTCTCCCTGCTGCTCTGGGGGCTGTGGATCGCGCGCAACTCGAAGGACACCTTCGGCGCCATGGTGGCCGTGGGCGTGGTGGGCTGCCTGTTCTGGCCGGCCGCGATCAACGTCGCGATGGTGCTCGGCCTCGCGCCCGTCATCGGCGTGCCCCTGCCGCTGTTCTCCTACGGCGGCTCGGCGATCCTCTCCGCATCGATCTGCATGGGGTTGCTGCTCAACGTGTCGATGCGGCGGTACGTGTTCTGATGGGTGGAACCCATGCCCGGATGCATGGGGTTGCTGCTCGACGTGTCGATGCGGCGGTACGTGTTCTGAAGGGTCGCGGCGACGTCGCACGAACGTGTGACGCGCTCGACACGCACGCCGCGGACCGCTCGCGAGCTGGTACAATGCCGGCATGAGCGAGCACGCCGTGTCACGCCCTCATCGCGCTCCCCGGGTCGGGGCCTTCTTCGACCTCGACAAGACGCTGATCGCCGAGAACTCGGGGTCGGTCTACTTCAAGTACCGATACGAGAAGGGCGAGATCAGCGGCATGGAGCTCGCGAAGGGGCTCGGCGCGTATCTCCAGTACAAGGCGGGCATCCTCGACATCGCCGCGTGGACGCGGCAGATGATGAAGGAGTTCGCCGGGCAGCGTGAGGCGGACCTCGCCGACGAGGCGCAGGCGCTGTTCGAGGAGTCGATCCTGCCCGCGATCTACCCCGAGGCGGAGCGGATCGTCCACGAGCACCAGGCCAAGGGCCACATCGTGGCCATCGTCTCGGGCTCGACCCGCTTCGTCGTCGAGCCGTTGGCAAGACACCTCGGCGTCGAGCACATGCTCTACACGGGCATGGAGGTGGAGGACGGGCTCTTCACGGGACGGGTGGTCGAGCCCGTCTGCTTCGAAGAGGGCAAGATCTTCTGGCTGCAGCAGTTCATCGAGCGGGAGGGGATCGATCTCGCTCGCAGCTGGTTCTACACCGATTCGGTGACCGACATGCCTCTGCTCGAGCTGGTCGGCCATCCGATGGCGGTGAACCCGGACCCCTTCCTCTACCGGACGGCGGTCCGCCGCCGCTGGCCCGTACGGCTCTTCGAGCCGCCGGGCAAGCAGGCGAAGGCGGGCCCCGAGCGGGCCCGCCGAAGGGTCACAGCAGCTTCTTGAACATCTCTTCGAATTGCGGCTTGGGCCGTGCGCCGATCAGCTGCTCGACGACCTCACCGTTCTGGAACGCGAGCACCGTCGGGATCGACTGGATCCGGAACTGTCCCGGCGTCTGGGGCGACTCGTCGATGTTCATCTTGACGACCTTGACGCGGCCGTCGTAGTCGCCGGCGAGTGCCTTGATGATCGGCGCGATCTGGCGGCAGGGCGCGCACCACTCGGCCCAGAAGTCCACGATCACGGGAAGATCGGAATCGAGCACCTCGGCCTGGAAGTTGGCGTCGGTCACGTCGGCGAGTTCTGCCATCGGTTCTCTCCCTCGTTCGGCCGCGCAGCCGTGTCGGTGTGCGGCCCGTGTCTTTCGGATCGGACGACGCTCGATCCCATCGATCGGGCGCGGCGCGAGCCGCAATGCGATGTCGAGTGCTCTGCGCTGCGCCGGATCGTTCGATGCCGCGCGATCGCACGCGTTTCCGCGCGGCCTCCGCAGGCTCGTTCGCTCGAGGCGCCGCACCGTCCCCCAGTGAAGCTCGGGCGCAACGCGCCCGCAGCCGGGCAGCATAGCAGCGCCGCCGAGGCGCCCCCGCGGCGCGAGCAGTGTGCATGCGGCGCCCTCGAGCGGGGTGGGCGATTCTCCCTTCGGGAAGAGCGTCGGCGCACGTGTTCGTGATCGCCGAAGCTGGGCACGGCACTGCATCGGAGGGGCGATGAAGAAGAAGAGCGGCACCCAGCGCGCGAAGCGCTCGCCCTCCCGCCCGGCCGGGGGCAGCGATGCAGCGCGGCCTGCGCGCACCCGCGCCATCGACCGGGCGAAGGTGCGCACGGTGCCTGCGCGCACTCGCAAGAGCCGCGTGAAGGTCGCCGACGAGGCGCACCCGCTCGACCCGGGTGCGAGCGTCGCCGACCTCGTCGCCTCGCTGCCCGACCAGCTCGCGGGCGCAGAGCTGCGCGGGGTGCTGCGCGCCTGGGCGCGCGCCTGGTCGGCGGAGCGCACGGTGCTCTTCGGCTTCGGAGCGCATCTCGTGAAGGTGGGCCTCGCACCGATCGTGATCGACCTGATGGAGCGGGGCGCCATCAACGCGCTGATGATGAACGGGGCGGGCTGCGTGCACGACCTCGAGCTCTCGATGCTCGGGCACACGAGCGAGGACGTCGCCGCGGGTCTCGAGGACGGCTCGTTCGGGATGGCCGGCGAGACCGCGGCGCGGCTGAACGATGCGATCGCCCGGGGCCATCGCGAGGGGCTCGGGATGGGCGAGGCGATCGGCCACGACATCCTCGCGAGCCGCGATCGCCACCGCGAGCGCTCGGTGCTCGCGGCAGCTGCGCGGCTCGGTCTCCCCGTCACCGTGCACACGGCGGTGGGCACCGACATCCATCACATGCACGCCGGCGCCGACGGCGCCGCGCTCGGTGCGACGAGTCACCGCGACTTCGAGCGACTTACCGGCGTGGTGGCCGGGCTCTCGAAGGGCGTCTTCTTCAACGTGGGGTCGGCGGTGATCCTGCCCGAGGTCTTCCTCAAGGCGCTGGCGCTGGCGCGCAACCTCGGCCATCGCGTGCAGGGCGTGACGACGGTGAACCTCGACTTCGTCCGGCACTATCGGCCCGAGACGAACGTCGTCGATCGGCCGACGCGGGGCTCCGGCCGTGGCTACTCGATCGTCGGCCATCACGAGCTGATGCTGCCGCTGCTCGCCGCCGGCGTGAAGGAGGTGCGCGCGGGCCGGGTTCGGGTCTGAGCGTAGGGTTCTGGCGCGGGCCGGCTTCGGGTCTGAGCGCAAGGGTTGTGGCGCGGGCCGGGTTCGGGTCCGAGCGCAAGGGTTGTGGCGCGGGCCGGGTTCGGGGTCTGAGCGGGCGGTCTGCGGCGCGCAGGAGGGAGGGGGACCAGTGGGGCGAATCACGATCCTCGAAGGCGACATCACGGAGCAGGCGGTCGATGCGATCGTGAACGCGGCCAACGAGCGGCTGATCCTCGGCAGCGGCGTCGCCGGGGCGATCCGCGAGAAGGGCGGCCCCGAGATCCAGGCCGAATGTGAGGCGCACGGGCCGGTCGAGGTGGGCGACGCGGCGCTGACTGGCGCCGGCAAGCTGCCGGCACGCTGGGTCGTGCACGCGGCGAGCATGCCGCTGGGAGGCGGCTCGACCGAGGGCAGCGTGCGCTCCAGCCTGCGCGCGAGCTTCGCCGCCGCCGCCGAGGCCGGCGCACGCACGATCGCGGCGCCGGCGCTCGGCACGGGGGTCGGTGGCTTCGGCCTGCAGCGGTGCGCCGAGGTCAGTCTCGAGGAGGCGCGCCTGGCGCTCGACGCCCATCCCGAGCTCGAAGAGATCCGCTTCGTGCTCTTCGGGGAGCCGGCGTATCGGGTCTTCGAGATGGTGAACGACGCCGCGAAGGTCGCCGCGCAGATGGAGCGGCTGAAGAAGCGCTGAGCCCCCGGGCCGTGCTTCGGCTCCCGAGGGTCGAAGGGCTATACTCGGCGCGTTTCGCCGCCCCTGGCGAGCCCCTTCCCCGTAGCGTCCCGCCGCTGGCCCGGGTCGAGAGACCCGGGTGTGAGACCGGCTCGGAGTCGTCGCTTGAACGTGCTTCAGCAGATCGCAGCCGCGCTCTACCTCGCCGCCGGCGTCGGGGCCCTGCTCGCCGTGACGCTGCCCGCCCGGCGGATGGAGCGCGGGGCGGTCATCGGTCTGGCGCTCGGCGCCGTTGCCCAGACCGCGTTCTACGCCACGTTGCACCGCGCAGACTCGGTCCCGCCCCTCGCGTCGCTGCCCGCGGCGTTCGGGCTGACCGCCTGGATGGCGGTGCTCTTCTTCCTCGCGTTCATGGGCCGGGTGAGGCTCCCGGGGCTCGCCGCGGTGGTCGGCTTCACCGCGTTCCTGAGCGTCTTCGCCGGGGCGATCTCCGCTGGGCTCGGTGCGCCGGACGAGACGG
Source organism: uncultured Spirochaetaceae bacterium (assembly GCA_964474355.1). Taxonomy (GTDB): domain Bacteria; phylum Myxococcota_A; class UBA9160; order UBA9160; family UBA4427; genus CAYYSY01. The sequence goes on along the minus strand of CAYYSY010000123.1, from coordinate 19,215 downwards.
TGAGCGAGGGCGGACTGCCCCACGCCCACGTCCTGCTGGCCAGCGCCGGTCTCGCGCTGATGGGCATCGCAGGGCTCTCGGGCCTCTTCTTCCTGCTCGAGCACCGGCGCCTGAAGCAGAAGCGCCGCGTCGCCGCGGCCTACCCGATGCCGTCGCTCGAGGCCCTCGATCGCGTGAACGTCGTCTCCCTCGGCATCGGCTTTCCGCTCCTGACCCTCGGCGTCGTCACGGGCTCGCTGTGGGTGATGCACGAGCGCGGAGTGCTCTGGCTGGGGACCAGCCACGAGACGTGGACGATCGTCGCCTGGGCGATCTACGGAGGTCTCGTGCTCGCGCGCTTCGCGGGGCACCAGGCCGGGCGCCAGGCCGCGGCGAGCGCGCTCGGGGGCTTCGCCTTCCTGCTCTTCGCGGTCGTCGGTGTGGAGCTCTTCACGTGAAGATCCTCGTCGTCGGCATGAATCACCGCACCGCGCCGGTGGACGTTCGCGAGCGCTTCTCCGTCGCCGATCCCGGCGCCACCGGCGCCAAGCTCGTCGAGGGCGAGGCGATCGACGAGGCGATCGTGCTGTCGACCTGCAACCGGGTCGAGGTGATCGTCACGACCGACCAGCCCGAGGCGGCGCGGATGCGGCTCCGGCGCTTCTACCAATCGACCATCGATGCGGCTGGTCCGCCGGGCGTGGGTGACCTCGACGAGCACCTCTACTGGTTCGAGGACCGTCAGGCGGTGTCGCACGTGTTCCGCGTCTCGTCGGCCATCGACTCGATGGTGGTGGGCGAGGCTCAGATCCTCGGTCAGGTGAAGGATGCGTACCGCGACGCGCTCGAGGCGCGCAGCTGCGGGCCGATCCTCTCGCGGCTCTTCCAGCGGGCCTTCGCCACGGCCAAGCGCGTGAAGTCGGAGACGCGCATCGCCGAGCGGCCGGTTTCGGTCGCGCGGGTGGCGGTCGATCTCGCGAGGCAGATCTTCGAGCGCCTCGATGACAAGACCGCCGTGCTCGTCGGCGCCGGCGACATGATCGAGACGGCGCTCTTCGCGCTGCAGCGGGAGGGCCTCGCGGCGCATCGCGTGCTGAATCGCACCGAAGCCCGGGCCGAGACGCTCGCGCGCCGCTTCGGCGGCACCGCCCACGGGCTCGGCGAGCTCGACGCGCAGCTTCACGAGGCGGACGTGGTGCTGACCTGCATCGGCGGCGACGAGCCGATCCTGCGCGCCGACGCGATGCATGACGTGATGAAGAAGCGCCGCTGGCGGCCGATGTTCCTGATCGACATGGGCGTACCGCGCAACGTCGAGCCCGGCGTCGATGACGTCGATGGCGTGTATCTCTACGACATGGACGATCTGCAAGAGGTGTCCGCCGCGAACGTCGAGCAGCGCGAGCGCGAGTCGATGTACGGCGAGCGGATCGTCGCCGAGGAGGAGGAGCGCTTCGATGGCTGGCTCGCGGCGCTGCGCGCGGTGCCGACGATCCGGCATCTCCGCGCCCGGGCCGAGGCGGTGCGGCGCAGCGAGATCGATCGGCTGGCCGGTCGGCTCGGCCTCGACACGGACCAGCGCGAAGGCGTCGAGGCGCTGACGCGCGCCATCGTGAACAAGCTGCTCCACCCGCCGCTCTCGCGCCTCGGCGCGCTCGCCGATCGCGAGTCCGGGCTGGCGGTGTTGCAGGAGGCGAGGGCGCTCTTCGCCCTCGACGATGCCGCCGCGCCGGGCGCCGCCGCCGACGCCGAGATCCTCGCCGAGCTCGACGAGGCCAGCGCCATCGCCCGTGACTTCGCCTCGGACGGCCGGGGCGAGGCAAGCGACCCAGACGACGAGCGAGACGGCGAACGAGACGAAGAAGATGGCGGGCCCCGGGGTTGAGCGTCGTTCGCATCGCCACGCGGGGGAGCGATCTCGCGCTCACACAAGCCCGCTACGTCGCGGGTCGGATCGAGGCCGAGCTCGGTCGCGCGACCGAGCTCGTCGTGCTGAAGACGACCGGCGACCGCATCCAGAACGTCTCGCTGGCCAAGATCGGCGGCAAGGGCCTCTTCGTGAAGGAGATCGAGGAGGCGCTGCTCGACGGCCGCGCCGACGTCGCCGTGCACAGCGCGAAGGACCTGCCCGCGGCGCTCGCGCCCGGGCTGCGGCTCGCTTCTTTTCCCGAGCGCGCCGATGCGCGTGATGCCTGGGTCGCCCGCGACGGCGCGACGCAGCTCGGCGAAGCAAGGCGCGGTGCGCGGGTGGGCACCGGCAGCACGCGACGCACGGCCCAGCTGCTCGCGCTGCGGCCGGACATCGAGGTGGTGCCGCTGCGCGGCAACGTGCCGACCCGGCTCGGCAAGCTCGAGAGCGACGACCTCGACGCCGTGATCCTCGCCTGCGCGGGGCTCGATCGGCTCGGCCTGGGCGATCGCATCACCGAGCGCATCGACACGAAGGTGATGCTGCCCGCGGTCTGCCAGGGGATGCTCGCGCTCGAGACGCGCGACGAAGACGCGCTCGGCGACGACCTCGCCGCGCTCGACGTGCCCGGCCACGGCGCGCTGGTGGCGGCCGAGCGCGGCTTCCTCGCGCGCCTCGAAGGCGACTGCACGGTGCCCGTCGCCGCGCACGCCGCCCTCGAGCAGGCGGGCGCCTGGCTCTCGCTCGAGGTGCTGCTCTGCAGCACCGATGGCACCGAGCGCGTGCACGCGCGCGAGGACGGACCGGTCGAGATGGCAGCCGAGCTCGGCCGCCGCCTCGCCGCCGACGTCCTCGAACGCGGCGGGCGCGACATCCTCGACGCCCTGCGCGAGGCCGATGCCGGCGGCCCGGGTCCGGCGACGTGACGCGCCAGGGCGCGCCGGCGGGGCGCCTCGTCCTGATCGGTGCGGGGCCAGGCGATCCCGACCTCATCACGGTGCGTGGCGCGGCGGCGCTCGGCCGCGCGGACGTCGTGCTCTACGACGAGCTCGCGTCGTTCGAGCTGCTCTCGCTCGCGCCCTCCGACGCCGAGCGCATCAACGTCGGCAAGCGCGGGCACGATGCGCCGACGCGCTCCCAGGACGACATCAACGCGCTCATCGTCGATCGCGTGCGCGCCGGCAACGTCGTGGTGCGGCTGAAGGGCGGTGACCCCTTCGTCTTCGGCCGCGGCGGCGAGGAGGCGTCGGCGGTGGTCGAGGCCGGGCTCGACTACGAGGTCGTGCCGGGCGTGACGTCGGCGATCTCGGCGCTGGCCTACGCGGGCATCCCGATCACCGACCGCCGGCACTCGGCGTCGTTTGCGGTGGTCACCGGTCACAAGGATCCGACGCGCGTCTCGGAGGAGACGCGTTGGCGCGAGCTCGGGAGTGCAGTCGACACCCTCGTCGTGCTGATGGGGATGCGGAACCTGCCCGAAATCGTCGATCGCGTGATCGCCGGCGGGCGCGATCCCGCGACGCCTGCGGCCGTCGTCATGTCGGGCACGCTCGCGAGCCAGCGCGTCGTCGAGGCGCCGCTCTCGGAGCTCGTGAAGGCGGCGCAGGAGGCGGAGCTCGGCTCCCCCGCTGCGGTGGTGATCGGAGACGTCGTGGCGCTTCGCGAACGGCTCTCGTGGTGGGAGAAGGTGCCGCTCTTCGGGCGCCGCGTGCTCGTCACCCGCGCGCCGCATCAGGCCCTCGACCTCGCACGCGAGATCCGCGCGGTCGGCGCAGAGCCGGTGCTGCATCCGATGATCGAGCTCGTCGCCCAGGACGCCGCGGACGAGGTACGGGCCATCGACGAAGCCCACGCGGAGTGGGCGGCGACCGATGCGTTGGTGCTGTCGAGCTCGAACGCCGTGGACTTCCTCGCCGGTGCGCTCGTCGCCCGTGGCCTCGAGACGCGCGCCTTCGAGGGGCAGGTGCTCTGCGTGGGACAGAAGACGGCCGAGGCCGCCGTCGGCGCGGGCCTGCCGGTGCATCGCGTCGCCTCCGGGCGCAACGACGCCGAGGGGCTGCTGTCGGAGTTCCTCGCCCACCTCGAGCCCGCGGGCCTGCGCGTGCTGATCCCGCGCTCGGACATCGGCCGCACGGTGATCGCCGACGGTCTGCGCGCCGCGGGCGCCGACGTGCGCTCCATCCCCTTCTACGTGAACCGGCGGCCCGAGATCGACGTCGACGGCCTTCGCGCTGCGCTGCGCGAAGGCACGCTCGACGTGCTGACCTTCACGAGCCCGTCCACCGTCGATCACTTCGTCGAGGTGCTCGATGCGGCGAGCCGCGAGGCGGCCGGCCGTGCGGTGATTGCCGCGGTGGGCCGCACCACGGCGGCGGCCCTCGATCGGCACGGGCTCCCCGCTTCGGTGGTCCCGCCGCGGCCCGACGTGCGATCGCTGGTGAAGTCGATCGTCGACCACGTCGCGGGCGACGCCACCCCCGTTCCCTGATCGCGGCACGGAGTTTCCTCCGGCGTCGCACTGCGCGATTCTCGGGTCTGCACGCGCCCGTACCGAGAGCCGGCGCGCCTGGGAGGTCGTTCGTCTTGGGGATCACCTACAAGGTCGTCGAGCTGTCGTCGGTTTCCGACGCCGAGATCGAGAAGACGCTGAACGAGGTCACGGCCGAGGGCTGGACCTTCGACACGATGCAGTTCGCGATGCGCGACTCGTCGAAGCGCCCGGCGATGGCGTTCCTCACATTCACACGCGAGACGGCAGACTGACGGGGTCCGGCTCGAGCCCCTACGCGCCCGGTTGCGAGCCGACTCGCGAAGCGGGCGCGCTCGTGCCGCGCAAGGCGGGCAGGACGTCGTCGACCAGGCGCTCGAACGAGCGCCGCCGCGCGTGCTCGTCCACGCCCGCGACCTGCGGGCGCACGATCAGCAGATCGAGCCCGATGGCTTCGCGGTAGCGCGCGAGGCGCCGGGTCACGTCGTCGAGGCAACCGATCACCACGCGGTCTTCGGGCGGGGCGGCCGCCGCGCGCGCGAGGGCGGGGGGCAGCTTTCGGCCACTCGGCATGCGGCTCTCACGGGCATGCGCCGCCAGGGCGGCGTCGGCCTCGGACTGGCTCTCGGCCACGAATACGGTCCGCATCACCGGCACCGGGAGCTTGGCGGCGTCGACGTCGCCGGGCAGCTCCGAGCGATGGTGCGCGTGGTTCTCGGCGATCAGGTCGAAGGGCTCCATCGGTGAGGCGAGATAGGGGAGTCCGCGGCGCGCGGCCTGGGTGAGCCCCTTCTTGCCGAAGGCCGCGACGCCGAGCGGCGGGTGCGGCCGCTGCCGTGCGGGCGCATCGCTTCGGTCGGGCGCGAGCGGGCCGGCGTCGAAGGGCCCCTCGCCGAGCTCGGCGCGCTCGCCATGAAAGACGCGCAGGATCGCGTCGAGCGACTCGTCGAATAGATCGCGCTTCTCGGCCGGGTCGATGCCGAACGCCGCGAAGAGCGGTGGGCTGAAGCCGCGTCCGAGACCGAGGATCAGCCGCCCGCCCGACAGCTGGTCGACGGCGATGGCCTCGGCGGCGAGCCGCACCGGGTGATGGATCGGCAGCAGCACCGAGGTCGTCGCTACGCGCAGCCGCTTCGTGCGTGCCGCGACCGCCGCGAGCGAGAGCAGGGGGGCCGCATTGCCCGTCGGCGTGAAGTGCATCTCGGGCACCCACACCGAGTGCAGGCCGAGCGTCTCGGCCCGGTCGACCCACTCGAGGCCGCGCGCCCACTCGGTGGCGTGGATCGGGCCGGCGATCGCGACGCCGAGCGCGAGGCCGTCGAGGCCCCAGTCCTGCGCGCCGCTCGTCACGACGCCCCGGCGCTGCGACCGGGCGCCGTGCGTTGCACTCCCATCACGTAGGGCAGGACCGTGGGGATCATGTCGACGCGTGCCTGCAGGCTGTGCCCGAGGCCGGCGAGCAGCGCGATCACCCGGCCGACGAGGACCAGGTGCCCGGGCACGCGCACGATCGGGTTCTCGCGGATCATCCTCGGCAGGTCGCCCGCGGCCTCTCTCACCACGTTCCGGTCGACGTACGCCTGCTTGCGAAGGCGCGTCGCCGTGCGCAGCAGGACGTCGGTGATCGCCTCGAGGGCATCGACGCCACCCTCCCGCGTCTCGAAGCCCATGCCGGCGAGCGACTCGGCCATGGCGCGTGCATCGCCACCGAGCAACGCGGCGGCGAACGCCGCCGTCGCCTCGCGGAAGCGCTTGGGCAGCGTCTTCGTCAGCCCGAAGTCGAGGAACACGATGCGGAAGCGCCGGCTGCCGTCCGGGCGATCGCCGTCGAGCACCTCGACCATGAGGTTGCCTGGATGCGGATCGGCGTGGAACACGCCGTGCACGAAGATCTGCTCGCAGTAGGCCTCGACCAGCGTCGTCATGACGGCGTTCGTGTCGATGCCCGCGCGCTCGATGGCCAGCGTGTCGTCGATCTTGATGCCCTCGATGCGCTCCATCACCAGCACGCGGCGCGAAGACAGCTCGCGGTGCAGCCCCGGCACGCGCACGTCGTCGCGCTCTTCGAAGAAGCCGCCGACCCGCTCGGCCGCATCGGCCTCGCGCGTGAAGTCGAGCTCACGCGGCACGTTCTGCTGCAGCTCCTTGAACAGCGGCATCACGTCGAGGTCGCGCTCGACGAAGCCGACGGCGCGGAAGAGGACGTGCAGGTTCGCGAGGTCGTGGCGTACGAGCGCCCCGATCTCGGGGTACTGGATCTTCACGGCGACGCGCTCGCCGCTCTGCAGCACGGCGCCGTGGACCTGGGCCAGGGAGGCGGCGGCGAGCGGCTTCTGGTCGAACTCGCCGAAGACGCGGTCGACCGGGCCGCCGACGGCGCGCTCGACATCGTGCCGGAGGATCTCGAAGTCGTGGGCGGGGACGCGATCCTGCAGGCGGCCGAGGGTCTCGATGTACGCGGGCGGCAGGACGTCGGGCCGAGCGGACATGAACTGGCACGCCTTCAAGATCATGCCGCGGAGATCGACGGCGAGGTCGTGGACGCGCCACGCCGACGTCTCGTGGAGCGCTGCCCAGCGTGCGTCCATGTCCGGAGGCGCGAGCCGCTTCGCGATCCACTGATTGGACTTCACGCCGAGATAGATCCGCCCGAACGTGGTCGAGATGCGACGGACGCGCTGGGCGCGCTCGGCGATCGGGAGGGGGTCGGTCGGGGGCATGGCGTGCGGGTGACCTCGGGCCTCGAAGAGGTGCTCCGAGTCTATGCCATGCAGCTCGTTCGAGGGAGGACGCTCCGCGGGGCATCCCGCCTCACCAGAGCTCGGGCCTCGAGTCTGGGCAGGACCACGCCTCGCCGCCCGAATCCTCCGCCTCGGCCGCCGCGATCGCCGCCCGCTCGGTGCGCTCCGCCTCGCAGGCGTCGGTGCAGAAGGCGTCGCAGTCGTTGCGGCACGAGGCGTGGCAGACGTCGAGGCACTCGCCGAAGGCGGCCTCGGGGTCGGCCACCTCGTCGCCGAAGTCGGCGCGCGCGTCATCCTCGTCGGCGAAGTCGTCCTCCCAGGGCGGGTTGTACGAGCACATCACCCACTCCGTGGCGACGAACTCGAGCACGTAGCTGCTGCCGAGGTTGCGATAGTCGAACTCGTACTGGTCGGTCACGCCGAGCGTGTGCCACAGGCCGGAGCCGACCCGCGGCGTAGGGACCTCTTCGAGCATTCCCCACTCGACGAGCTCGTCGAGCGTCTCGGGATAGATGCCCTCTTCGTCGTAGTGGGCGGCCAGCGCGTCGATCACGACCCGCGCCCGCACGTGCTTGGAGACCGTGAAGTCGCCATCCGCCAGTGCGCGGCCGGTGACGAGCGGCAGCGCCACGAGCGTAGCGCCGAGCCCCAGGGCCATCGCCCGCTCGGCCAGCGCGGCCCGACCGCCGGCCCGGGTGAGCACGGCGACCGCCACGAGCGCCGCGGAGATCCCCAGCCCGGCGAAGAGCAGGCCCGCATCGGTGTGCGGGAACCCGAAGCCGAACCACAGCACCGGCCAGAAGACGCCGACGGTCAGGCCGGTTGCCCGGCCCGCCGCGGTCGTGGCGGATGCCACGCTGGCGGCCGCGATCGCCATGCCGGTCAGTGCGCCGACCCACGTGTACGCGCCGATCTCGAGCGCGAGCACCGGAACCGCCGGCCAGGGCGAGACGTTGAACGACAGGTAGGGATCCCAGCCCGTGGCGTTGCGGATGAGCGCGCTCACGCCGAAGAAGACCGAGCCGTAGAGCGCGATCTGCAGGGCCGCGGGGCAGCGGCGCAGGCCCCGGGCCAGATCGGGCGCGGCGAGCGTGCAGCCCAGCAGCGCGCCGCTCACGAGCATGACGGCCGAGCCGCGCCAGTGGAAGAAGGACCAGACGCCGTACGCGGACGGGAGCAGGCCGTAGAAGGCGAGGATCGCGACGCTCGCCGTGCTCATGGCGGCGAGGGCTCGCGCCAGCGCCGGCGCCGGGCGCACGTAGAGCAGGCCGAGGATCGCGGCCGTGGGCGCCGCCAGCAGGGCGATACCGACCCCCGGCGTGCCGATCCAGCGGCCGATCCAGGGCCAGTCCCTCAGGAAGCCGGTGGGCTGCCACCAGTCGGTGGCCAGGCCGCCGGGCGGTGCGCCGAGACCGTGGTGGATGAGGGCGGCGTACGCGAGGGTCGAGAGCGCGAGGGCGAATGCGGGGAGCGGCGTCCAGCCGCCGGGGGCGCTCCGCGGGTCGTCGGACGTGTGCTCCGCTGCCGCGTGCACGGGCCTCTAGTCCCGGTTGGCCTTGAATCGGGTGCGCACGCGCGGCGAGTCTTCGTCGTCGGTTCGAGGCGTGATTCGCACCTTCGCCTCGATCTCGATCGTGTGGCCCTCGAGGAACTTCGACATCAGCTCTGCCGGATCGGTCTCGGCGAGCTGTCGGCCCATCTCGTTCGCGAGGCGGTCGATCACCTCGCTGCGAGTGCGCTCGCTCTGGTCGTTGGCGAAGTCGATCCACTCCTGGGGGACCGCCTCGCCGAAGGCGCGGCGGATCGCGCCCTCGGTCATGAAGAAGCCCGTGAGCCCCAGCGTCGCCATCCGGCGGATCATCTCCGGCACGGGGCCCGACGCGTTCTCGTCCGAGTCCTCGTCTTCGGGCTCGGGCTCGAAGGCTCCGTTGTGGGACGAGCTGGCCTGCTTGCGACTCATGACCTCGATCCCCCTGGCACCCGATGCATCGCGGCGGCGGCCTCGACGAGAAGTGCAGTGTGCTCGGCGCCGCAGGACGCGCCCGTGAGCGCGGTCGGCCAGCATATCACGCTGGCCGAACGCCCATCCGGGCAGGCTCCGTTGCGGCTCGCCCGCCCGGGGCTGGACCCGGGTCGAGGTTTGCGATTCCCTCCGGGGTCATATAATCTCCCCGGATCGCCCTTTGGGTCAGAAGTGGCCGCGGGGGGCATGCCGACACGGACCACCGGCGGGGTGCGAAGCGCCCGGTCGGCACATCGCGGGCCCGAGCCAGGGCCCTGGGGAACGGGCGGGAACGGTCATGGTCGAATCGATCCTGGTAGCAACCGATGGCTCCGACGACGGGGGCGCAGCAGAGCGCACCGGCATTGCCTTGGCGGCGCGGCTGCGAGCGCGGCTGAGCGGCGTCACCGTCATCGAGGACGATCGCATCAAGGCGCCGAGTGCGGCCGGGCTCGAGCTCCCGGCGTTCCCCGAGGCGGAGCTGTCCAGCTTCTACCGCGCGCGGGCGGAGGCCGTCTCGCGGCGCTTCACCGAGCGCGCGCGCGCCGAGGGCGTCGAGGCGAGCTGCGAGGTCGTGTCCGGCGTAGCCGACGACCAGATCGTCGAGCGCGCCGCCAGCACCGACCTGCTCGTGATCGGCCGCGATGGCGGTGCGGGCGGCGCAGCCAAGACGCTCATCGGCTCCACCACCGATGGCGTCATCCGCAAGACCAATCGCTCCACGGTGATCGTGCCCTCCGGCGCGCCGCTCTCCGGCCCGCTGGTGCTGGGCTTCGATGGCTCGCCCGGCTCGCGGATCGCGGCGAAGATGGCCGTCGCGCTCGCGAACGGGCTGAACGAAGGCGTTCACGTCTTCGTCGATTCGAAGGACAAGGGCCGCGCCGTCGCCCGCTTCGAGGAGGTGCGTCAGCTCGTCGGCGGCCTGCAGGTGCCGGTGCGCGAGACGTCGTCGACCCTCGGTCGCCCGGACGTGAAGATCGTCGACACGGCACGTGAGGCGCGCGGGAGCCTGATCGTCATGGGCGCATACGGTCGCAACCGCATCACCGACTACTTCCTGGGCAGCAACGCGGCGGCGGTGGCCCGGACCTCGCCGGTCGCGGTCCTGCTCGCGCGGTAGGCGCGCCGCTCGTGCCGCGCGCGGCGCGGCCGTCGCGCCTCGGCGAGCTCACCGCCCACCTCGGTCGTGAGGTCCGCATCGATGGTGCGGGCGATCCGCTGATCGAGGGTGTCGCCTCCCTCGAGCGAGCCGGCCCAGGCGACCTCGCCCATTGCCGCACCGCCCGCCACGTCGATTCCGCTCGCAAGAGCGGCGCCGCCGCCTTCGTCGCCCCGCCTGGCCTCGACGTCGACGAGCGCCCCGTGGTGCGAAGCGCCAGGCCCGATCTCGACTTCGCGCGGCTCGTGCGCGCGCTGATGGACGCCGGCGAGGCGCGCCCATTCCCCGATCGAAGCGTCGAGATCGCACCGGACGCGCTCATCGACGGCCGGGCGAGCATCGGCCCGGGCTGCGTCGTCGGCGCGCGGTCGAAGGTCGGCCCGGGCACGGCGTTGCACGCGGGCGTCGTGGTCTACCCCGACGTCGAGATCGGCGCCGACTGCACGATCCATGCGGGCGTGGTCCTGCGCGAGGGCACGCGGGTCGGGGGTCGCGTCGTGCTGCATCCGGGCGTCGTGCTCGGGGCAGACGGCTTCGGCTACACGGGCGACGAAGAGGGCCGGCTCTTCAAGGTCCCCCAGGTCGGCATCGTCGTGATCGAGGACGACGTCGAGATCGGCGCCGGCACCACGGTCGACCGCGCGACCCTCGACGAGACGCGCATCCGCCGTGGCGCGCGCATCGACAACCTCGTGCAGATCGCTCACAACTGCGACGTCGGCGAAGGCGCCGTGATCGCGGCGCAGGTCGGCCTGGCCGGCAGCGTACGCGTGGGTGCGGGCGCCGCGCTCATGGGGCAGGTCGGGGTCGCGGATCACGTCGAGATCGGCGCGGGCGCGTTCGCAGCGGCACGCTCGGGCATCATGCGCGACGTGCCACCGGGTGCGCGGGTCTTCGGCCAGCCTGCGGTGCCCGAGAAGGGCTGGCACCGGGTGACCGCGGCGCTGCCCCGGCTGCCCGATGCGCTGCGGCGGCTGCGGCGGCTCGAGCGGCAGCTCGAGGCGGGTGAGGCGCCGGGATCGAAGCCACCGCGACCGTCGACGGACGAAGACGCCTGACGCTGTCCGGAGCTCCTCGGCACCCTGCTAGCGTCGGTCGCCATGGAACCGAGCGACCACTCGATCAGCGCACTGCGCAAGATGCTCGACGGCGCAGCCGACGATGCTGCTGCCGAGACCATCTGCGCCGCGCTCGACTCGGATGCGCGCGCCGGCGCCCGCGCCCTCGCCGCAACGTGGCGAAAGCGGCGTGATGCACGCGACCGTGAACGTGCTCGACTCGACGGCCTCTTCGCGCTGCGCCGATCGCTGCGCGAGCGCGGTGCCCGCTACGTCGCGGGCGTCGACGAGGTCGGCGTCGGCCCGCTGGCCGGGCCCGTGGTCGCCGCCGCGGTCGTGCTGCAGGACGAGGTCGATCTGCCCGGGCTCGACGACTCGAAGAAGCTGTCGGGCAAGCGGCGCGAGGCACTGGACGAGCGCATTCGCGCGCAGGCGGTCGCGGTCGGCATTGGCGAGGTCGCGCCCGACGAGATCGATCGTCTGAACATCCACCGCGCGTCGCTCGAGGCGATGCGCCGGGCGGTCGAGGCCGTCGATGCGCAGTGTCCCCTCGATCATCTGCTGGTCGATGCGCGCATCGTGCCCGGCGTGCGGCTGCCTCCCCGGCAGCAGACGTCGCTCATCCGGGGCGACTCGCGGGACGGCTCGATCGCCGCGGCGTCCATCGTCGCGAAGGTCCATCGCGACGCGATCATGCGCCAGCTCGAGGCGGTACATCCCGGCTACGGGTTCGGGCGGCACATGGGCTACGGCACTGCGGAGCACATCGATGCGTTGCAGCGCCTCGGCGCCACGCCGGTGCACCGGCGATCCTTCGCGCCCGTGGCCGCCGTCGCGCCCGCGCGCTGAGGCGAGGCCCCTTGAGCGAAGACACTCCGATCCTCCGCGCCCGGCCCGAGGACTTTCGCGTAGACGAAGAGCTCGCGTACGCGCCCTCGGGCGAGGGCGGACACACCTACTTGCACGTCGAGAAGTGCATGCTCGAGACGGACGAGGTCGCTCGGATGCTGGCGCGCGCGGCGGGCGTGCGGCCTTCGGAGGTCGGCTACGCGGGACGCAAGGATCGCAGGGCCGTGGCGACGCAGTGGCTCTCTGTGCCGGGTCTCGATCCCTCGGCGGCGCTGGCGCTCGAGGCGCCGGGTCTGCGTGTGCTCGATGCGGAGCGCCATCCGCACAAGCTGCGTGTCGGGCGCGTGCGCTCGAACCGCTTCGAGCTCGTCGTGCGCGGCGTCGACGAGGCGCGCCTGGCGCCGCTGCACGCGGCGGCAGAGGACGTGCGCACGCGCGGGCTGCCCAATCGGTTCGGTCCCCAGCGCTTCGGCCGGGGCGGGCGAAACGTCGAGCGCGCGCTCGCGCTCGCACGCGGCGAGACGCGTGAGCGCGACCGCCGCAAGGCGCGCTTCCTCCACTCGGCGCTGCAGGCGCACGTCTTCAACGCCGTGCTCGAGGCGCGACCGATTCCGATCGATGAGGTCGAGCTCGGTGACGTCGCGCAGGTCGTGGCGTCGGGCGGGCTATTCGAGGTCGAGGATCTCGCGCGCGAGCAGCCGCGCGCCCTGGCATTCGAGATCACTGCGACAGGGCCGATCTTCGGACGGAAGGCCCGCGTACCCGGCTCGCCGGTGGCCGAGCGAGAGCGGGACGTGCTCGCGGCGCTCGGTCTCGAGGACATGCCGACACCGCCCGGGGTCCGGGCGAGGGGTGATCGCCGCGCTCTGCGTGTGCCGGTGCGAGACCTCGCGGTCGACGTCGATGACGACGTCGTTCGTCTCGTCTTCACGCTGCCGTCGGGTAGCTATGCGACCGTGCTCGTCGAGACGCTTCTGGGCGAGGTCGAGGAGGCGCACGGCAGGTCGCAGGGCGACGCAGAGACGGGTCGTGGGCCCGAGTGAAACGCGGTGGGCGCCCGTGTATGCTCGCGTTCCTGCATTCGAGAGAGGGCGCTCGAGCGTCGAGGAGACGAGATGGCCGCGTATGACAACATCACCGAGCTGATCGGCGGGACGCCGCTGGTCCGCCTGAATCGCCTCACCGAGGGACTCTCGGCCACCATCTACGGGAAGCTCGAGGGCCAGAATCCCGGCAACAGCGTCAAGGACCGCATCGGGCTCTCGATGTTCGAGGCCGCCGAGCGCGAGGGCGTGATCACGCCGGGCAAGACGACGATCGTCGAGCCGACGAGCGGCAACACGGGCATCGCGCTCTCACTCGTCGCGGCCGCAAAGGGCTATCACTGCGTCGTCGTGATGCCGGACACCATGAGCCCCGAGCGGCGCGTGACCATGCGCGCCTTCGGCACGAAGCTCGTGCTGACCGATGGCGCGAAGGGCATGAAGGGCGCGATCGAGAAGGCGAACGAGATCCACGACTCGATCGAGGACGTCTTCATGCCCCAGCAGTTCCGCAACCCGGCGAACCCGGACATCCACGAGAAGACGACCGGGCCCGAGATCTGGGACGACACGAACGGCGAGGTCGACGCGATCGTCGCGGGCGTCGGCACCGGCGGCACGATCACGGGCGTGTCCCGCTACATCAAGCCGAAGAAGCCGAGCTTCCACGCGGTCGCCGTGGAGCCCGTCGAGAGCCCGATCCTCTCGGGCGGGGCGCCCGGTCCGCACAAGATCCAGGGCATCGGCGCGGGCTTCGTGCCCGATGTGATGGACACCGAGATCGTCGATCAGGTGATCACGATCTCGAGCGCAGAGGCGGTGGAGACGGCGCTTCGGCTTGCGAAGGAGGAGGGGATCCTCTGCGGCATCTCGGCGGGAGCCAACGTCGCCGCGGCGATCAAGTATGCCGCCCAGGAAGGCAACGAGAACAAGACGATCGTCACGATCATCTGCGACTACGGCGAGCGCTACGTGCAGACCGTGCTCTTCGAGGCCGTGCGCTACGACGGCAGCGACAAGGTGGACGTCTGAGCTTGGACCGCGTGGCGGCGCCGCTGATCGGCGCGCACCTCGGGCGGCGTCCCCGCCTGGCCGATACCTGCTGGATCGCGCCGGGGTGCCACGTCGTCGGCGACGTCGAGATCGGCCCCGAGGCATCCGTCTGGTACGGCACCGTCGTGCGCGGAGACGTCGAGCGGATCCGCATCGGCGCACGCTCCAACGTGCAGGACAACTCGACCCTGCACGTCACACGCGATCTGCATCCGGTCCACATCGGCGAAGAGGTGACCGTGGGGCATCGGGCGGTCGTCCACGGCTGCCGGGTGGGAGACGGGGCGCTGATCGGCATCGGCGCCATCGTGCTCGATGGCGCCGAGATCGGCGACGAGGCCTGGGTCGGCGCGGGCGCGACCGTGACACCGGGCACGGTGATCGAAAGTGGTATGCTGGCCATCGGCACGCCCGCTCGCTGCGTGCGTCGGCTCGAAGCGGACGAGATCCGCACCCAGCGAGCGCGGACACTCAGCTACGTCGAGCTGGCCCGCGAGCACCTCGATGCCGGGCTGGGCTTCCGAGGCGCGGATCTGCCTCCGGCCTGAGGTGGCAGCGCCTGCAGCGATCGCAGAGGTCGCAGAATGTCGCAGAGGTGGCAGCGATCGCAGAGGTGGCAGAGCTGATGGAGCCGAGGGGGCGATGGCGGTGAACACCGAACGCCACGATGGCGATGCAGGCGGCAATCGCGCCGAGCGCAAGGCTCAGTCGCGGCGGCGCATCCTCGACAGCGCGCGTGACGTCTTCTTTCGCGACGGCTTCATGGCGGCGAATCTCGACGAGGTGGCCGAGCGCGCCGGCGTCGCGAAGGGCACGCTCTACCGCTACTTCGAGAGCAAGGCCGATCTCTACGTCGCCGTGCTCGCCGACAACGGCAACGCCTTCACCGACCGCATGAAGGAGTGCGTGTCGGAGGGCGCTTCGCCCATCGAGCAGCTCGAGCGGATCAGTGACTTCTACTACGACTACTGGACGCGCCATCCGGAGCTCTTCCAGATCTTCTGGGCCATCGACAACCAGCCGGTGATCGGTGACCTCCCCGAGTCGGTGGTGAACGAGGTGGCGCGGCTCTGGGAAGCGAGCCTACGCGTGCTCGAGGGTGTGATCGTGCGTGCAGTGGAGCGGGGTGACTTCGTCGAGTGCGACACCTGGGAGGTCGCACACATCCTCTGGACGACGGCGACTGCGCTGATCCAGTCCGAAGCGACGTCGACCCGGCGCAGCCTGCGGCGCGCGCCGCTCGAGCGGGTCTTCAAGGACGCGATCCATCTCATCGTGAAGGGTCTCTCGAAGGGCGACGGAATGCGCGATGCCCCGAGCGAGCCCACTTCGGCTTGACACACTGCCCAGGATGGGAAATTCTCCGCCGATCCCGGCCGTGACTCCAGGTCATCTTTCGGGATTCGGCACGCACTCACCTTGCTGGCATCGACCAACGCGTTCTCGAGGAACGAACGGCGGCGATACCTTCACGAACGGGTCCGAATCGAGACGCGGCCGGTGAGCCGGTGAGCCGGTGTGATCGGGGAGACGCCATGAGCGATGCGATGACGGGTAAGATCAGGGGGCTGGTGGCC
Organism: uncultured Spirochaetaceae bacterium; assembly: GCA_964474355.1. Taxonomy (GTDB): domain Bacteria; phylum Myxococcota_A; class UBA9160; order UBA9160; family UBA4427; genus CAYYSY01. The sequence continues at coordinate 3,357 of CAYYSY010000123.1, read as the reverse complement.
GAGCAGCTTGGCGTCGATGCAGGCACGTTGACCTCCGACGCGAACATCCTCGAGGACCTGGGCGCCGACTCTCTCGACGTCGTCGAGCTCGTGATGGCGATCGAGGAAGAGTTCGACATCGAGATCCCGGACGAGGACGCCGAGTCGATGCGCACCCTCGGAGACGTCGAGAAGTACGTGAGCGAGCGCGTCGCGGCGTGAGCGCCGGCGAGTGAAGCTCGCCCACGATCCGGGCCCTCAGCCCTCGCGCAGCCCCGGCAACACCTCGTAGTAGCCACCGAGCCCCGTCGCGAGCAGCGAGAGCAGCAGCGCGATCGGGGGACGTGCGTTCGCGCGCGCGACCTCCGCAGCGCGTCGCGTGATCGTCTCCTCGTCGCCGCCCGCGGCGAGCACCTCGATGAAGCCCGGCAGACACATCAGCCCCATGAACACGAGGGCAAAGCCGGCCAGATACAGGATGCTGATCGTGAACCGCGGCCGGAACGCCGGGCCGTGGCGGCGGGGGGGCAGCTGATGCGGAGTCGACATGCGGTGAGGCTACCGCGTGATGGGAGGCCCGGCCGGTGCGCGCCCCAATGACGGGCTCCCCGGCTAAGCTCCTCGCGTGGTCCCCGAATCCGACGCCCCCAAAGAGTCCGCACGCCGTCGCCTCGTCGTCATCGACGGCGCGAACACCGTGTACCGCGCCTTCTTCGCGATCCCCAACCTGCGTGCGCCGGACGGCTTTCCGACCAACGCGTTGCACGGCTTCGAGAACATGCTCGGCAAGGTGATCCGCGAGCAGTCGCCCGACTTCATCGTGGTGGCCTTCGATCCACGCGGCGGGAGCTTCCGCAACGAGTTGTATCCCGAGTACAAGGCAGGGCGCGATGCCCAGCCCGAGGACCTGTCGGCGCAGCTGCCGGTGCTCCGTGAGCTGATCGAGGCGCACGGCATCCGGCTGATCGAGGTGGAGGGCTTCGAGGCGGACGACGTCGTGGCCACGCTCGTGGCCGAGGCTCCCGACGACGTCGAAGTCAGCATCGTCAGCACCGACAAGGATCTGATGCAGCTCGTCTCGGATCGCGTCGCGCTGCTCGACACGATGAAGGATCGCCGCATCGGCCCCGCCGAGGTCGAGGAGCGCTTCGGCGTGACCCCCGACAAGCTGCTCGACGTGCGCGCGCTCGTCGGCGACTCGAGCGACAACATCCCCGGCGTGAAGGGCATCGGCGAGAAGGGTGCTGCGAAGCTGATCGGCGAGTGGGGCAGCCTCGAGGCACTGCTCGAGCACGCCCGCGACGTGAAGGCGAAGCGGGCACGCGAGGCGCTGCTCGAGCATCGCGATGACGCGATCCTCTCGAAGGAGCTGTCGACCCTTCGAAGCGACGTCGACCTGCCGTGCTCCCTCGAAGACCTCGCCCTGCCACCGGCCGATGCCGAGAAGCTCCGCCCCCTGTACGAGCGGCTCGGCTTCACCCGGCTGCTCGCCGCCCTCGACGACGACGGAGGCGGCCCGAAGACCGCGGAGTCGGACGCCGCGCCCGTGGAGATCGATCGCTGCGCCAGCGCAGACGCGCTCCGCGCCTGCCTCGAAGAGGCGTCCGCGGGCGGCGCGGCGACGATGTTCCTGCTCGAGACGGGGGGCAGCGTCATCGCGAGCCAGCCGGTCGGCCTGGCGTTGGCGCTCGGAGAGGGCAGGGCGGCCTACGTGCCGATCGGCGGACTCGGCGCGGCGGCGGGCCCGGGCGCCCATGCCGTCGCTGCCGAGCTCGAGTCGTTCTTCGCCGCTGACGATCGCCGCTGGTGTGCGGGCGACGCGAAGCGGCTCGCCGCATGGCTCCAGTCGCTCGGGATCGAGCCCGATGTGCCCGTCGGCGATCTCTCCGTCGCCGCGTTCCTCTCCGATCCGGCGGGCTCGCATGCCGTCGATGCGCTCGCGGCATCGCTGCTCCCGGGTCGTAAGGTGCAGAGCCTCGAGGAGGTCGCGGGTCGCGGCGCGAAGGCCATCGCCACCGACGCGCTGCCGCTCGACGTGGCGGAGCGCTTCGCGGCCGAGCAGGTCGTCGCCATCGACGCGCTCATCGGCCGCATGCAGGCACGACTCGAAGAGCACGGTCTCGACGATCTCTACCGCGACGTCGAGCTGCCGCTCACGACCGTGCTCGCCCGGGTCGAGCGCAACGGGGTGCGCGTCGACGAAGACAAGCTCGCGGCCCTTGGCAAGGAGTACGGCGAGCTCCTCGCGACCTTCGAGCGCGAGATCTACGACCTCGCAGGCGAGGAGTTCCTGATCAGCTCGCCCAAGCAGCTGCAGGTGATCCTCTTCGAGAAGCTGAACCTGCCGCCGCTCAAGAAGACGAAGACGGGGTACTCGACGGCGGAGAGCGTGCTCGAGCAGCTGAAGCTGCATCATCCGCTGCCCGGCCGGATCCTCGACTACCGGAAGCTCGCGAAGCTGATGAGCACGTACATCGACGCGCTGCCGCCGCTCGTCGACGAGCGGACCGGCCGGGTGCACCCGCAGTTCAACCAGAACGGCGCGGCCACGGGCCGCATGAGCGCGACCCACCCGAACGTGCAGAACATCCCGATCCGCGGCGAGGAGGGCGCCCGCATCCGCGAGGCGTTCGTGCCCGCCGAGGGGCACGAGCTGATCTCAGCCGACTACTCGCAGGTGGAGCTGCGCATCCTCGCCCACTATTCGGGCGACCAGAGCCTGCAGGATGCCTTCCGCTCGGGCGAGGACATCCACTCGCGGACCGCGGCCGAGGTGGCAGGCATCGCGATCGAAGACGTCGACGCCGAGCTGCGCGCACGCGCCAAGGCGGTGAACTTCGGGATCATCTACGGCTCGTCGGCGTTCGGTCTCGCGAATCAGCTCGGCATCGCGACGGGCGAGGCGCAAGAGACGATCGACGCGTACTTCACGCGCTACGAGGGCGTGCGCCGATTCATCGACGAGACGATCTCGGAGGCGCGCGAGCGTGGCTACGTGACGACGGCCCTCGGGCGCCGGCGCTATCTGCCCGATCTCGCGAGCCGCAACCGGGTCCTCAAGCAGGCCGCCGAGCGCATGGCGGTGAATACGGTGATCCAGGGGACGGCGGCGGATCTCATCAAGGCGGCGATGGTGAAGATCGACCGGATCGCCCGCGCGCAGGCGCTCGACCTGACGATGATCCTGCAGGTGCACGACGAGCTGGTCTTCGAGATCGATCCCACCGAGTTCGATGCTCACAGCGCGCTGCTGCAGCACGAGATGACGCACGCCATCGAGTTCTCGGTGCCGCTGGTCGTCGACGTGGGCCGGGGCCGCAACTGGCGCGAGGCCCACTGAGGCAGCAGCGGCGCGCGATTCCGCGGGCACGGGGCGGT
>CAYYSY010000122.1:0-31973 GCA_964474355.1 uncultured Spirochaetaceae bacterium | reverse complement strand
GGGCGCGGACGCGGCATGAACGGCACGCACCGCAGTGATGGCATCTTCATCGCGGACGGCCCGCGGGTCCGGCAGGCGCAGCAGGCCACCGAGCCGCTCCCCTGGCCCTCGACCTTGTCGCAGGTCGCCGCCACCATCGCCCACGGTGTCGGCATCGAGTGGAAGCCCGAGTCGACGGCCGGCGCCGCACGCCGGCGCACCGAGTACAGCGAGGAAGAGGACGCCATGGTCGCCGAGCGGCTGCGCGCCCTGGGATATCTCGAATGAGCGAATGGTGTGAACACGGCTCGAGAGAGGACGCGTCCGACGCGCGGCCCGACCTCTCGCTCGTCTTCCCGGTCTTCGACGAAGAGCGGAACCTCCCCGAGCTGATCCGCACGGCGCGGCAGATCGGCGCCTGGCTCGCGCCCGAGTTCGAGATCGTCGTCGTCGACGACGGCAGCCGCGACGCGAGCGCCGACATCGTCGGCGGCTGGGCGACCCTCGACCCCCGCGTGCGCCTGGTGCGCCACCACGCGAACGCCGGCTACGGCGCGGCGCTGCGCACCGGCCTCGAGGCGGCGCGCGGCGAGCTCATCTTCTTCAGCGACGCCGATCTTCAATTCGACCTCGCCGAGCTCGAGAAGCTGCTCGAGCACACCGGCGACTACGACATCGTCGCCGGCTACCGCGCGCCGCGCCGCGACCCCTGGCCCCGGCTCGTGCTCGCCTGGGGATGGGGCGTGCTCGTGCGGGCACTCTTCGATCTCCCGGTGCGTGACATCGACTGCGCGTTCAAGGTGTTTCGGCGCCACGTGATCGAGCGCCTCGACACCGAGTCGCTCGGCGCCTTCATCAACACCGAGCTGCTCGTGCGCGCACGCACGGCGGGCTTCCGCATCCATCAGGTGCCGGTGGCGCACCGGCGCCGGCGCCACGGACGCCAGTCGGGCGCGCACCCGCGCGTCATCGCGAAGGCACTCGGCGAGCTGCTCCGGCTGCATCGCGGCCTGCGCACGGCCGCCGCGCGCGCACGCAACGACGAGCGTGCCGCGGCACGCGCCGCCGCGCGGCAGACCCGGGCCTGAGCCGTTGGGCGCGCCCAGGCTCGCCCTGCTCGGCGCGTTCCCGTACCCGCTGCCCCAGGGCTCGCAGGTCTACTTCGAAGATCAGGCGCGGGCGCTCGCGCGCGCCGGCTGCGACTGCACGCTCTTCACGTACGGTCGGGGCCACGGCGCGCGCCCCGAAGATCTCCGCGTCGTGGCGACGCGGTCGATCGCGGCCCCGAGACACATGCGCTCGGGGCCGAGTCTCGCGAAGCCGCTGGCCGACGCCGCGCTGCTCCGCACCTTCCTCGCTACGTGCCGGAGCGAGCGCTTCGACGCGGTGCTCGCCCACAACGCCGAGGCCGCGGCGATCGCGCTCGCCGCGCGGCGCCTCACGCACGTACCGGTCGTGTACGTCGTGCACACGCTGCTCGACGTGGAGCTGTCGGCGTACCTGCCCGGCTGGGCGAAGCGAAGCGCCGACGCACTCGGCGGCGGCATCGACCGCGCGCTCGCCCGGCGGGCCGACGGACTCGTCGCGCTCGCGCACTCGGCCGAGCGCGCGCTGCGCGCCGCCGCGCGTGGACCGATCGCCGTGATCCCACCGGGCCTCGAGCCGACGACTCCGCCCTCGCACGAAGCGATCGAGGCGGCATGCGCCCGGCACGGACTCAACCGTGGCGGCTACGTCCTCTACTCGGGAAACCTCGACGCGTACCAGGAGCTCGAGCTGCTCGATGCCGCGGCGGCGCGCCGGCCGGCCGGTGCACCCCCCGTCGTCGTCGCCACGCACGCACCCGTGAGCGATGCAGAGCGCAACGCGCTCGGTGCGCTGCGCGTCGTTCACGTCGACGACTTCGCCGAGATGCGGGGACTCGTCTTCGGCGCCCGGACACTGGCGCTCCTGCGCCGGCGCGTGGGCGGCTACCCGATCAAGCTGCTCAACTACATGGAGGCCGGGCGCGCGATCCTCGCCTTCGCGCCGGTCGCAGAGGGGCTCGTGCACGGCGAGTCCGCCTGGCTGCTCGACGTCGAAGCCGGGCCCGATGACATTGCCGCCGCCCTCGCGTCGCTCGACACGGACGCAGCGCTTCGCGCGCGGCTCGGGGAGGGAGCGCAGCGACGACTCGCCACCCATCACGACCCCGCGACGCGGGCCGAGGAGACCCTGCGTTTCGTCGACGAGGTCGCCGACCGCTGCGTTTCGCGCGCGCTCTGAGCTCGGGCTGGCCGCGCGCTCGCCGCGGACGCCTCAACCTCCGTCGCGCAGACCTTCGAGGAGGGCACGCACGCGGTCGCGGCCGAGCTGTCTCAGCAGCTCGACGTTGCGCGCGGGGATGCCGTCCGGGTCGGGATGAGTCGCAACGGCGGCCGTGATGCTCGCCTCGCGAATCAGATGCAGCATCGGCCAGGGGGAGCGGTTGGTCGCGTTTGCCGGATCGTCCGACGGCGCGCCTGCGAACCGATAGTCGGGGTGGAACGACGCGATCTGCAGCACACCCTCGTGGCCACGCTCGCGCAGCAGCGCGTCGGCGAGATCGAGGAAGTCGTTGTAGACGGCGAAGTCGGCGAGCACGTGCGGGTGCACGAGCAGGCTCGTCTCGAGCTCTCCCACGGGTGCACCCTTCAGGCGCGCCATCTCGGCATCGAGGTCGGCGAGCAGCTCGGCCTCGTCGCGGGCGCCGCTCACGCGCACCTCGACGCGACCCTCCGACCACGGCACCTTCGCGAACGGGCACAGGCCGAGCTCGATGACGAAGCCCTCGACGAAGCGGCGCGTCTCGCGCTCCACGCGCTCGGCGAGCTCGACACGATCGGCGAAGACGACTCGCGCGTCGTCGCTCAACGCTCACTCACGACGGCAGCACCGGCATCGGGCGCACGAGAAGCTGTGCACTGCCACTTGCGACGAGCCGCCCCGACTCGTCCCAGACGCGACCCCGCGTGCCGATCAGGCCCTCGGCCGCGACCGGCGCCTCGCTCTGGCAAAGCAGCAGCTCGGAGTCGCGGGCCGAGCGATGGAACTGCACGGCCACGTCGAGATTCGGTGCGATGTAGGGCTGCTCATCGACGTAGGGACGATGCGCCGCGGGCCAGCCGTTCGTATCGATCAGCAGCAGCGAGCGCGCCGCGTCGGTGAAGGGACAGTCGAAGCTCGGCTGCGGCACGAAGCGATGCCAGCACTCGAACGAGGGCGCGGTCGGCTCCCGCTCCTCGGGCGGGCGCCAGTGCACGGGCCAGCGCTCGAAGTTCTCCCAGAACGGATGCTGCTCGAGCCCCCAACGCTCGTCGATCTCGCGCGACTCCATGAGCTCGCTCGCCGGCGGGACAGCGGGCATCGGCGCGAAGTCATGCTCCATGCGCGGCGTCTGCTCGTCGACGTCCGGCACGGTCCAGGCGAGGGCGCTGAGCAGGGTGCGATCGCCCTGGGTCATCACGACCGAGAGCGCCTCCGCGTTGCGGCCCCGGCGAATCGACTGGACCGCGATGTCGACGGCGTCGAATCGACCTGGTGCGAGAAACTGGCACTTGAATGTCGCTGGGCGCGAGAAGACGCTCTCCGCCCCTGCGGCCCGGAGCGCCACCGAGGCGATGTAGCCGCCGTTCGGCCCCCAGATCGCCCAGTCGTCGACGAGGGTGGCGGTGTAGCGGCCGTCCTCGCCGCTCACTCGGGTATCGGCTTCGAAGTCGCCCAAGGCGTTCGGCTCCCGGACGGGCGCGAGGCGCTCGAGAAGCAGCATCATACCCGGCCACACCGCCGCGCGTCACGCGAGATCGCTCGTTTTTCCGTAGCCTATCGGGCGGTCGGGTCCGACCCCGTACGCGCCCGGCACGAGTGGAGACCGAAGCACCGCCACCGACCAGGAGACCCCCCCTTGGCGACGCGCAAGAGCGGCAGACGCGACAAGCGCAAGAGCACCCGCAGCAAGAAGGCGAGCCTCGGCAAGAGCCTCGGCGCGGGGAAGACCGGCAAGTCGGGCAAGGACCCGAAGAAGCGCCTCGGCGACAGGGGTCGCAAGGATGCGAGCGTCGACGACGACGCCACGAAGAAGGGCGACCTCGGCGGGAGTGAGAAGGCTGCGGCGAAGAACGAGGGTGTCGACACGGGGAGTGCGACGACGTCGCGGGGCTGGGCCGCGCTTGCGGAGCTGCTCGGTCGCCGCGCGGGCATGCGCGTCCTGTGGGAGCTCCGCGCCGAGCCACTCAAGTTCCGCGCGCTGCAGGCGGCGTGCGACGGCCTGTCGCCGAGCACGCTCAACCAGCGACTGGCCGACCTCCGCGAGGCGCGGCTCGTCGCGATCGAGGAGCGCCAGGGCTATTGCCTGACGCCCCAGGGTGAGGAGCTCGTCGAGAAGCTCGCGCCGCTGGCCGGCTGGGCCGAGACCTGGTCGCATCGACGCGCACAGACGCGGCGCATCGACGGTCCCCCGAGAAAGAGAGCCCGCGGCAAGCTCGGCTGAGCTCGCCAAGAGAGAGACAGAGCGCGCTCGGCAACGAGCGCCATCCGCTACATTGCCCGGCGAATCAGCCCGTGCACCCCCCCGTCCGGTGGGTGCGGCGGGCTTTCGTGCGTGGTCGAGCAGGGTCCGTCCGACGAGGGAGGGCGCCCCGGGCGAGCCACGCCGGGAGCCGAAGCCCTGGCCCAGCGCCGCAAGCTCACGTCCGCCACCCAGCGGCTCGCCCGCGAGCTCGCCGCGCGCGAGAAGCGCGTGCGGCTGACCGGGCTGAAGGGAGGCGCCCGCGCGCGCGTCGCCGCCGAGCTGGTGCGTGAGCACGGCGACGGGCCGGTGCTCGTGCTCGCGGCCACGGCGAAGCGCGGCGACGCCCTCGCCGACGACCTGCGCACGGCGCTCGGCGAGCGCGAGGACGAGCCGCGCGTCCAGACCTTCCCGCGCCACGACACGCTCCCCTACGACACGTTCAGCCCACAGCCCTTCGTCCTGACCGCGCGCATGCAGGTGCTGCATGACTGGTCGCTCGTGTCTCTCGGGGGCCGCGGCGCCAGGGAGGGGCCGCAGGTCGTCGTGGCCCCGTGGTCCGCCCTGGCCGCGCGAGTGCCCTCGCGCGAGACCCTGCGCGCGCGCACGGTCAAGCTCGAGGTCGGCCAGACGGTCGATCGCGACGCCCTCGTCGAGCGCCTCGTCGGCAACGGCTATGCGCGGATGGCGATCGTCGAAGAGAAGGGCGAGCTCGCCGTGCGCGGCGGCATCGTCGACGTCTTCCCGCCGCACCGGCGGCATCCGCTGCGCGTCGAGTTCTGGGGCGACGACATCGAGTCGATCCGCGACTTCGACCCGGCGAGCCAGCGCTCCCAAGCAAAGCTCGCGCACGCCGACCTGCCTCCGCCCCGCGAGCTGCTCTTCGACCGCGATCGCGTGATCGCCCGGGGCGATGCGATCCGTGCCATGGCCGAGAAGCACGACATCTCGCAGTCGGCCGTCGACACGCTGATCGGCGACCTGCTGCGCGGCCATCTGCCGCCCGGGGTCGAGGCGCTCGCGCCGCTGCTCGACCCCGATCTCGAGACCGTCCTCGACTATCTGCCCCCGGACACGCTCGTGATCGTCGACGACCCCGACGCCGGCGCCGAGCGCTGGCAGCGCTACTACGAAGACGCGCGGCACGGCTTCGAGAGCGCGTGCGCGGCCGATCGCGTATCGGCGCCCGTCGAGCTGCTGCTCGCGGACGAGGCCCAGGTCGCCGACGCGCTCGTCGCGCGCAAGGCCGTGCAGCTCGAGCGGCTCGACGTCGCCGATCTCGAAGACGGTGCAGTGCGGCACAAGCTCGAGGTGCGCACCCACGACGAGCTTCGGCGCACGCTCGCGAAGGCCCGCACCCACGAGCGCGCGCTCGCGCCGCTGGCCGATCAGCTCGCGGACTGGCTCCTTGGCGACTGGCGGGTCGCCATCGTCGTGAGCGCGCTGTCGGCGGCCGATCGCCTCGTCGACCTGCTCGACGACTACGGCATCGAAGCGACGATCCAGACCGATCCGCGGCCGGCCTGGTACTGGTCGGGGCCCGGGCGCGTCGAGATCCGGGTGGCGCCCTACAGCGAGGGCTTCTCGCTGCCCGAGGACAAGCTCGCGGTGCTCGTCGAGGAGGAGATCTTCGGGCGGCGCGAGAAGCGGCGCGTGCGGGGTGCGTGGAAGGACGGCACCGCCGTCGAGGGCATCGCGCAGCTCGAGCCCGGCGACTATCTGGTCCATCACGATCACGGCATCGGCGTCTACAAGGGCCTCGTCGAGCTCGAGACGAGCGGTGGCCAGAGCGAGCTGCTCTGCATCGAGTACGCGGGCGGCGATCGGCTCTTCCTGCCGGTGCATCGCCTGAACCTCGTTGCCCGCTACGGCCAGGCCGACGGCGTCAAGCCTCGCATCGATCGTCTGGGCGGCGAGACCTGGGAGAAGGCGCGCAACAAGGTCAAGAAGAGCATGCGCCACATGGCGCAGGAGCTGCTCGCCATGCACGCAGCGCGCGAGCTCGCGCCGGGCTTCGCCTATTCACCGAGGGATGCGTACTTCGAGGAGTTCGAGGCGAACTTCGGCTTCGAGGAGACGCCCGACCAGAGCGGGGCCATCGACGACGTGCTCGCCGACATGCAGAAGGAGCGGCCGATGGATCGGCTGGTCTGCGGCGACGTCGGCTACGGCAAGACCGAGGTGGCGATCCGTGCCGCGTTCCGTGCGGCCATGGACGGCAAGCAGGTGGTGGTGCTCGTGCCCACGACGGTGCTCTGCCAGCAGCACTACGAGACGTTCGTGACGCGCTTCAGCGGCTATCCGGTCAGACTCGCGCAGCTCTCTCGCTTCGTGCCGCCTGCCGAGAGCCGGAGGGCGCTCGAGGGCCTCGCGGACGGCAGCGTCGACATCGTCATCGCCACGCACCGCATCCTCCAGAAGAACGTGCAGTTCCGCGACCTTGGGCTGCTCGTCGTGGATGAAGAGCAGCGCTTCGGCGTCGCGCACAAGGAGCGGATCAAGAGGCTCAAGAAGACGGTCGACGTGCTGACGCTGACCGCGACCCCGATCCCGCGCACCCTGCAGATGGCGTTCACCGGCGTGCGGGACCTCTCGGTGATCGAGACGCCGCCCGTCGACCGGCTGTCGATCCGCACACAGGTCTCGCGCTTCAGCGAGCCGCTCATCCGCGAGGCGATCCTGCGCGAGCTTCGGCGCGGGGGGCAGGTGTTCTTCCTCCACAACCGCGTCGCGTCGATCGGCGCCATGAAGGAGATGCTCGAGCGGGTCGTGCCCGAAGCGCGGGTCCTCGTCGCCCACGGCCAGATGCGCGAGCGCGAGCTCGACGAGCGCATGCACGCGTTCATGCACCACGAGGCCGACGTGCTGCTCTGCACGACGATCATCGAGAGCGGCATCGACATCCCCCGAGCGAATACGATCCTGATCAATCGCGCGGATGCGCTCGGGCTCGCACAGCTCTACCAGCTGCGCGGGCGGGTCGGGCGCAGCACTCATCGGGCCTACGCGTACCTGCTGATCCCGGCCCAGCTCGGCAATCTGTCGAGCGACTCGCAACGGCGCCTCGAGGCGATCCAGGACATGACGGAGCTCGGCAGCGGGTTCCGCCTCGCGCACATGGATCTCGAGATCCGAGGCGCCGGCGATCTCCTCGGCGGCGAGCAGTCGGGCAACCTGCGGGCCGTCGGCTACGAGACCTACATGGAGATGCTCGAGGAGACCATCGAGGAGCTGCGCGGGCGCATCCACGAGGAGGTGATCGACCCCGAGATCCGGCTGCCGGTGGTGGCGCGACTGCCCGAGGCGTACGTCGAGGACGTGAGTCAGCGACTCGTGCTGTACAAGCGGCTGTCCAGCGCGGCCGACGGCAGCGAGCTCGGGCGGATCCGCGACGAGCTGCTCGATCGCTACGGTGCGCTGCCGGAAGAAGCCGCCAATCTCATCGAAGTGATCCGCTTGAAGATCGCGGCGCGCAAGCTCGGTCTCGTCTCGATCGGGCTCGCGCGAGGCGAGATCGTTCTCGCGGTGGCGGAGCAGAGCCAGATCGATCCGCAACGCCTGGTGCAGATTCTCACACACGCAGGTAACCGGCTGCGCGTCAGTCCAGACCACAAGATCTACGCGCCCGCGCCCGGACCCGAAGGCGGCTCGGCCGCGCTCTTCGATGCGGCGCATGCGACGTTGAAGCGGCTGGGCGTCGATTGAGGTGCACGGCCGTACGTTTTCGTACTTCGCACGCGCGCTCGCGCGGGTCTCAAGACAGGGGGCGCACGCTCCGATCCCCCCCTCGTCCCCCGGTTGCGTGCACTGGCTGCCACCACCTGAGCGGGACCGTGAGAAGACCCCTGACCGAATCGAGCACGAGCCTCCGCAGCATGCAGCGCAGACAGCCGACTCCGCATGGCCGGGGGGCGCGCGCGGCGCTGCTCGTGTGCCTGATGGCGCTCGGCTCCGCGGTGGCGGCCCCCTTCGCGCAGGCGGAGCCGACCGCCGTGCCCGCACAGGTCCGCGCCCTGCATCAGCTGACCGACCTCTCGACCAACGTCGAGAGCTTCTGCCAGACACTCGTCGAGACCGCGCAGCTGACCATCCAGACACCCGACCACCCGATGACGAAGCAGCTCGACGCCAGCCAGCGCGAGCGCTGGCTCTCGGCCGTGACGAAGGCGTGCGAGCCCGATCGAGCCGTGGAGCGACATCTGCGGGCCTTCGCCGCCGACTACACCCCCGACGCCGCTCGCGCGGTCACCGACTGGTACACGTCCGAGACCGGCAAGCACCTGCTCGCGCTCGAGGCCGCTGCCGCCGAGACCGACTGGGACGCCGAGGTCTCGCCCTTCATCGACCAGATCACGAAGGAGCCGGTGCCCGTCGAGCGCGTGAAGCTCTTCGAGCGCATCGATGCGGCGGTGCAGTCCACCGAGGACGCAGCGCTCCTGCAAGCCGGGGTCGGCGAGATCCTCACCTATGCCGCGCGGGCGCTCATGCCCGAGGCCGAGCGCACGCCTCGTGAGGCGATCGATCAGCAGCTCGCGGCCCTGCGCACGCACTACGCCCAGCAGATGCGCAACCAGCAGTCGGTCGTCTTCATGTTCGTCTACCGCGGCGCCAGCGACGAAGAGCTCGCGGCGTTCGCCGACTTCGCCGAGTCGCCCGCCGCGCATTGGCTCCACGCGAGCCATCGCATGGCGATGCTGCAGCTGATCGCCGAGCTGCGTGAAGAGGTCGAAGCGGAGCTCAGCGGGGTCTGAGCGCCGCGACTGATTCGGCCTCCCGCCGGTCTCGAGGGCAGGTAAAACACCCCAGTCCGACCTCGACAGCGAGATGCGATGGCCGGCGAGGTGCGCTCCACGGCGTGATCGCTCCAGCCCATTGCGCCCACGAATGACTGCGCCGCTCACCCGTCACCGGCGATCGCCGGAATCCTCCGTGATCACCGGGGGGCGTGACACCGTGGTGAGTGCCACATTCGTGTGCCCCACGAGAGGGGCTCCGCCGACGGCGGAAGCTCGACGGGTGTCTCGCAGAGCACGCGCGCACCGTCCGTGAGGAAGGAGGGCTCCAGATGACTCGATACATGACACACCTGGCTGTAATCGTCGCGCTCTGCCTGCCTGCCTGCGCCAGCGCACGCGACCGCGACGTCGTGCACGACGCGGAGTTCTACGTCCTGAAGGCCCAGCACGGCGAGCGCTGGGCCCAGGAGGACGCCGAGCTCCAGAAGCGGCTCGACGAGCTGAAGGCGAAGCACGGCACGCCGCCGAACATCGTCTACCTGCTGTGGGACGACACGGCCTACGGCGCCGTCGGGTACCCCGGTCTGCAGAAGAATTTCGGGTACGAGACACCGAACATCAATCAAATGGCGGCGGAGGGCATCAACTTCGCGCGCATGTACACCGAGCCCTCATGCACGCCGACCCGTGCGGCGATGCTGACGGGGCGACATCCCGTCCGCCACGGCATGGGCGTCGTCGGCATGCCGCACGAGTTCTCGGGCCTCCGCAAGGAGGAAGTGACCATCGCCGAGGTGCTCTCGCAGGCCGGCTATGCGACGGGCTTCTTCGGCAAGGGCCACCTCGGCGACGTCGAGGAGAGCTACCTCCACAACCAGGGCTTCGACGAGGCTCTGTTCACGCCGATGAATCAGATCACGTCACTGTACAGCCCGCAGGGCAACGCGGTGAACGCCGTGCTCGGTCTGCACCCCGAGATCTATCCGCCCGACCCCTACGCACTCGACGAGCCCGGCCTCGTGCCCGAGGGCTGGGTGATGAACATCGAAGGGAAGAAGGGCGAGCTCGGCAAGGAATGGTGCGGCACTTCGAACGAGTGCTACGAGAAGCTCGATCCCGAAGCCGAGAAGCGCACGCTCGACTTCATCCGCAAGAACGCCGAGGCGGGCAAGCCCTTCTTCGTGGCGTACTGGCCGAACTTCCTGAATTTCCTCGCGCCCGAGATCCCGAAGAAGTCCGTCTCCGGCCTCAAGGTACCCGGCGCACTCGGGGGCCTCGAAGCCTCCGTCGGGAACATCATGGAAGAGCTGAAGAAGCTCGGCATCGCCGAGAACACGCTCTTCATCGCCATGGCCGACAATGGGCCGATGGTGCACAGCCCGCCGCCCGGCTGGGGCATGCTGCCGATGATCTACCGCGGCGGAAAGGGTGACTTCACCGAGGGCGGCGTGCGCACTCCGGCCTTCGCATGGTGGCCCGGCACGATCGAGCCGGGCCAGGTCGTGGGCGACATCGTCCACGTGACCGATCTCTACACGACCTTCGCAAGGCTCGGCCGTGCGACGGAGCAGATCCCGACCGACCGCGTCGTCGACGGGCTCGATCAGACGGCGGTGCTGCTGAAGGGCGATACGCACAGCCGGCGCGACTACGTCTTCATCTACGCCGGACACGAGCTCGGCGCGACGGTCAAGGGCCGCTACAAGCGCCACTGGATCGGCGCCGGCGACGTCGCCGCGTCGGGCATGCCCGAGGCCTACTACGACCTCTACATGGATCCGCGCGAGGAGAACCCGCAGCTGGTGCCCCTGATCCACACGCAGGGCCAGTTCAACCAGATGCGCGCGCGGCACGAGCTCTTCAAGAAGAAGTACCCCGACAAGCCGAACGGGAAGGGCATCCCCTACACCGGGCTCTCGAACGCACGACCCGAGACGAAGGCCATCGGCGCGCGCGTGAAGGCGATGGTCGAGTCGATGCCCTTCGACGTGAAGGAGTACATCGAGTTCGATCTGCCCGGCAGCGATTCGGTGGGCGATTGGGGCAAGTGAGAGAGAAGGAGCCGAGTGCGATGAGTCGAAGCCATCCGACGTGGAAGCGGGTCGCCGCCGTCGCGGGCATCTGGGTGGCGAGCCTCGCCGTCGCCGTTCCCCAGGGCCTGGCGTGGGAGTGGGCGACGGGCCCGTCGGTCTTCGACGAAGAGAGGAAGCGGGACTGGAGCGTCGAGCTCGTACCCTATCTCTTCCTCTCCGGCCTGAACGGCGATCTCTCCACGCCGGCCGGGACGGGCACGATCCCGGTCGACGCCAGCTTCGGCGATCTCGCGAGCAATCTCGACGCCGGCTTCGCCGGCCTCCTCGACGTGCGCTTCCGACGCTGGCATCTGATGTCGGACAACTTCTGGGTGCGGCTCTCTGTAGAGCAGTCGGTCGAGCTGCCCGCATCGTTGCCGCCCTCGGCCACGGTGCAGACCGACGTCGACCTCGACTCGGCCTTCGGCACGCTCGCGGCGGCGTACGAGCTGCCGCTTAAGCGGTCGTTCGCGCTCGACCTGTACGCGGGCGCGCGCTGGTGGTACGTGAAGAACCAGACCGCCTTCGACCCGGAGACGAGCGGGCCAGGCACGCCCGCCCCGTTCTCGGGCGAGTTCAAGGACTCGTGGTGGGACGGCATCGTCGGCCTGCGCTGGCGGTTGCCGATCACGAAGAAGTGGCAGGTCGCCGCCTACGGCGACATTGGTGCGGGCGCGGCGAACCTCGACTGGTCGGCTGGCGGCAACGTCACCTGGTATCCCATCCACTACGTGGGCCTCACCGCGGGCTACCGCGTCATCGGTGTCGACTACGAGAACGACGGGTTCCTGTACGACGTCCGCATGAACGGGTTCCTGCTCGGGCTGAACCTGCGGTACTAGACGCGCGCCGACGCGTGGGCTCCAGCCGAAGGATGGTGCACACCCTCCTCGAAGGAGCCAAGACGTGACCGGTCTCGACGTCTTCGCGCTCATCGTCCTCATCGTGCTGCTCGGCACGATCGTTGGCGGTGCGTGGTTCCTGGCCGCCTGGCCGGAGCGCATCGCGCGCGAGGGCGAGCCGCTCTTCGTGATCGACCCCGTACCATTCCAGGCCCAGGTGGATGACCTGGAGGCGAGCCTCGTGCTCTCGCGCACCCGGCTCGCCGACGCGGAGGCGCTCGCGAGCCGCGGCGCGACGCCGGAGGCGCGGATCGACCGCTACCGATCCGACGTCGACTCGCTCGAGGCGAAGCTCGTCAATGCCCGCTACGAGCTCGAGCAGACGATCGTGCGCGCGCCCGCCGACGGCACCGTGGTCGCGCTGACGCTGCGTCCCGGTCAACGCGTGGCGAACCTGCCCATTCGCTCGTGGGTCGCGTTCACCGTCGACACGCAGATCCCGATCGTGGCGCTCCCCCAGTACGTATCGCGCCACGTGCGGGTGGGGCAGGCCGTCGAGGTGGCGCTGAAGGCGCTGCCGGGGCGGACGCTCCGGGCCACGGTCTCGGGCATCGTTCCTTCGACGGCGCAGGGGCAGGTCTCGCCGAGCGGTCTGCTGCCGACGCTCGACCCGAGCCCCGCTCCGGAGCCGATTCCCGTGCAGCTCGACTTCCACCCCGACGACCTCGAGGCGATCCAGCCGAACCTCGTGGGCGGCACGATCGGCACGGCGGCGATCTACACGTCGAGCTCGTCCCCCACGCACGTGATCCGCCGCGTCATGATCCGGATGCAGGGCTGGCTGAACTTCGTCGTGCCGTTCTGAGGGCGATGGGCCACGGCTGGCGCGCGCGGCGTCAGGCGCCGAACATCCCGGAAGCTCGAACGCGCCCCGGGAGGCACCCATGAAGATCCTCAGATTCGTCGGCTCCGGCCTCGCAGCAGTCGTGATCCTCGGCATCGTCGTCTACTTCGGTGCTCGCTGCGGCGACGGGCCCCTCGCCATGATCCCGGGTGGACCGATCGCCTCGGGCGAGTGGGTCGAGGCTCCGGTCACGGACTGGAGCTTCGTCACCGACGTTCAGGAGATCGAGTTCCAGCTCGAGCAGGACTCGATCTCGCGCACCGTCTGGATCCTCTTCGCCGACGGGCGTGCCTTCATCCCCGCGAGCCTCTCGTTCCCGCCCGGCAAGGACTGGTATCACCGCGCCCAGGACGACGGGCGCTCGGTGATCCGCATCGGGGGCAAGCGCTACCCGGTGACGCTTCGGCGCGTCGACGACGACGCGACGAAGAAGGCCGTCATCGATGCCGTGGCCGCGAAGTACGCGCCGCCGCCCGGCAGCGGCGAAGGCAACGTCCTGTTCTTCGAGGTGAGCTCGCGCCCGCAATGAGCTGGCCGCGGCTCGTCGTGCTGCTCTCGGCGCTTCCCTTCGCGGGCATCGGTCTGGCCTTCGTCGCCGCACCGGCTGCGATGGGCCGTTTCGTCGGCCTCGAGCTGACCAGCGTCACCGCCGACAACGACATCCGCGGGGTGTACGGCGGGCTGTCGCTCGGCTGCGCGGCGCTTCTCGCATGGTGCGGTGCGCGGGACGTGCGCGTCGAGGCAGGCGTGCGCGCCCAGGTATTCCTCTTCGGTGGGCTCGTAGCGGGCCGCTTCGTGAGCCTCGCCGTCGCCGGCGCACCGGACGCGCTCGGCCTCGCGCTGCACGGCGGCGAGATCGTGGGCCTGCTCTGTGGGCTGAGCGCGTGGCGCATGCTGCGGCACGCGGGGCACGCTCCCGCGGCCGGAAGACTCTGAGTGGTGCCGCCCTCGAGCGTGCGCCGGCTCGCACCCGAAGACACCGAGGCGTTTCGCGCGCTTCGGCTCGAAGGGCTCGCAGAGAGCCCGGCGGCCTTCGGCTCGTCACCCGACGTCGCCTCGGAGCACGATCTCGACCTGATCCGCTCGCGGCTCACGCCGGATCGGGACGACGCCGCGTTCGGTGCGTTCACCGGCGGCAAGCTCGTCGGCGTGCTCGGCCTGCATCGCCCGACGCACCCGAAAGGCCGTCACAGGGGTCAGGTCTGGGGCATGTACGTCGACCCCGCCCATCGACGCAAGGGACACGGCCGCACGCTCGTCGCCGCACTCGTCGACTACGCGCGCGGGCTCGACGGCCTCGCATGGCTCGATCTCGGCGTCGGCGTCGAGAACGCCGCAGCGCGCACGCTCTACGCATCATTCGGCTTCACCGAGTGGGGCATCGAGCGCGACGCGCTGCGCGTCGACGGCGCGCGCGTCGACGAGGCGCACATGTCGCTGGAGCTCCAGCCGTGAGCGATGCAGCACACGCGAGCGCCGGCGAGCGCATCGGCTTCGCTGCCCAGCTCATCGGGTTGCCGGTCTTCTCGCTCTACGTCGTCTTGTGCGTGCGGCTGCACGATGGCGCGCTCGTGTGGCCCGGCGTCGACTTCTGGAGCGGGCTGCGCGCGCCGACCCCCGCGACGCTCGCCTTCTACTCGGCGTGGATCGCCTTGCAGCTCGCGCTCGCGGCGTGGATGCCCGGCGCGACCGTCGAAGGCCCGCCGCTCTCTGGCGGCGGCCGCAACACCTACCGGCGAAACGGCCTGGCCGTGCTCGTCGCGACCTACGCCATCGCCGCGGGTGTCGTCGCGAGCGGCCCGCTGCCCGCGCCCTTCCTCTACGACGAGCTCGTGCCGCTCGCCGTCACTGTGAACCTCGGCGCGTTCGTGCTCGCCGCCTGGATCTACGTGACCGGCCGCCGCGAGGCGAGCAAGAGCGAGCGAGAGCGTGGCTTCATCGAGGCGTTCTATCTCGGCGCGACCCTCAACCCGCGCAGCGGCGCCATCGACTGGAAGTACTGGATGCAGGGCAAGCCGGGGCTCACGCTCTGGGGTCTGCTCGCGCTCTCGTGCGCGGCCGCACAGCAGGAGCGGCACGGCGAGGTCACGAACGCGATGGTGCTCGTGTGCGCTGGCGTGACCGCGTACCTCGTCGACTACTTCTGGCACGAGGAGCACATCCTCTCGGCCTGGGACGTGAAGAACGAGCCCATGGGCTGGATGCTCACGTGGGGCTCGTGCGCGATGGTGCCGCTCGTGTACTCGGCGCCGCTGCCCTATCTCGTCGCGGTGCCCGTCTCGCTCCCCTGGCCGGCGTTCGCGGGCGTCGCGCTCCTCGGCGCAGGCGGTCTCTTCGTCTTCAGGCAGGCGAACACCCAGAAGCACGAGTTCCGGCGCGACCCGACGATCCGCATCTGGGGCCAGCCGGCCGAGTACGTCGAGACCGCGCGCGGCACGAAGCTGCTGTGCTCGGGCTGGTGGGGCCTCGCCCGTCACTGCAACTACCTGGGCGACTGGCTGATGGCGCTCGCGTGGTCGCTGGCCACCGGTCTCTCGACCGTGCTGGTCTACGTCTATCCGATCTTCTTCGTGGGCCTGCTCGTCCACCGCGAGCGACGCGACGCCGCGCACTGCGCCCGCAAGTACGGGGACGACTGGCAGCGCTACGTCGAGCGCGTGCCGCGGCGGATCGTGCCCTTCCTCTATTGATCGACCGGAGCCGCCCATGCCGAGCACCCACGACGTGATCCGCGGCCATTGCCTGTGCGGCGAGGTCCGCTTCGAGGTCGCGCAGGTCGTCGGCCCCCTCGAGCTCTGCCACTGCACCCGCTGTCGCCGCGTGTCGGGCTCGGCCTTCGTCGCGGGGCTGATGGTCGCGACCGCCGGCTATCGCATGACGGCAGGCGCCGAGCTCGTGCGCCGCTTCGAGCTGCCGGTGCGCGAGGCGCCGCCCGCCTACGCGACCTTCTTCTGCTCGCGGTGCGGCTCACCGGTGCCGAGCCCCGAGCCCGAGGGCGAGACGTTCGAGGTTCCGGCCGGTCTGCTCGAGGGCGACCCTGGCGTCACGGCCGATCGCCACATCTTCGTCGAGCACCGTGCGCCGTGGTACGAGCCGGGGGCCGAGCTGCCCGAGCTGGACCGGGCTGGGGTGATCCGGCTCCGGTCAGGCCGTCGCTCGCGCGCGGGCAAATTATTCGCCACGGGCGACGCACGAGAATCCGACATTCGACCGGCGAGCCGATGGAAGGAGTTCTGGATGCGATGGCAGAAGCTTCGTGTCATGTGGGTGTGGACGGTGCTCGTCATCGTCGTCGCGGCCTGCGGCGAGCCGACCCCGCCCATCACGACGTGCGAAGCGAGCGCGACGATCGAGCCCCATTGCGGGTTCCAGAATCCCGAGGATCTCGCGCTCCTGCCCGATGGTCGGACGGTGATCGCCAGCCAGTACGGCGCGATGAACGGGACGAAGCCCGGCAACCTGGCCGTCTTCGACGTGACGCAGCCCGCCGCGCACGTGAGGTTCCGCGCCGAGGACGCCACGCCGCAGACCGATCCCTGGGGCGATCCGGCCTGTCCCGGTCCGCCGAGCGCCGCCTTCGGGCCCCACGGCATCGACCTCGCCCGACGCGCCGACGGCAGGCTGCAGCTGCTCGTCGTGAACCACGCCGGGCGTGAGGCGATCGAGTTCTTCGAGGTCACGCCGGCCGGCGTCGAGACCCGCTTCACGTGGCGCGGCTGCGCCGAGCTGCCCGACGACATGTACGTGAACGACGTGGTGCACACACCCGAGGGCGGCCTGCTCACGACCCACATGATGTCACGCAGCGGTGGACGGACCGGGCTGCTGAAGGCCGGACTCTTCGGCTCGAACGTGGGCTGGGTGCTCGCGTGGAGCCCACCCGATCGTTGGACGAAGGTCGAGGGGACCGACGCCCCGTTTCCCAACGGCCTCGAGCTCTCGGCCGACGGGCGTCACGTCTACGTGAACGTCTACATGGCGGGCGAGGTCCGCAAGATCGACGTCGAGACCGGCGAGACCGTGGCGACCGCGAGCGTCCCGAGCCCGGACAACTCGACGTGGTCGAGCGACGGCCGCACGCTCCTCGTGGCCTCGCATACGGCGGGCATGCGCGACAGCATCGGGTGCATGGAGCTGGCCGAAGGCAGCTGCCCCATGGCGTTCCAGATCGTCGCCCTCGACGGCGAGACCCTCGAGTCACGGGTCGTGTTCGAGCACGAAGGCGCACCGATGGGAGGCGCGACGGTGGCGCTCCAGGTGGGCGACGACCTCTGGCTCGGCACGTTCGCGGGGGATCGCGTGGCGCGAGTCGTGGGCGGAGCATCGAGCGCAAGCGACTGAAGCTGCGCCGGGCGGTGCCCGGTCTGATACGCTCGCACGACGCGATCGCGTGTCGCCCGTCACCGGCGCCGCGACGGCGATCTACTCGAAGGAGCCCCCATGGCCCGCATCGCCTACGTCAATGTCTTCGTACGTGACCTCACGCACGCCTGCGACTTCTACGAGAACGTGCTCGGCTTCGTACCCCAGCAGAGAGATACCGACCACGGCTACGCCGCGTTCGACGCCGGACCGATCCGGCTGGGTCTCGCGCAGGTCGGCGACGCGCAGCCCGAGCTGCTCGGACGCCACACCGGCGTCGGCATCGACGTCGACGACCTCGAGGCCGAGCACGCACGGCTCTCGGCGGCGGGCGTCGAGTTTCCGATGGCGCCCGAGCGCCAGCCCTGGGGCGGCTTCATGGCACTGGTCGCGGACCCCGACGGCAACGTCTTCTATCTCGATCAGATCTCGGCTGCGCACGGCTGACGGATGGGCACCTCGAGCGACTCGATGCGCGTGCGCGATGGCGACGCCGACGATCTGTCGCTGCTCGAAGCCATGCTCTTCGAGGCGTTCTTCTGGCGCCCCGAGCGCGAGCGGCCGGCGCTCGCCGACCATCGCAGCGACGTCGAGTTCCAGAAGTGGATCCGCGGGTTCAGCGGGCGCGCCGGCGACCGCGCGGTCATTGCGGAACGCATCGACGACCACGGCGCCACACCGGTCGGCGCGGCCTTCCATCGGCTCTTCACCGACGCAGAGCACAGCTACGGGTACATCGATGCCACGACGCCCGAGATCGCGATCGGCGTGGCGCGCCATGCGCGGGGCGAAGGCGTCGGCCGCGCATTGATGCAGGCGCTCATCGCGCGCGCGCGCGGAGACGGCCGCGACGCGCTCAGCCTGAGCGTCGAGCCCGACAACTTCGCCCGGCGACTCTACGAGCAGCTGGGCTTCGAGCGCGTCACCACCGTCGGAGGTGCCTGGACCATGAAGCTCTCACTGTACTCTCTCTTCGCCATCGCCTTCGCGGCGCTCGCGTCCCGTGCCGCGTTGCTCGCAACGGTCGCCGCCGTCGCCCTCGCTTCCACCGGCTGTGGCGGCCCCTTCTTCATCATTCCAGGCGGCGAGCTTCGCGGCGAGGTGGCGACCGAGCCCGTCACCGACTGGTCCTTCGTCGACGACGCGTTCATCGATCTCGAGGTGCGGCCGAGCGACCCCTACTCGGTGGAGCTCAACTACACGGTGAAGGACCGCGCGCTGTACATCGATCCCGCCGACGGGCGAAAGTGGTTCGACTATCTGCGCGAGGATCCGAACGTGCGCGTGCGCCTCGGCGGAAGGGTCTATCCCGTGACCGCGGTACTCGTGGCCGAGCCGGGCAAACACGGCGAGCTCGAGGGGTTCGACCCCGATCGATTCGTCTATCGTCTCGACTCGCGCCCAGCGGGCTCGCCCTGATCGACGCAAAGGGGGGCCCGACGGCGCACGCGACCCCGATCGACTCACGCTGCACAGATCGAGCGCGAACGGTCCCGCAGCAGGGAGTGCTCCATCGTGTCCCGACTCGCTCTCACGGGCGGCACCCTGCTCGATCCCGAAGCCGATCACATCGGCACGGCGACCCTGCTCTTCGAAGGCGGACGGATCATCGACCGCCTCGACCCCGATGCGACACTCGGCGGCAACTGGCGCAACGTCGACATGACGGGCCGATACATCGCGCCGGGCTTCGTCGATCTGCACTTCCACGGCGAGCTCGCCCACGCACCGACCGAAGCGTTCGCGAGCGCACTCGCGCGAAGCGCCACGCACATGCTTGCCGGCGGCACGACCACCTTCCTGGCGACCACCATGGCCTGGCCGCACGAGCAGCTCGCCAATGCGCTGCCCGCGCTCTGCGCGGCGGTGTCCGCCCCCGCACCCGGCGGTGCGCGTTGCGCCGGCCTGCATCTCGAGGGCCCCTGGATCTCGAGCGCGGCACCCGGCGCGATGCAGGCCGAGTGCATGCGCCCCTTCGACTCCGGCGCCGACGCCGAGCTGCTCGACCGGGCGGGCGACGCGCTCGCGATGGTGACGCTCGCCCCCGAGCTCGAGGGCGCCGACATCCTGCTCGGCGAGCTCTCGCGCCGAGGCGTGCTCGCCGCCCTCGGTCATAGCCGCGCCGATGCCGCGAGCATCGATGCCGCGATCGACCAGGGGCTGCGCCATGTCACCCACCTCTTCAATGCGATGGGACCGATGCATCATCGAGAGCCGGGCGTCGCTGGCACCGCGCTCGTGCACGACCACCTCCACTGCGACCTGATCTGCGACGGCGCCCACGTGCACCCCGACGTCGTGCGCGTGGCCGCGCGTGCCCTCGGCGAGCGCCTCGTGCTGATCAGCGATCGTGTCGATCTCGAGACTCCGCCCGAGGACGAGCCCCCCGACGTCGAGCCCAACCGCCTGCCCGACGGCACGCTGCTCGGCAGCCGGCTTCAGCTCGCGCGCGCGATCTCGAATCTGCGCGCCTTCGCGCACACGTCGCTCCACGACGCCGTCGCGGCCTGCACGCTGCGCCCCGCCCGGTTGCTGGGGATCGAGGCCGAGTGCGGCACGTTCCGCTCCGGTGCACGCGCTGATCTGGCGGTGCTCGACGCCGACGGCGAGCTCGTCGAGACCTGGCTCGAGGGCCGGCCCGTGCACGCGCGCGCCGGGGGCGATTAGCCCCCCCGAGGCAGCCGCGCGCAGCGAACACGCAGCTCCACTGCCGGGCGAACCGGGCGCGCAGCCCCGAGGTCCCATTTCGTCATCGGCGAACCGCACGCGCGGCCCCGACGTCCCATCTCTTCGTCGGCGCGCTTCGTCCCCACCCCGCCCCGCGCCCGTCGTACGATGTCGAGCGAGCCCACTGCCCACGCCGAGCCGGATCCACACGCATGCCCTTCACCCCCGCCCACATCGTCGCCGCCGTCCCGCTCGCCTCTGCGCTCGGTCGCCATGGCGTCGTGTCGGCGCTCGCGATCGGGAGCATGGCGCCCGACCTCGCGTACTTCCTGCCCTTCGATGTCGCGCGCCTGGAGAGCCACAGCCTGCCGGCGCTCGTCTGGTTCTGCCTGCCGGTGGGGCTAGCGACCTGGGCGTTCTTCCACGTGTTCGCGGCGCCCCTGCTCCACGACGTGGCGCCGCGGGTCGTGCGCGAGCGGCTGCCCGGCGCGTGGGCGCGCGGTGAGTGGCCCCGCGTGCCCATCGCCAGCGTCGCGCTCTGCATCGTACTCGGTGCGATGACGCACCTGATGTGGGACTCGTTCACGCACTACGGCACGCCGCTCACGCACGCCGTGCCGATGCTCGCCACGCCGATGGGCGAGATCGGTGGCATCACGATCCGGCCCGTGCGCATCGCGCAGCACATCTCGACCGCGTTCGGGCTCGCGCTGCTCGGCGTCTGGGGCTGGCGCTGGCTCGGGCGGCCGCCTGTCGAGGCAGCGTCGCATCCCCCGCCATCACATCTCGTGCGCGTGGCGCTCGTCGCGCTCGTCACCGTGCCTGCGCTGTGGCTCGGGCTCACAGACGCCATGCCGCATGGCGCATCGACGAGCGACCCCGCCCGGCAGCTCGTTCGCCTGGTGCAGGGCCTCGTCTTCGTGGGCGGCTCGGCCTTCGTCGTGAGCCTGACGTTCGTTGCCGCGAGCTGGCGCCTGCTGCGCGGCACGCCGCTCATCCCGACGTCGCGCGGCGATCGCATTCCTTCGAGCTGAGCTGGCTTCGCCCAACGTCAGCCCGTCGTCGTCGTCCAGCCGCCGGCGAAGGGCACGACCTGCCCCACGATGAAGTCACTGCGCGGCGACGCGAGAAAGAGCGCGAGGTCGGCCGACTCGTGCGGCTTTGCGAGCCGACCGATCGGGACGTTGCGCGCGAGGCTCTTCTGGAAGCGCTCGGTCGCGACGAGCGAGTCGGGGTAGTAGTCCTCGTTGTGCACGTAGTTCTGGGCGACGGCGTTCAGCTGAACGTTGGCGCGCGCGAGCTCGAGGCCCGCGGCGCGCACGAACGCGTTCTGGGCACCGCGTGCCGCGCAGTAGGCCGAGGTCGCAGGGATGCCGCGCAAGGGCGCCGCGCTCGTCATCGCCACGATCTTGCCCGCTCCGCGCTCCATCATGCCGGGCGCGAACGCGCGCACGACCCACATGAGCGGGCGCACCATGACGTCGAAGAGCTCGTCCCACTCGCCGTCCTCGATCTCACCGACGACGTGGGGACTCGGACCGGCGGCGAGGTTCGCGATGACGATGTCGGGCTCGGGGCAGGCGTGGACGAGCTCGTCGATCTTCAGCCCGTCCGTGAGGCGGCCCGGCGCGGCCACGACCTCGGCGCCCTCCTCGCGGAAGCGCTCCACGATGGGCGGGCCCATGTAGTCGCCCGCCTGGGTGACGAGCACCTTGCGGCCTTCGAACTCGCGCCCGGTCGCACTCATGCGGCCATCCCCTTCATACGCGCTCGGCCCAGTCGCCGAGCCGTGGCGGCACACGCAGCTCGGGCGGCACGCGCTCTTCGCCGATGTGGCGGTCGACCTCTTCGTGCAGCCAGTAGATGCGCCGCTCCTGGTACGAGAGCGGCACCGAATCGCAGCCGGGCGACTCCATCGAGCGCTGGATCCAGTCGAGGTTCGCGGTGTCCTCGCCGAGCACCGTGTCGAAGATGCCGATGAAGGCCTTCCAGTGCTCGGGCAGATCGCTCTCGGCCTCTCCTTCGTCCCAGTCGGCCACGAGCCACGTCACGTCGAAGCGTGTCGTGCGCACGTCGACCGGCCAGAATTGCAGCAGTGGGAAGCCCCCGATGTCGGTCGGCGTCACGAGGTTGGGAAAGACCGTGTAGGAGAGGTTCGTGATCGCCGCGATCTCGCTCACGCTCGCGATGCGCGGCAGCCCGGCAGCCGAGAGGCCGGCGTCGTTGTTCGGGTCACGCTTCGCCGACACCATGCGCGAGTGACCGCCGGGCAGCAGGCCGATCGTCGTGCGCGCGTGGTCGAGCAGCTGATTCACCGTGTAGGGGTGGATGAACTTGAGGTGATACACCTCGAGATTCGCTTCGATTGCCGCCTTCCAGTTGCAGTCGAGCATGAAGTGGTGGCGGTCGACGAGCCGGAGCTGCTCGGTCTCGAATTGTGCGAACTCGTCGGCGAAGGCGCCGAGCGAGTCGAGCAGCGGCGCAGCAATGGGGTCGAGGTTCACGAAGACGAGCCCGGCGTACGTCTCACAGCGGACGGGGACGAGGCCGAGCCGCTCGCGATCGAGCGTGCCGAAGTCGCGCTCATCGGGCACGCCGACGAGCCGCCCGTCGAGCTCGTAGGTCCAGCCGTGGTATTTGCAGACCAGCCGTTGCGCGCACTCACTGGCGTCGCGCACGACCGGCGCGCCGCGGTGCTGACACGCGTTGTAGAAGGCGCGCACCACGTCGTCCTTGCCGCGGACGACGGCGATCGGCGGCCCGAGATGATCGAAGCGAACTGCACTGCCGGGCTCGGGCAGGTCGGCCACGTGCGCCGCCATGACCCAGCTCTTCTTCCACAGGTGCTCCCGCTCGAGCTCGAAGAAGGCCTCGTCGGTGTAGCGGGCGGCGGGGAGCGGGGGCAGGTCGGGGAAGCCCTGGGGCGGCGCGGTGCGCGCCGCCTCGAAGTCCATCTCACGCTTCAGTCGCTCGTTCCACGCCGCGTCCATCGATCGTTCCTCACCGTTCAGTGCCGCTCGCGCTCAGCCGCCCCGCGCCTCGGCGACGACCTTCCGCGTCGCGTCGATGGCCCGCTTCGCTGCGTCGGCCGGCGACATCGTCTCGAGCTCTTCGCTGAAGATCTCGACGCCGAGTGGCGCCTTGCACCCGCCGGCATCGAGGATCCGGATCAGCCCGGCCACGTCGGCGTCGCCCTCGCCGGGCATCAGCCGGCGGTGCAGCGTCTCGTCGACGAGGTTCGCCTCGGGCTCGGCCGGGCAGTCGTCGAGCTGGATCGCCCATACCCGCGCCGCTTCGCGCGCCAGCGTCTCACGGCTGCTGCCGCTGCGCACGAAATGCCAGACGTCGAACATGATGCCGGCGTTGTCGCGCTCGGCGGCGTCGACCAGCGCGATCGCCGTATCGAGGTCACGGATCGCCGCAAAGGGCATGAACTCGAGGTGCACGTAGAGCCCCGCGTCGGCCGCGCGATCGCAGAGCTCACGAAAGGGCTCGACGAGCTGCTCGAACGTCACGCCCGGCGCGAAGCACGCCGCGTTGATCGAGCGCGCTCGCACCTGCTTCGCCGCGCGTAGGAAGTCGTCGGTATCCCAGCGCTGATAGCCCTCGCCACCGGCCTCGACCCCCGGCACCCAGGTGAGGTGCGGGTCGAGGTCGCCCACCTCGAGCCCGAGCGCGTCGAGGCGCACGCGCAGCTCCGCGTCGTCGATGCCGAGCCCTTCGAGATCGTCGAGAAAGAGCGATAGCCCCGTGTAGCCGGCCGCCGCCGCGATCTCCATCCGCTCGAGCAGCGGCACCTTCGCGAGCGTTGCCGCACAGAGCACGAGGTCATCGGGACCCAACGCCATTCGACCTCCCCCTCACTTCCAACGCGCCACCCGAAAGCGACGACCCAGCCCCGGATCCACAATCACCCGAGCCGCTCTACGCCGAGGGGCACCCAACTCCGCAAGCCCCGGCCCGGCGTTCAGCGGCGTGCGTCTCCCCGGCGAGATGCGACGCACCACCGACCAGCCACTCCTCTGCCCCGTTCCACCGAACCACCACGACGTCAGCACGTCCGCTGCAACGGCGCGACATGGTCACAGGTTGCCCTTGTGTTGGACCCCGTCGACGGGGAGGTTCACGCCCGCGATCCAGCTCGCTCGCTCGCTCGCGAGGAACACGACCGCGTTCGCCACCTCGAAGTCGGTGCCCAGCCGGCCGAAGGGGATCGTGCCGAGGATCGAGCCGTAGTGGTCGGGGGCGACGTTCTTGATCGTCTCCCACATGCCTCCGGCGAACTCGATCGAGCCCGGCGAGATGCAGTTCACGCGGATGCCCTTCGGCGCCAGGGTCTCGGCCATCGTCTTCGAGTGGCTGATGATCGCGGCCTTCATCGCCGCGTAGGCCGGCGGTGAGCCGGCCTCGAGGCCCGAGGTCGACGCGATGTGGATCACCGCGCCGCCGCCCGCCGCCTCGAGCCAGGGCGCGACCTTCCAGGTCGCGCGCACGGTCGCCATCATGTCCACGTCGAACGAGGTGTGCCACCCCTCCTCGTCGTCGGTGACGCCGAAGCCGCTCGCGTTGTTGACCAGCACGTCGACGCCGCCGAGCGCGGCGTGCGCTGCGTCGAGGAACGCACCGAGTGCGTCGGCGTCGCGCACGTCGCACACCGCGGCGTGCACCTTCGCGCCCTTCGCCTGGAGCTCCTCCGCCGTCTTCGACAGGGTCTCTTCGCTGCGCGCGCAGATGGCGAGGTTGGCGCCCTCGTCGGCGAAGGTCAGCGCAGTCGCGCGACCGATGCCCTTGCTCGCACCGGTGACCACCACGTTCTTGCCAGAGAGTCCGAGATCCATCGTGTTTCCTTCAGCCTGCCGGCTCTACGACGATCTCGGTCTTCACCGAGTTCGCGATGAAGCAGTGATCGTGGGCCTGGTGATGCATCCGCTCGATCGCGGCCGAGTCGAGTGCAACCTCGTCACCCCATACGATGCGCGGCCGCAGCACGACGCGCGTCACGGCCATCTTGCCGTCCGCGTTCTTCTCCAACGTGCCGACCGCGTCGTCGTCGTACGACTCGATCACGAGGCGCTTGCGAGCTGCGATCGCGAGGAACGTCAGCATGTGACAGCTCGAGAGCGCTGCGACCAGCGCCTCCTCGGGATCGACTCGATCGGGGCTGCCGAAGAAGTCCGGCGCCGAGCTCGCGGCGACCCCGACGCCACCAGGGAACGACCAGGCGTGATCCCGGGAGATGGTTTCGTAGGTGAACTCGCGATCGCTCCGCGACCACGTGACCTTGCAGTGATGCTCAGACATGATGCCTCCGGCGCCCGAGCGGCCGGGCACACGGCCCTCGCGGCGAACCGAGAGCCTAGCGAGCGATGGCGGCGTGGTTCAGTCGAGCCGCCCGATTCGAGCAGCGGCGATCGCCCAGACCGCCGGGACTCAGACCCGAACGGCCACCTTGCCGACGACGCGGCCGGTCATCGACCGCTCGAACGCCGCCGGCAGCGACTCGAGGCCCTCGAACACGCTGTCGACGACCACCTCGAGCTCGCCCTTCGCCGCGAGATCGCAGAGCAGCCGAAGGTCGTCGCCGCGGGGCCGGAGCATCGTGATGCCCGCCCGCCGACGGGAGACGAGCGGCCAGAGCACGAGCGCCGGCAGATGTCGCGGCTCGGGGGCGACGAGCGAGACCCGGCCGCGCGGCGAGCAGAGCCGACGCAGCTCGCCCGCGCTCGCCGCGCCGACGCAGTCGACGATGGCGTCGAACTCGCCCCCCCAATCGCGCACGTCGGGCGCGGCGGTGTAGTCGATGACGCGCGCGGCGCCGAGGCGTTCGGCGAGCGCGACGTTTCGGGTGCTGCACACGGCGCTGACCGTCGCGCCGTGCAGCCGCGCGAGCTGCAAGGCGAAATGACCCACCCCGCCCGATGCACCGATGACGCACACCGATCGGCCGGCCTCGAGGGCGCCCGCGTCGCGCAGCGCCTGCAGCGCCGTCTGCCCCGCGAGCGGCAAGGACGCAGCCGCCTCGACCGGCAGGCCCGAGGGAGCCGGCGCCGAAACATCGGCCGGCACGGCGATTCGCTCGGCTGCCGCGCCGCCCGTGAGGCCCGGCGGCCGGCACACGACACGCTCGCCGACCGCGAAGCCCTCGGCCCCGGCGCCGAGCGTCTCGACCACGCCGCACACGTCGAAACAGGGCGTTGCCGGGAAGCGCGGGCGCAGGATCAGCCGATGCTTGCCCGTCATCATCTTCCAGTCGACGGGGTTCACCGAGAACGCCTCGACGCGAAGCAGCAGCTCGCCCTCGCCGGGCATCGGGTCGGGCCGTTCGACGATCTCGGCGGACTCGGGGGGACCGAAGCGGCGAAAGACGACAGCGCGCATGGTGCTCCTTCTCTCTATGTCACGGCGCGACCTGCCAGGTCGATGGGCCGGGCGACACGACCCCGCGATGCGTCAGCGCGTCGCGCAGCTTCTCGACGCGGCGCCGATTGGCGCCGAGGTCCGAGCGGCCGAGGCGCGACGCCGACCGCACGTCGATGCGGGCCTCGAGCGGCTGCAGGCGCAGCTCGAGATCGTCCTCGAAGCGGAAGACGAGGCTCTTCACCTCTGCGTGGATCGCGTCGTCGGTCGCCGCGAGGATCTGCAGCCGCTGCCAGCTCTCGAGCTCCTCGAGCACCGCCGCCCATGCCGCCTCGGGTGGACCGACCACCGCCATCGGCTCGATGTACGCCGGGCTCGAGGGCACCTCGACGCTCGACACGCAGTTCGGAGTGCCGGGACAGGGCGCGAGCGCGCCCACACCGACGTCGTCCGGCATCTTCGCGCCGCAGCCGGCCAGGCCCACGGTCAGAGCGGCCATCACGAGGAGGCGCCGGGCGGAGTCGCGGGCGAGGAGGCGAGGCATCTGCACTCCGCAGACTCTAGCCACCTCTGCGCCGATGCAGCCCCGACGCTGCACTGAGGTGCCGCGTGAACGCTGCGGCTGAGACCTCCGCGGCCGCCGTGCCCCGCGTGAGAGCGCGTCAGGCACCTCACCGCTCAGCCGAGCGGTCCCGGCAACTCGGCACGACACTTGCGGAGTCGCAGCGGAAGCGAGAAACGAAACGCGGGATCGCGCCCCTCACCACCCGGGAGACCGACATGACGCTCCGCACCGCCTGGCACGACACGCTCTTCACGACGCGCGCCCTCGCCACCGTCGGGCTCGAGAAGCTCGCAACCGGCATCGTGTTCAACCCGACCGACGCCTCGATGCGCGCCGACCCATATCCCTTCTACCGGCGGCTGCGCGAGAGCGACCCGATGCACCGCAGCTGGGTCGGCGGCGGCTGGGTGCTCTCGCGCTACGACGACATCAAGAGCGTGCTCGCCGACAAGAGCTACTCGGCGGACGAGCGCAACTGGTCGCTCGCCCGTTCGTTCCGCGCCCGGGCCGCAGCACACGGCGTCCCCGACTTCTACGAGAGCGGTCTGATCACGATGCTTCGCAGCGATCCGCCCGACCACACGCGTGTGCGCAAGCTCGTGTCGAAGGCATTCACGCCGCGCGCGATCGAGTCGCTGCGCGGGCGCGCGGAGGAGATCCTCGACGAGCTGCTCTCCGGGCGCGGGCGTCACGGCCGGCTCGAGCTCGTCGCCGATCTCGCCGCGCCCTTCCCGATCATCATGATCGCCGAGATGCTCGGCGTGCCCGCCGAAGATCGCGACCGCTTCCGATACTGGTCGGACGAGGCGGTGAAGACCCTCGGTGACAACTCGTTAGAGGAGGCGAAGGAAGGCCTCGCCGCGATGGAGGAGTTCGGCGACTACATCGAGGCCGTCGCGAACGATCGCCGTGCAGAGCCGCGCGACGATCTGCTCTCGGGGCTGGTCGCGGCCGAGGAGGAAGGCGACCGGCTCTCGATGTCGGAGCTGCGCGCCACGTGCGTGCTGCTCATGGTCGCGGGCAACGAGACGACGACGAGCCTCATCGGCAATGCGGTGCTGGCACTCCTCGCTCACCCCGAGCAGGCGGCGATGCTGCGGGAGGAGCCGAAGCGCATCGCCGGCGCGGTGGACGAGCTGCTCCGTTACGACAGCCCGGTGCAGCTGACCTCGCGCATCGCAACGCGCGACGCCGAGCTGCACGGTCAGCGCGTGCGCGCGGGCCAGCAGATGGTGTTGCTGCTGGGCTCGGCCAACCGCGACCCCGACGCCTTCGACCGCCCCGACGAGCTCGACGTGACCCGCGACGCGGGCCATCACCTCTCGTTCAGCTTCGGCCTGCACCGCTGCCTGGGCGCGCAGCTCGCGAAGCTCGAGGGCGAGCTCGCCGTGAATGCCCTGCTTTCGAGATTTCCCGAACTGAAGCTCGGTGATTCACCCGACCGCGCCATCGAGTGGGGAACCAACACGATCCTGCGCGGCCCGAAGAGGCTCGAACTCGTTCACTGAGAGCGCTTCGGTGCCGATGGAGTAGGGTCATGAACGTCGAGCTCGACCCCGCCGCCGGCACGGAAACGTCGGACGCGGCCCCGACGAGGAGCGCCGCCATCCCCTCCCCCCCGGTCACAGCAGGCGTTGCCGAGGCGCCCACCGAGCCCCTGCGCCGACCGGCTGCAGCAGCGGCTGCGGGCCCCGTGCCGCTGTCGACCCTGCTCGTCTACTCCTCGCCGGCCCTCGGCCAGTCCTTCATGTTCATGTTCACCGGGATGTACCTGCTCAAGTACTCCACGGACGTGCTCGGCGTCGCGCCTGCCGCCATGGGCATGATCTTCATGGTCTCGAAGTTCTGGGACGCGATCTCCGACCCGCTCGCGGGCTATCTGTCCGATCGCACGAACACGCGCTGGGGCAGACGGCGCCCATGGATGCTCGCGGGCGCATTGCCGGTCTGCGTCGTCTTCTTCTTCATGCTGACGCCACCGGCGAGCCTCCAGGGCGGCGCCCTCACCGCGTGGATGGCCGTGTGCGTGGTCGGCTTCTACACGGCGATGACCGTCTACAACATGCCTCACGACGCGCTCGGCGCGGAGCTGTCGAGCGACTACACCGAGCGCAACCGCATCTTCGGTGTGAAGCGCGCCGTCTTCGGCGTCGGCACGGTCGGGGTGTTCGGCGCCATCGGCTTCCTCGCCGGCAGCGACACGCCGCGAGAGTTCGCGTTCTCACTCGCGTCGATCACGGCCGTGGCCACGCTCGGGCTGATGGTGGTGCCCGTCTTCTTTCTGCGGGAGCGCCCCGAGTTCCAGGGCCGTGGAGCGAAGCTGCCCCTCAAGGCCGTCATGGACGTGCTCCGCAATCCGCACGCCCGTCTGCTCGTGGGGATGTTCTTCCTTCAGCAGATCGGCATCGGCGGTCTCAGCCTCATGGTCGCCTACTGGGCCGACTACGTGCTCGGTGATGCGAAGTTCCTGTCGACGCTGATGATGTCGCTCTTCCTCGCCTCCATCGTCGGCATCCCCTTCTGGATCCGGCTGGGCCGCCAGTACGAGAAGCGCAGCCTCGGGCTCGTCAGCATGGGGATCGTGGGTCTCGCCCTCGCGAGCATCGGTCTCGTTCCGGAGGGAGGGTTCGCGATCACGATCGTCATCGCCGTGATCGCAGGCCTGGCCCTCTCCTGCCTCGACGTGATCCTGCCGAGCATCCAGGCCGACGTGATCGACTACGACGAGTTCCGCACGGGCGAGCGCAAGGAGGGCGTGTACTTCGCCGTCTGGCACCTCGCCTCGAAGATGGCGACGGGCATCGCCGCGGCGATGGTCGGCTTCCTGCTCCAGGGCGTGGGCTTCGAGGCCAACGCGGAGCAGTCGCCAGCCACCCTCGACGCGATGCGGCTGCTGATGAGCGGCTTCCCCCTCGTCGTGTATGGCGCGGGCACATGCCTCTTCTGGTTCTTCAGCATGACGAAGCAGGAGCACGCCGACGTCCTCGCCGCGCTCGACGCGCGCCGGTCGGCGGAGGCTCGCTGACACGTCCACGCCGGCGTAGTCCGGCGCCGTGCTCGCGCCGCTCACTCCGGCAGCGATCTCTCTTCACGGCGCGCCTCCCACTCCTCGACCGTCTTCGGCCAGTCCTGCTTGAGCAGCCGCGAGAGCGCGCGGTCGGCGAGCAGCTTGCCACCGGTCTGGCACGCCGGGCAGTAGTTCACCTCGTTCTCGGCGCGCACGATGCGCTGCACCTTCGTCCCGCAGTCGGGGCAGAGCTGGCCGAAGCGACCGTGCACCGCCATCTCGGGGCGAAACGCCGTGACCTTCTCGGGGAACCCGTCGCCGACCTCTTCGCGCAGCCGCGCGGTCCAGGTGGTGAGGGTGTCTCGGGTGGCCTCGAAGAGCCGCGCAATCGTCTCGTCGTCGAGGTTCTTCGTGAGCTGCACCGGGGAGAGCCGCGCCGCGTGCAGGATCTCGTCGCTGTACGCATTGCCGATGCCCGAGAAGAGATGCGGCGCCGTGAGCGAACGCTTGAGCGTGTGATTCTCTGAGCGCAGCGAGGCGGCGAAGGCTTCGACGGTGCACTCCAGCGGCTCGACGCCGCCCGGGTCGTGCTCGGCGAGGCCTTCGCGGCCGGCGACCAGATGGATCCGCGCCCGCTTCTTCGTGCCCTGCTCGGTCAGATGCATCGAGCCGTGCTCGAAGTCGAAGCTCGCGTGCCCGGTCTTGCGCGGTGGTGTCGCGCCGGCCTTCTTCCAATGGAAGCGCCCGGCGATCATCAGGTGGACGACGACGAAGAGGTCGCCCTCGAGCTCGAAGACCACGCGCTTGCCCAGACGCGAGAAGCCCACGACCGCGCGGCCCGCGCACGCGTCGGGCTTCGGCTCGACGGTCTTCAGGACCGACGGGCTGAGGATCCGAAGCCGCTCGAGCGTGCGCTGACCCAGCAGCGCCGTCAGGCGCTCGACGTAGACCGTCACGTCCGGGAGCTCGGGCATCGCAGCACGCCTCCTGGCCCGAGCATGGCACACGCGCTCGCGGAGCCGCCGCGGTGACGGCGGGACCGCTACCCTCCCGCGGTCATGCAGCTCTCCTCCGTGCTCAGAAGGACCGCCCGGCTCGCGCTCCGGCTCGTCTCCGTCACCTGGATCGCATCGTTCGCGCTCGCGCCACCCGCGCTCGCCCAGCAGGATCTCGACGACCTGCTGAAGCCCGTCGCGAAGCCGAGCTACGAGATGACGGTGGGCCCCTTCGGCCCGGCCGATCTCCGCAAGACCGAGTCGCAGCGCGAGCAGGTCGCGACGCTCGCGCGGCGACATCTCGGCCTGGCGATCGGTCGCAGCACGTCGACCGACCTCGAGGCGCTGCAACGACTGATCGACGAGGGACACGTCCGCTCGGGCGACGTCTACCTGCAGCAGTCGCTCGGCGTCGTGCTCGGCGACGCCCTCGATCGCGACCTCCGGATCCTCCAGTGGGCCGTCGTCGACGACGAGTACGGCCACAGCCGCGCGCTGCAGTACCGCACGACCGATCAGGTCTTCTTCCCGATCACGATGATCCCGAAGCGCGTCAAGGCCCGGGAGCGCATCGACGTTCACGCGCTCTACGACCAGGTGAAGGACGCGGCCGAGCGGCTCGAGCTCGACCGCGACGCCCATCTGCGCCGGGCGCGGGGACGGCGCTAGCCAGCGCGCACAGCGGGCCGAGCGCGCTCGGTCCGTCGACGCGCTCAGATTGCCGGGTTCGAGTCTACTCGCCGAGCGCGCTCAGGCCGTAGACGCGCTCAGTGCCGGATGCAGCCGCGTGAGGGTCTCGACGAGGATCTCGCGGTCGGCGTTCAGCCGGCCGTCGAGCCATTGCAGCACGACGCCTGTCTGCATTGCGAGTGCGGCGCAGGCCGCGACCCTCGGGTCGACGTCGATCTCGAGGCGGCCCTCCCGGCGAAGCGCGTCGAGCCGCTGCTCGACGCCGCGGGTCG
>CAYYSY010000121.1:0-3377 GCA_964474355.1 uncultured Spirochaetaceae bacterium | reverse complement strand
GTCGCCGCCGACCTCGATCTGCTCGGCATCGTGGTGGCGCCCGTGCCCGAGACGCCGATGGGCTTCATCGATCGCGCCTGCGTCGGTGCGTCGGCCGCGGGCATCGAGCCGATGCTCGTCGTCAACAAGGCCGACGAGCCGGGTGCGAAGGAGACGCTGGCCGAGATGCGGCGCACCTACGGCGATGCGCTCGACGTGGTCTTCGTGAGCGCGCAGACGGGGGAGGGGCTCGATGCGCTCGCTGCGTGCTTCCGGCCCGATCGCCGCGGCGCGTTCGTCGGGACGAGCGGGGCGGGCAAGTCGTCGCTCGCCAACGCGCTGTGTCCGTCGCTCGAGCTCGAGGTGGGCGACATCAACGTGCAGAGCGGGCTCGGCCGGCACGTCACGACCAACGCGACCCTGCACGAGCTGCCCGGCGGCGGCGAGCTCGTCGACACGCCGGGCTTTCGCGACTTCGGTCCGGTCGAGGTGAGCGCCCTCGAGCTGAGCCACGGCTTCATCGGGTTCGGTGATCTGCCCGGGGCAGGGGATGGCTGCCGGTTTCGCGACTGCCGGCATCGCAGCGAGCCCGGCTGCCGCGTGCTCGCAGCGCTCGACTCGGGCGAGCTCGACGCGGAGCGCTACCGCGTCTACGTGTCGCTGCTCGACGAGATCGAAGAGGTGGAGCTTCGCGCGCGGTCACGCTGAGTCTGGGGGCGCGTCGGCGCGCTCGCTCACGCTGAGTCTTCGTCTTCTTCCTGCGTCCTCACGTCGGGCCCCTCGAAGCTCACGCGCCCGATCTGGCCCTTCTGCAGCTCGCGGAGCACCACCTCGGCTGCGCGGTCGCGGTCGACGGCGCCGCCTTTCGCGAGCAGCCCGCGCCTGCGCCCGACCCACTCGAGCAGCGCCCGGCCGCCATCGGGCAGATCGTCGGACTTGTACCGGGCGCGCAGCAGGTCGGGGTAGCGCTCGGCGAGCAGCTCGAGCGCGAACTCGGCGACGTCGATCGGGTCGAAGGCCGTCTCGCGGATCGCGCCCGACGCCGCGAGCTTGTACGCACCCGCCTGATCCTCGAGCTTGGGCCAGAGGACGCCGGGCGTGTCGGACACGCTGATCCCCGCGTCGACGTGGAACCTCTGCTGGCCGCGGGTCACGGCCGGCTGGTCGCCGACCTTCGCGGAGCGGCGCCCGATGAGGCCGTTGATCAGCGTCGACTTGCCGACGTTCGGGATGCCGACCACGATGCAGCGCACGGTCTTGCCCGGCGCCGTTCGATGCGGCGCGAGCTTGCGGCACAGGGCCGGGACCTTCTTGATGTCGGCCGGCTTCCCGCTCTCGAAGGGCAGGACGCGGATGCCCTCTTCGTCGCGAAAGGCCTCGACCCACGCCTTCGTGACGGCGGGGTCGGCGAGATCGGCCTTGTTGAGCAGGCGCAGGCACGGCCGGTCGCCGCGCAGCTTCGCGAGCATCGGGTTGCGGCTCGACCAGGGCAGCCGGGCGTCGAGCACCTCGATCACCACGTCGACCTGTCTCATGGCCGCGGCGAGCTCGCGCCGGGCCTTGTTCATGTGTCCGGGGAACCAGTTGATCTTCGACATGTCTGCGGGGCTCGTGCTGCGGGGGCGGGGCGGTCGAGGATAGCGGGCGCACTCGAATCGGCGGTACTCTGCGCGTCGATGGGGGGAGCCGAGGTCATGTCAGAGTCGATCCGCAGCCTGCTCGAGCGGCCCGAGGCGGGGGGCAGCGTCGTCGTGCGCGGGTGGCTCCGCACGGTGCGCCACTCGAAGAACGTGTCGTTTCTCGACGTGAACGACGGCAGCTGTCTTTCAGGACTGCAGGCGGTCGCGGGCGATGCGTGCGCGGGCTATCCCGACGCGGTGCGCGCGCTCGGCACCGGCTGCGCCGTCGAGGTCGAAGGCGAGCTCGTCGACTCGCCCGGCGGCGGTCAGCGCTACGAGATCCAGGTGAGTCGCATCGATCTCGTGGGGCCCGTCGAAGACGACTACCCCATGCAGAAGAAGCGGCACGGCTTCGAGTTCCTGCGCTCGATCGCCCATCTCCGCACGCGCACGAACGCGATCGGCGCCGTGCTCCGCGTGCGGCACGAGGCGGCGCGCGCGATCGACGCCTTCTTCGACGCGCGTGGCTTCATCCAGCTGCACTCTCCGATCATCACGCGCAGTGACACCGAGGGCGCAGGCGAGATGTTCCGCGTCTCGACCCTCGACGCGGGCGAGCCGCCGCGTGGCGAATCGGGGAGTGTCGACTTCTCGCAGGATTTCTTCCACGGCGAGGCGTTCCTCACCGTGTCGGGTCAGCTCGAGGCCGAGATCGCCGCGTCGTCGCACAGCAAGGTCTACACGTTCGGCCCGACGTTTCGCGCCGAGAACTCGAACACCAGCCGGCACCTCGCCGAGTTCTGGATGGTCGAGCCCGAGGTCGCGTTCTGTGACCTCGACGGTCTCGCGACCCTCGCCACCGACTTCCTGAAGGAGGTGTTCACGACCCTGCGCGAGCGCTGCGAGGAGGACCTCGCGTTCTTCGACAAGCGCGTCGACGACACGGTGCTCTCGAACATGACGCACGTGATCGAGTCGCCCTTCGAGCGCGTGACCTATACCGAGGCGGTCGAGATCCTCCAGCGCTGCGGCGAGGCCTTCGAGTATCCGGTCGAGTGGGGCCACGACCTCCAGAGCGAGCACGAGCGCTATCTCGCCGAGAAGCATTTCGCGTGTCCGGTCGTCGTCACCGACTATCCGAAGGGCATCAAGGCCTTCTACATGTATCTGAATGACGACGATCGCACGGTGGCCGCGCTGGACGTGCTGGTGCCGAGAGTCGGCGAGATCATCGGCGGCTCGCAGCGCGAGCACCGCCACGACCGCCTCGTCGCACGGCTCGAAGAGCTCGGCCTGTCGAAGGACGAGTACTGGTGGTACCTCGACCTGCGCCGCCACGGCAGCGTGCCGCATGCGGGGTTCGGGCTCGGCTTCGAGCGGCTCGTGCAGTACGTGACCGGCATGGCCAACATCCGCGACGTGATCCCGTTTCCGCGGGTGCCGGGGAATGCGGACTTCTGAGCGGGTTGCGTTCGCCGACGCCCGCTACGGCGCCGGCTCGAAGAGTTCCACCTTCTCCGCCACGTCGCGCACGTCGCGGCTGTTCATCGGCACTCGGTGGTGGTCCGCGGTGAGCCACTGCGCCAGCTGCGACATGTACGTCGGGCTACTGGGATCGCCGCCGGCTCCTCCGGCGATGCTCGAGTAGCCCAGCACACCATCCGGTCGTGCTTGCGAGTCTCCGACGGAGTAGATGACCCGCGTGCGGGCACCTGCGGTAGAGGCGAACGCATCCGCACCATGACCGCCCAAGGACTTGGCGGCATAGCTCGTGTTGAC